>CAUJFL010000072.1 GCA_963169165.1 Myxococcota bacterium | reverse complement strand
CGCGCCGAGCCGGGAATACCAGAGGTTGAGCGCGCTGGCGTTCGTCACGCGCTCGACGCTGAGGCGGCCGACCGCCGCGCTGAAGCCGAACCTGACGCCGGGCAGGACCTCGCCTCGCACGAAGGTCGACAGCGCGAAATCGTTGACCAGCAGCGACGAGCTCGTCTGTCCCCGGCCGCCCTCCATCACGAGGTCGAACCTGCGAAACACGGCGCCCACGCGGGCCACGCCGAGCCACGTCGGCGTGCCGTAGATCCGTCGCCCCTGCGCACCCAACGTCAGGATCGAGTCCCGGCTCGGAGCGGAGGGCCCGGCGGCCGCGCTGGCCCCGCCGTCGGCGAGCGCGCGTGACGTCAGGCCGAGCGAGGCGACCAGCACGGCGCCGAACGCCTTCATTGACATGTTCCGCCGCCGAGCGCCGACGTTCTCTCGCACGAGGTCGCGCCCTCGAGCGCCACGAGCGCGGCGCAGACCCCCAGCTCGCGCATCCTGTCGCACGCGAGATCGCGCACACACTCTGCCTCGGAGAGCGACAACACCGGTCGAGAGTCGCACGTGTCCACGCAGCCATCGGAGGCGCGCTCGGAGCAGTAGAACCGCTTGGCGTGCACCTCGGGACAGCAGGTCTCTGCGTGCGCGATCGCCTCCTCGCAGCGAAACTCGCGCTCTCCCTCGTCCTCCGGCGATCCTCCGGCGCCGAGCATCCACGGGAGCAGCAGCGACGCCAGCATGACGCGAAATCGACCCATGCGGCGCGCAGAAAGCAGGCGGTGTGCCAAGGCCTGGAGCGGCGCGCCGCGCTGCACGCGCGGGCCGCGCGGGGGCTCGAGCCGAGGCAAGACGGTTACACAGTGACCCAGCCGCACACCCCAGCTCGGAGAGGGACGGCCCGGCAGCGGTGGCGGCTCACCGCGGCCTGGAGAGGGTCCGGGCTCGACAGGCCGAGGTCGTCGTCGACCCCGGTCCGCGCCGAGCCGTCCAGCCCGCTCGGAGCCGCTGCCGTGGCTCGCGTCACTCCACCATCGGCGCGCTCATCAACGCCCGGATGAGCTCCTCTTTCGGGGTGTCACCGCGCAGGGCCCCGACGAGCGCGGCGAGGATGGGGACGCGCACCCCAGCCGCGGCGCTCCACGCGGCGACGCGCGGCAACAGCGAGACCGCCTCGACGCGCTCGCCGGTCGCGTGCGCGGCGTCCTCTACCGACGCGCCCGACGCGAGCGCGCGCCCGATCAGGATCTCGGGCCGCGTCGCCTGCCCCGACGCCGCGAGCAGGTCGCCCAGGCCGCCGAGCCCGAGCGCGGTCGCCGACTCGCCACCCGCCGCGTACGCGATCCGCGCGGCCTCGTGCACCACGCGCGTGGTGAACGCGGCGACCAGCCCGGGCGCCGCGGCCGCGCCGAGCGCGTAGCCGAGCGCGATCGCGTAGCAGCCAGTCAAGGCCGACGCCCACTCGAGGCCGCGCAGATCTTTGGTACCATACAAACGCAGCGTGTCGGTGCCGAACCGCTCGCGCACCAGCTCGATCACCTCGCGAAACCTCGAGCCGACGACCATCACGCTGGGCGTCCCCTCGGCCAGCTCGGCGGCGAGCACGGGGCCTCCGAGCGCGCCGAGGCGCCGCGCCGGCGTCTCTTCGCTGAGCACCTCTGACACTGTCGCCAGCGCGTCGCCCGCGAGCCCGCGCACACCGTGCACCAGGTAGTGCGCACCCGAGAGGTGCGGGGCGAGGTCGGCGGCGGCCGCGCGCACGTGAGCGCTCGGCACCGCGATGACTGTCAGCGCGTGCTCGGCGGCGACGCGCGGCTCGGTCGCCACCGCCACGCCCTCGGGGGGCGCCTCTACGCGCCTCGTCACCAGCGTGACGTGGCTCCCCGCGCGCGCCGCCGCCGAGGCCAGGGCGCGTCCCCACGGCCCGCCGCCTAGCACGCAGACCCCGCGCGGGTTCATGACAGCGCTCCGTCGGCGCGGCGCGGGGCGAGCACGTCGAGCGCGACGCCGTGGGCCGCCAGCCTGTTCTGATAGTAGAAGACCAGCGGCGCGCCGCCGATCGCGAGCTCCCCTCCGCGCTCCTCGATGACGGTCGACGCGTGGGCCCCGCGCCACGCCCTGATCGCCTCGCCGAGGATCTCGTCGCCGGTCGCCGCGCGGAGGCTCCGCCCGAGCAGCGCGCGCCCCGCGCGATCGAGCTCGAGCACCCTGTCGCGCAGCGCCGCGACGTCGCGCGCGACCTCGTGGCGAGGGACGGGGACCCGCTGGCGCACGCGCAGCAGCGTGAAGATGTCATCGGTGCCAGCCGACGCGCGGAGGCGGTTCATCATCGCGGCCGCCACCAGGTGGGTGGCGAGCACGACGGTGTTGTCCGCGAACGAGCGGCAGATCGCGTCGCCGAGCTGTCGCGTGTACTCGGCGTCGCGATCGGCGTCGTGCGCGACCTCGCCGCGGCGATCGGTGATGTAGGTGCGGGGGTCCACCGCCTGGCCGCGCGGCCCGAGGCTGTCGCCGTGATCGTCGACGGGGTTGCCGAACGGATCGAGCGGCGCGCCGAAGCGCACGACCACGCCGCCGTCGTGCTTCAGGAGCTTGTTGGAGAAGCTCGCGACCTTCTCCCAGCGCGACGACTCGTCGTCCTCGATGATGTAGCGGCTCTTGCCCGACTCGTGGAGGAAGTCCTCGATGAGCGTCTCGGCCTCGAGCGTGACGAGGTAGGCGATGGTCGCCGGCACGAAGAACACCCGCTGCGGGGCGCCCGCGAGCGTCGTGCGGACGAACGCCTCGACGCCGGTGCCCGCGAGGCCGAGCTTGAGCCGTCGCTCGACGCCGCCCGAGCGCGAGCGCGTGCCGCCGGGGAAGAACAGCGAGTGGTACCCGCGCTCGAGCAGCACGCACGAGTAGGTCTTCAGCACGTCCTTGTAGAGCGCGTGGCGCAGCCGCCTGTCGACCTTGTATGCCCCGAGGTTGTGCATGAAGAAGGACAGCACCGGGTTGGTGAAGAGGTTCTTGCCGGCGCCGTAGGTCGCGGGCGGGAGCCCTGCCCGCTCGAGCGCGTAGCCAAACACGATGCTGTCCATGTTGGACAGGTGCGTCGGCACGTACACCACCGTGCCGAGCTCGGAGAGCGCGTGGACCCGCGAGATCTCGCCCTCGACGGTGATGCGATCGCCGAGCGCCGCCGCGTCCACCAGCCTTCGCATCGACGTCATCGTGGTCATCGGCGCGACCAGCGCGCCGAGCACGGGCGGCATCAGGCGCGTCGCGACCCCGTACACGCGCGGATCGAAATTGCCCGCGACGTCCCACGCGTGCCTCCGGGCGAGCGCCTCGACCTCGCGCTCGAGCTCGCCCGTGGTCATGTCGCCGACGCGCCGCGCGAGCGCGCGCCACGCGCTCAGCTCGTCGCTGCTCGGCGCGGTCGCCGTGAGCCGGCGGACCTCGTGGTAGATGGCGTCGCCGAGCGTCTCCTGCGGCTCTCGGCGCCCGCGGGTCACGCGGCGCACGACCTCTTCGACCAGCGAGCGGCGATCGTCGTTGAAGCGAAAGATGGGCGCGGAGAGGCGCGTCATGCGGTCGACGAGCCTATCACTTCGCCCACGACGGCCCCGCCGAGGTGTCGACCACGAGCGGCACGGCGAGCGTGACGACGCCTTCCATCGCCCGCTTGACCACGGCGCGCGCGCCGTCGACCTCGGCCTCGGGCAGCTCGAAGACCAGCTCGTCGTGGACGGTGAGGATCATCCGCGCGCCAGGCGACGGCGGCGTCCGGAGCGCGAGCATCGCGAGCTTCAAGAGATCGGCCGCGGTGCCCTGGATCGGCGTGTTCTGCGCGACGCGCTCGGCGGCGAGCCGCACGGCGCGGTTGGCGTGCGACAGATCGGGCAGGAACCGCCGCCGCCCCGACAGCGTCGAGACGCTCCCGGTCGCGCGCGCGGTCGACACGACGCGATCGAGGAACGCGCGCACCCCCGCGTACCGCTTGAAGTACGCGTCGATGAACCCGGCCGCCTCCTTCCGCGAGATGCCCAGGCGCTTCGCGAGGGCGCTGTCGCCCATCCCGTAGATGACGCCGAAGTTGATCGTCTTCGCGGCGCGGCGCTCGTCCGCCGTGACGGCGTCGGCGGGCTTGTCGAAGATCTCCCGCGCGGTGCGCGAGTGGATGTCCTCGCCCGTCGTGAACGCGTCGACCAGCACGGGGTCACCCGACAGGTGCGCCAGCACCCGCAGCTCGATCTGCGAGTAGTCGGCCGACAGCAGCAGGTTGCCTGGCTCCGCGACGAACGCGGCGCGGATGCGGCGCCCCAGCTCGGTCCTGATGGGTATGTTCTGAAGGTTGGGCTCGACGGAGGACAGCCTCCCGGTCGCCGCCACGGTCTGCGCGAAGGTCGTGTGTACGCGCCCCGTCGCCGCGAGCACCTGCTGCGGCAGCGCCTGGATGTACGTGCCCTCGAGCTTCGCGATCTGCCGGTGCTCGAGGATGATCGCGGGCAGCGGGTGCTCGTCGGAGAGCGCCTCGAGCACCTCGTGATCGGTCGAGCGACCGGTCTTCGTGCGCTTGACGACGCGCAGGCCGAGCTCGTCGAACAGCACCGTCTCGAGCTGCCGCGGGCTGCCGACGTTGAAAGCGTGCCCCGCGCTCTCGTGGGCGCGCTTCTCGAGGGCGGCGAGCTCCGTCTCACAGAGCGCGCCGATCTCGGCGAGCGACGCGGTGTCGACCTTCACGCCCGCGAGCTCGACGTCGACCAGCAGCTCGGAGATCGGCAGCTCGAGCTCGGTCAACGCCTTGGTGAGGCCGGCCTCCTCGACGCGCTGGGACAGCTCGTCGGCGAGCGGGGGCAGCGCGTCGAGCTCGGCGAACACGACGCGCGCGACCTCGTCGACGTCGAGCTGATCGACCGCCAGCGCCTTGCCGCGCGCGGGCTTCGCGAGGGCGTCGAGCGACGACAGCGAGACCGACAGGCGCGACTCGGCGAGCGCGGGCAGCTCGAGGCGCGCCTCGGGATCGAGCAGGAACGCGGCCAGCGCGACGTCGAACGCGTGCGGCCCCGGGGCGAGGCCCAGCCGCCGCAGCACGACCGTGTCGCGCTTGAGGTCATGCCCCGAGAGCGGCCGCGCGAGGGCCGGTCGAAGCGCCTCGAGCGCCGCGAGCGACACCTGCGTCCCCGCGTCGAGCCGCCGGTGCCCTGTCGGCACGTACACGGAGCGATCGCCCGCGCGCAGCCCGACGCCGACGAGCTCGGCGCGCATCGCGTCGTGCTGCGTGACGACGAGCCTGACCGTGACCCGCTCTGCGCTCACCGCGTGAGCGGCGAACGCGACGAGCGCGGCCTCGTCCCTCGCGAGCGCCGTCGTCGCGGGGCGCGCGTCGCGCCTCGGGGCGGCCTCGCGGGGCGTGGAGGTCGGCGCGGCGGCTTCGACCCTGGCAGCGGCGTCGGACGGCAGCGCCGCGAGCTGCCGAGAGAAGCCGAGCTCGCGGAACAGCGCGCGCAGGCGGGGCACATCGGGCGCGCCGAGCAGGGTGCCTTCGAGCGAGAGGTCGAGCGCCACGTCGTCCTTCAGCGTCACGAGCTCGCGCGACAGCCGCGCGTCCGCCTCGTGGGTCGCCAGCGCCTCGCGGAGCCTCTTCTTGTTGGCCGGCAGCGCGTCGAGGCGCGCGTAGAGCTCGTCGATCGACGCGAACTGCGACAGCAGCTCGGTCGCGGTCTTCGGCCCCACCGACGGCACGCCGGGCACGTTGTCCGACGAGTCGCCGGTCAGCGCGAGCAAATCTCCGACCCGCTCGGGCAGCACGCCGAGCTTCTCCTTCACCTCGACGGGGCCGTAGACCTTGTTGCGCATCGTGTCCCACAGCACGACGTCGTCGCCGACGAGCTGCATCAGATCCTTGTCGGACGAGACGATCACGACGGGGAGGCCCGCCGCGCGCGCCTCGCGCACGAGGGTCGCGATCACGTCGTCGGCCTCGACGCCGTCGCGCTGCGCCACGGCCATCCCCGACGCGCGGCCGAGCTCCTCGCAGCGCGCCATCTGCTGGCGGAGATCGGGCGGCGCGGGCGGGCGGGTCGCCTTGTAGTCGGCGTAGAGCTCCTTGCGAAACGACGGCGTGCGCGAGTCCATCGCCAGCACCATCCGCCGCGGTCGCCTGTCGCTGACGAGGCGCTGCAGCATCGTCACGGTGCCGAGCGTCGCGTGGGTCGGCTCGCCCGATGGGCTCGACAGCGGCGTCGCGATCGCGTGGTACGCGCGGAACACGTACCCCGAGAGGTCGACGACATACAGCGCGTCCGCTCCGATCGCCGGGAGGCTGGCCATCGGTCGTCGGTACCACGGGCGCGGCCCCGCGGGGCGCGGGCCGCCGCGTCACTCGATGTCTGGCGGGGGCGGCGCGATGGCGATGAGGTTGAGCCCGCCCGGATACTGGTAGCTGGTGTAGCTGCCGTACCCCATCACTTGCACCCCGACCGGCTTGTCCGACTCGAGCGTGTGCGCGCCCTTCTGCCCCGCGGCCAGCTTGACGCGGGCGATGCCGAACCCAGAGGCGATCGGCGTGACCGGCACCGTCACCGCGGCGCCGTCGAGCTTCATCGCCGCGCCGTCCGGGACCAGCAGGTCGGCGTAGGACACGTCGTAGTCGTCGGGCGCGAGGAACACATACTTGGTGCGGTACTGCTCGACCGCGGTCACCATGCTCATCGACGGATCGCCGAGCTCCTTGCCGGCGCCCGCGTTGGGATCGAGAATTTCGGCCCCTGGCATGAAGGTGCCGACCGCGAACTCGTGATCGCCCTCGACCTCGAAGCTCGTCTTCACGGTGCCCGAGAGCTCGACGACCTGGCCCGCGCTGATGGTCGACGGCGCCCCGGCCGGCTTCGACGGCTTGTACGTGAGCTGCGTGCCGTCGACGTTGCCGTAGATGCGGACGATGTGTCCGGGCGGGTTGCCCTTGGGACCCGTCATCGGCGTGACGAAATAGTGCTTGCCCAGCGTCTCGGCGGGGAACACCGTCTCCTCGAGGTGGTCGCACGCCTGCACGCCGTCCGGCGCCTGCGCGCACGGCATGCCGGTCAACACCTGCACCGGGGCCGACGCCTGCACGAGCGAGCCCGAGAGATCGGAGGCAGGATCGCCGACGAGCTCGAGCACGTCTCCCTGGTTGAACGTGAACTGGACCACGGCGCCCGCGCCCGCGGCGGCGATGCCGGCGCCGCCGAGGATCTTGGCGGTGCCGGAGAGCTTGATCTTCACCTGGGTCCCGTCGGCGGTGCCGGTGATCGCGATGTAGCCGCCCATGTTGGCCGCCGGCCAGCCCCTGCGCGCCGTGACGCGATAGTTGCCAGTCATGGCCGTGCTCGGCAGCAGGATAGAGGCGTCGTTGCTGAAGGAGAAGCAGCCGATCTTCGCGCCGTAGCTGGGTGACAGCGGGTTGTCGCACGGCTTGTTGCCGGCGCAGCTCGCCCAGCTCTTCCCGGCCGGGCCGCCGGCGCCTTTGTACTCGAGCGCGTTGAACTGGTAGACGGTCACGGGGCGCGTCGCGGTGAGGTGGTACGCGCCCTTCACCGCGCCCAGCGTGCCGCCGAGCGGCTTGGCCGAGCCGCAGCTGTCGGCGTCGGGCCCCTTCAGCGTGGGCACCCACGGCAGGTAGATCTTCTCGAGGCTGTTGGGCGCGACCGTCGCCGTCGCCATCTGCTTGCCGCCCTGCTCGACCACGACGTCGGCGGGCTCGTTGCCGGCGTTGGCGACGATCACTGCATAGTCAAAGGTCGACCACACGTTGTTGGCGGTCACCGTCGGCCAGTAGTCGCACCCCACGTACGACTTCAGCGACGCGGCGCCCTCACATGTGTTGGGATCGCCCGTGGGGGCCGCGCCGGCCGCGCCGCCGCCGATGAGGCCGCCCCCCTTGCCGCCTTGCGCGCTGCCGCCCTGCTGGGCGCCGCCGCCCTGGACCGCGCCGCCCTGCGCGCTCCCTCCCTGGCCGTCGGGGACGTCGTCGAACTTGGACCCCGAGGCGTCGCTGCCGCACGCGCCGACCACGGCCGCGAGGGACGAGAAGGACAAGGCAGCCAGAGATCCGCGCGTGAAGAGGCTTCGCATCCCCCACGAGTATCACGAGGTCCGGCGCTCGGCACCTTTGCCGACGAGCGTCAGTCGGGCTCGACCCCGGGCGCGATCGGGATGAGGTTCACGCCCGCCGGCACCTGATAGCTCGTGTACGCGCCGTAGCCGACCAGCTGCGCGCCCACGGGCAGCGTCGAGACGAGCTCGTGGACGCCCGTCTTCGCGAGCGGCACGCGCGCGGTCGCGTAGCAGCCGTCACCGACATAGCTGCGCGTCGCGGTGACCTCGGCGCCGTCGAGCGTCAGCGCCGCGCCGTCCGGCACGACGAGATCGAGGTACGAGAGATCATAGTCGTTGGGCGCGAGGAAGACGTAGCGTTCTCGGTACTGCTCCACCGGCACGACGAAGGTCAGCGAGGGGTCCCCGCGCTCGCTGCCCGACGGGCTCGACGGATCGAGCAGCGCCGCCCCCGGTAGATACGCCGAGATGGCGAACGGCGACGAGCCCACCACCTCGAAGTTCATGCTGGTCGGGTGTTGCCAGCCATCGACGTCGACGACCTGCCCGGCGTCGAGCGTATCGGGCGCGCCGGCAGGCTTCGACGGTCGGTAGGTCAACGCCGTGCCGTCGAACGCGCCGTGCATGCGGAGGAAATGCCCGGTCCCCTTGCCCTTCGGCCCCGTCGGAGCCGCCACGAAATAGTGGCGACCCCACGCCTCGGCGGGGAACAGCGACTCTTCGAGGTGGTCGCACGCCATCGTGCCCTCGGGCACCTGCGCGCACGGCGTGCCGACGATCGCCTGCAGCGGCGCGCTCGCGACGACGGTCGAGCCCGACCACTCGGCGCCATCACCGCCGACGAGCTCCGCCACGTCGCCGCGATCGAGCGACAGCGACACGACGCCGCCCGGCCCCGTCGCGGCGACCACGCCGCCGGCGCGCACCGACGCGCCCGCGCCCAGCTTGACGGTGACGGCCGTCCCGTCGGCGGTCGCCGTGAGCGCGACGAAGCTCGACATCGAGCCCTGCTTCGCCGACGGCGGCGCCGCCACACGGTAGCTCTTGCCGAGCGCGCTCGTCGGCAGCAGCAGCGACGCGTCATTGGAGAACGAGAAGCAGCCCACCGCCTTGCCGACGTCGGCGCACACCTGGTTGCCCTCGCAGGAGGACCAGTCCTTGCCCGGCGGGCCTCCCTGACCCCGGTACTCGAGCGCCGAGTACTGGACGACAGTGATGGGGCGGTCGCTCACCAGGTGGTACGCGCCCGCCTTCGCGACGACCGAGGCGCTCATCGACGGGCTCCTGCCGCACGCGTCGGCGTCGCTCCCCTTCAGCGAGGACACCCACGGAAAATAGATGGGGACGAGCTGCCCGGGCGGCACCTCGACCGAGGTCGGTGAGAGCCCCCCGCCATCGACCGCCACGTGGGCGACCTCGCCGCCGTTGTTGGCGATGGCCACGGCAAAATCGAATTCTTTCCACACAGGGTTCGCGGTGACAGTGGGCCAGTACTCGCACCCGACATAGGAGCCGAGCGTGGCGGCCTCGGCGCAGGTCGACGGATCGGTCGCCTTCGGCGGCGCGAAGAACGTGCACCGCGGCCCGTCGCCGCCCGCGCCCGCGCCGCCGCCCGGATCGTAGGGCGTGAGGCGCGGCTTGGTCGCGGCGTCGCCGCACGCCATCGCCGCGAACACGACCCACCACATCGCGCTGGTCGATCGCGGCGCGAGGCCGTGGTTGCCCATCGGCGGACCCTACCAAGTCGCGACGCGCGCGCCCAGCCGCACCCAGCCGCGCCTGCTCCACCGCGACACGGCGGTGCTCCACCGTGGAGCAGCGACGGGGTGAGGGGCCCGCTCTGCGCCGAGATTTCGCACGGCACGCGCGCTGCATCTTCTCCGGACATGGAGACACGAACGATGGAAGACACGAAGCTCACGGTTCGATTCTGGGGTGTTCGCGGCAGCTTGCCGTCGCCGGGGCCCGACACCGCGCTCGTCGGCGGCAACACCTCGTGCGTCGAGGTGACGACGCCGACGACGCGCGTCGTGCTCGACGCGGGCTCGGGGCTGCGCGCGCTCGGCGACGCGCTCGTCGCGCGCGGCGAGCACCGCGACACGACGCTGCTCCTGTCGCACGAGCACAGGGATCACGTGATGGGGATCCCGTTCTTCGCGCCGCTGTACATGCCGGGGTGCAACGTGACGTTCGTGAGCGGCGGCCACGGCGCCCCGCTGCGCGACGTGCTCGCGCGCCAGATGACGCCGCCGATGTTCCCGGTCGCGTTCGGGAGCCTCCCGTCGAGGGTCGTGTGCCGCGAGCTCGCGCCGGCCGAGCGGCTGACAGTGGGCGATCTCGAGATCGAGACCGCGACGCTGAACCACCCGGACCCGGTCTACGCGTTCCGCCTGTCGAGCGGCGGCAAGAGCGTCGTGTTCGCGACGGACACCGAGCACTTCGCGTGCGTCGATCCGCGCCTGCTGCGGCTCGCGCGCGGGGCGGATCTGTTGATCTACGACGCGCAGTACACGCCCGAGGAGTACGCGGGAGAGCTCGGGCCGCCGCGCACCGGCTGGGGGCACTCGACGTTCGCGGCGGGCGTCGAGCTGGCGCGGGCGGCGGGCGTGGGGACGCTCGCGCTGTTTCACCACGATCCGCGCCGCACCGACGCCGGCGTCGCCGAGATCGTGCAGCGCGCGCGCGCGTCGTTCCCGGACACGGTCGCGGCGCGCGAGGGGCTCACGGTCGAGGTCGGCGCGGCGGTTCGGAGCCGCGCGGCGTGAGCGATGGCGCTACGCTGCGCTCGCGCGTGAAGGACGACCGACTCTCCTTGCTGCTCGATCTCGGCTCGCGCCTGCACCGCGAGGTGGGCCTCGACGATCTGTTGCGCGAGATGGGGAGCCGGATCGCGCGGGCGCTCGAGGCCGAGCGCGCGACGGTGTTCGTGGTCGACGCGGCGAGCGGAGAGCTGCGCTCGCGCATCGCCGAGCTCACCGAGCTCCCGGAGATCCGCGTGCCGCCGGGGCAGGGCATCGCGGGCGCCGTCGCGACGAGCGGCGAGGCCATCCGCGTCGACGACGTGACGCGCGACGCGCGCTTCTTCGCGGGCGTCGACGAGCGCACCGGCTTCCGGACCCGCAGCCTGCTCGCGGTGCCGATGCGCGACGCGCGCCGAGCCACGCGCGGCGTCGTGCAGGCGGTCAACAAGCGCGAGGGCACCTTCGGCCCCGACGACGAGGCGTTCTTGACGACGCTCGCGTCGCAGATCGCGATGGCGTTCGAGTGGACGAGCCTCCGCAGCGACGGCGCGCCGCGCGGGGTCTGGGTGCGCGGGCCCTACAACCACATCGTCGGAGATTCACCGGCGATGCGCGCCGTCTACGACGTGTTGAAGCGCGTGTCCCCGACCGACGCGACCGTGCTGCTCACCGGCGAGACCGGGACCGGCAAGGGCCTCGTGGCGCGCGCCATCGCCGCCAACGGGCCGCGCGCCGCCGGGCCGTTCGTCACCGTCGACTGCACGACGCTGCCCGAGGCGCTCGTCGAGAGCGAATTGTTCGGTCACGAGCGCGGCGCGTTCACCGGCGCCGATCGCAGGGCCACAGGAAAGATCGAGGGCGCGCACCAGGGCACGCTGTTCCTCGACGAGGTCGGCGAGCTGCCTCCGGCCGCGCAGGCCAAGCTGCTGCGCGTGCTGCAGGAGCGCCGCTTCGAGCGGGTCGGCGGGCGCGATCCCGTCGACGTCGACGTCCGCGTGATCACGGCGACGCACCGCGACCTCGCGCGCGAGGTGCGCGCCGGGCGCTTCCGCGAGGATCTGTTCTATCGACTGCGCGTGGTCGAGCTCGAGCTGCCGCCGCTCCGCGCGCGCGGCCCGGCCGAGATCACCGCGCTCGCGCGGCATTTTCTCGGCGTCTACGCGCGACGGCATCGACGCGAGGGCGTCACGCTCGGCGAGGCCTGCCTCGCCGCGATGGCCGCGCATCGCTGGCCGGGCAACGTCCGCGAGCTCGAGCACGCGATCGAGCGCGCGGTCGTGCTGTGCGACGGCGCCGTGTGGCCCGAGCACCTCGGCCTGCTGCCTGCCCCGGCGTCCGAGCGGCCGACCGACGGGGTGACGTTGCCGCTCGGGCTGTCGCTCGAGGAGGCCGGACGAAGATACTGTGAAGCCGTCCTCGGCGCGGCCGGGGGCAACGCGAGCGAGGCGGCGAGGCGCCTGGGTGTCGGGCGCAACACGCTGGCGCGCAAGGCGTCGCGCAGGACGGACGGATGACCTCGACGACGTGCCCTGCGCTCACGGAGGCGACTGAGCCGAGCCGGACGAACCTCAACCGTGCAACAACAAGGCGACGACTGGCGGTCCGGCCCCGGCCAGCATCAGCCATTTCCCTCTCCCCCCGAGGCCAGTCTTTCCGCGAAGCACGAACAGCCCCGTCACCCCCACCGCGGCGAGCAGCACCGCGAAGACATCGGCGAACCAGCGCCACGGCTTGAAGCTGTTCCGGTGCAGGACGTTGACGCTATAGAAGAGCGGCCGCCGCGAGATCCGCTCGTAGCTCGCCTTGCCGTCGGCCAGGTTGACGTGGAGCGTCGCCTGCTCGTAGTAGAGCTTGAGCTGGTTGCGGGTCGGGTAGTCGACCAGCCGATGGCGGGCCTCGCCGACCAGGGCGTCGAAGCCCTCCAGCTCGGCGCGGGTCAGCCCGTCGACCGAGGCGCGCGTCGGGACGCTCACCTCGCGCTTGTGAATCACGAAGTCGGGGTTCCACAGATCGACGTGGTTGAGCGCGACCCCGGAGAGACAGTAGGCGACCGTCAGCGCAGAGACGAAGTACCCGAGGTCCCGGTGCGTGACGAGGTTGAGGCGGCGCAGCTCGCGCGCCGTGGGCCACCTCATCGCAGCGACACGCTCGCCTTCGCGTCGGGCGAGGTGAGCTTGCCCACGTACTCGCGCGTGACCTGCTTGATCCAGCCGTCGAGGTCGTCGTCGGGGAGGATCGAGTCGGGCCGGTACACGACGCGCTCCTTGTCCTTGCCGAGGCTGGCGATGCCGTCGCCGATCAGCTTCACCTGGAAGCGCTCGTCGTGCGCCACGAGCACCGGGATGACCAGCGCCCGCTCGCGCTCCGCGAGCACGCGGCGGATGGCGT
>CAUJFL010000071.1 GCA_963169165.1 Myxococcota bacterium | reverse complement strand
GCCTGGTTCGCTGTAGCCCTGACACCAGCGCGTCTCGCCGCGGATGATCCCCGGCAAGTACTGGCGTCGCTGCTCCTCGGTGCCGTACTTCAGGAGCACCGGGCCGAGCATCCAGATGCCGAGGCTGCGCAGCGGAGGGCGGCAGCCGAGCGCGCGCATCTCCTCGGCGACGACGGCGGCCTCCTCGCGGGTCAGCCCGCCGCCCCCGTACTCTGTCGGCCACGTGGGCGCGTTCAGCCCGCGCGTGTTGGCGGCCTCGAGCCACCGCCGCGCGTCATCATTTGGGAACACGCCGCGGCGGCCTCCCCACACCTCCTCGTCGTCCCGCGGCGGCGTGCGCATCGACGAGGGGCACGCCCGCTCGAGCCAGGCGCGCCACTCGGCGCGGAACCCGTCGAGCTCGCTCACGCGCCGCGCGCCCGCCGCGCGAGATCGAGCGCGACGTCCTCGATCATGTCCTCCTGGCCGCCGACGGTCTTCTGCCGACCCATCTCGACCAGGATGTCGCGCGACGACACCCCGTAGCGCTCGCTCGCCCGCTTGGCGAACAGCAGGAACGACGAGTAGACGCCGGCGTACCCGAGCACGAGCGCGTCCCGGTCGATGCGCACGGGGTGGTCCATCATGGGGACGACGAGGTCCTCCGCGACGTCCATGATCCTGTTGAGATCGACGCCGTGGCTCGCGCCCATCCGCTCGAGCACCGCGACCAGGACCTCGAGCGGGGTGTTGCCAGCCCCGGCGCCCAGGCCCGCGGCCGAGCCGTCGATGCGCCGCGCGCCGCGCTCGATGGCCCGCAGGGAGTTGGCGATGCCCATGGCCAGGTTGTGATGACCGTGGAAGCCGATCTCCGTCTCGGGGCGGAGCGCCGCGCGCACGGCGTCGATCCTCACCTCGACGTCGTCGGGGAGCATGTAGCCGGCCGAGTCGGTGATGTAGACGCAGTTGGCGCCGTACGATTCCATCAGCTTCGCCTGGGTCGCGAGCGCCTCGGGCGGCGTCATGTGCGCCATCATCAAGAAGCCGACGGTGTCGAGGCCGCGCTTCCTCGCGCTCGCGATGTGCTGCTCGGAGACGTCGGCCTCCGTGCAGTGCGTGGCGACGCGGACCGTCGAGACCCCGCAGTCGACCGCGAGCGCCAGATCGTCGACCGTGCCGATCCCCGGCAGGAGCAGCGCGGACACCCTGGAGCGCTTCAACCTCGGGACGACCGCGCGGAGGTACTCCTCGTCGCTGTGCAGCGGAAAGCCATAGTTGACCGACGCGCCGCCCATCCCGTCGCCGTGCGTGACCTCGATGAGCGGCACGCCCGCCTCGTCGAGCCCGGTCGCGACCGACACCATCTGCTCGAGCGTCATCTGGTGGCGCTTCGGGTGCATCCCGTCGCGCAGCGTCATGTCGTGGAGCACGACCTCCTTGCCAGTGATGGCGCTCACGACCGGCCCTCCTTCACCATCCGCTCGGCGAACATCTCGGCCGTGCGCAGCGCGGCGGCAGTCATGATGTCGAGGTTGCCAGCGTACTTGGGGAGATAGTCTCCGAGCCCCTCGACCTCGACGAAGGTGGTGACCCTGTGCCCGTCGAACACGGGCCCATTCTTCAGCTTGTAGCCGGGGACGTAGCGCTGCACCTCGGTGATCATCCGGCGCACCGACTCCTCGATCTCGGCCTGCCTCGGCGCCTCTGTGGTGCGGCAGTGGATGGTGTCGCGCATGATGAGCGGCGGCTCGGCCGGGTTGATGATGATGATGGCCTTGCCGCGCCTCGCCCCGCCGACCTTCTCGACGGCCGCCGCGGTCGTGCGGGTGAACTCGTCGATGTTCTTGCGGGTGCCCGGACCCACGGAGCGCGACGCCACCGTCGCGACGATCTCGCCGTACTCGACCTCTTGCACGCGGCTGACCGCGTAGACCATCGGCACCGTGGCCTGGCCGCCGCAGCTCACCATGTTCAGGTTCATCTCGCGCGAGTCGTAGTGCGCCTGCAGGTTGACCGGAGGGATGCAGTAGGGGCCGATGGCCGCCGGGGTCAGATCGATCATCCGCACGCCCTTCGCCTGCAATTTGCGGGCGTTCTCGGCGTGGACGTAGGCGCTCGTGGCGTCGAACGCGATGCGCACCCCGTCGCCGTCGACGTGCGGCAAGAGGCCGTCGACCCCGGCGTGGGTCACCTTCACGCCGAGCTGCCGCGCGCGCGCGAGCCCGTCGGACGCCTCGTCGATGCCGACCAGCCAGACGGGGTCGATCCACTCGCTGCGTCGCGCCTTGAACAACAGATCGGTGCCGATGTTGCCGGACCCGATGATGGCTGCCTTGACCTTCTTCACGTGAACCTCACTGACAGTGATCCCCCGCCCGCGAGCGTGACCTTCATGTGGTCCCCGGCCTCGACCCTTTCAAGGGGGACCAGCGAACCCGACAGCACGATCTCGCCGGCCGAGAGCGGCACGCCGTAGGCGCCCAGCGTGTTGGCGAGCCACGCGACACAGACGAGGGGCGAGCCGAGGGCCGCGGCGCCGGCGCCGGTCGAGAGGATCTTGCCGTTCTTCTCGACCACCATCCCGCAAGTGTAGAAATCGAACCCTCGCACATCGATCGGCTGGGACCCCAGCACGAACAGGCCTGACGACGCGTTGTCCGCGACCGTGTCCTCGATCTTGATCTTCCAGTCGGTGATGCGCGAGTCGACGATCTCGAAGCACACGCGGGCGTGGTCGACCGCCGCCAGCGCCTGCTCGGGCGTCACGCCGGGGCCCACGAGGTCGCGCCCGAGCACGAACGCGATCTCTCCCTCCGCGCGCGGCTGGATGAGCGAGCTCGACACCGAGATCTCGTCGCCGTGCACCTGCATCGCCGAGGTGAGATAGCCGAAGTCGGGCTGATAGACGCCGAGCATCGACTGCACCGCGAGGCTGGTGACGCCGATCTTCTTGCCGACCACCGCCTCGCCCTCGGCCAGCCTCCGCGCGAGGATCCTCGACGAGATCGCGTAGGCGTCGTCGACGGTCACGCCCGGCACGCGGCCGGTCAGCGGCGCCACGCACTGTCTTCGACGGAGGGCGAGGAACAGCTCGTCACCGAGCGCGTCGTGGTCGATCACGCCTGCCCGCCGCGGAGGAAATCGAGGGTCATCCGGTTGAAGTACGCCTCGTGCTCGACCATCACCCAGTGACCACAGCGAGAGATGAGGTGCACCTTGGCGTCTGGGCAGCGCGACGCGATCGACACCGCGCCCGTCGGCGGGCAGAACTTGTCATCCATCCCCCAGAAGCCCAGCACGGGGCACGCGAGCTCGCCGAGGCGCGGCGCGAGGTGGGGCACGACCATGCTGGTGAGCACGCGCTTCGGCTGCAGCTGCGAGATCTGGAAGCGCTCCTCGATGATCTCGTCGGTGATCTGCGCGGGGTCGTACAGCTGCAGACCGAACACGCGGCGCATCGAGTCGCGGGTGATGCCGTCCTTCGCGAGGAAGACCTTCATCATGGTGACGATGCCCTCCATCTTCATGTAGGTCTCCCGCTCCTCGAGGCCGCCGGGGGCCATCAGGACCAGCCGCTCGACGAGCCGAGGCCGCGCGAGCGCGAGGCCGATCGACAGCGCGCCGCCGTGCGAGTTGCCGATGACGCTCGCCCGCTCGACGCCCAGCGCCTCGAGGAAGACCCCGAGCTTGTCGACGAGGAAATCGAGGTGGTAGTCACGATCGTCGGGCTTCGACGAGTAGCCGTACCCGAGCGTGTCGGGCACCACTGTTCGAAACCCTCGCTCGGCGAGGAAGGGGTAGTTGCGTCGAAAGTTGGACCAGCCGCTGGCGCCTGGGCCGCTGCCGTGGAGGAACAGCACGACGGGGCCCTCTCCGGCCTCGTGGTAGTGGATCTGGAGGCCGTCGCCGACGTCGACGTACTTGCCCTCCGGTACCGCGCGCTCGGTCATCGACGCTCCTCCTTCTTTGGTGGGTTGACGAATTCGGGCGGGTGGTGGCCCCACTCGCTGATCTGGTGGTAGGTGACGGAGGCGTCGTGGGTCGCGTCGTCGACTGTCCGACCGCCCCAGCCGAGCTCGAACTGAAAGCCCGACGGCGTCTTCGCGTAGAACGAGAGCATCCTGTCGTTGGGGTGCCGCCCCAGCGTCTGCATGATCTTGAGGCCCGCCGCCCGGGTCCGGTCGAGCGCGAGGCCGACGTCGTCGATCGAGCGCGCCTCGAGCATGAAGTGGTGGAGGCGCTTCTTCTGCTGATCACCGAACGCGACCGAGTGGTGACGGCCGTTGGTGTGCATGAAGACGATGTCGACATGAAACCCATAGACCTCGGTGACGATGCGGTCGGAGAGGCGAAACCCGAGCACCTCCTCGTAGAACGCGCGGCTCTCGGCCTGGCTGCGCGTCGACAGCACCAGATGCCCCAGGCCCACGCCGTCCGCGACGAAGCCGCCCCGGACGAGCTCGGAGCGAAACGGGTCGGTCGCGAGGGCCGGGTCGACGTACAGCTCGGTCGGGTTGCCCGCGGGATCGACGAACCTCACGAGCCTCCGCACCGCGCGGGCCTCGCACAGCGCCCGGTCTCCGTCGGTGACCTCCACTCCCCGCTCGCGGAGGCGCGCGGTGAGCGCGTCGAGGTGGGCGTCGGAGTCGAGCTCCCACCCGAGGAACGAGAGGTCATCCGCGGGGCCCTCGGAGACGAACAGTCGGTGCGCGTGGCCGTCGAGGCGGAAGGCCAGCTCACCGGGCCCACGGCGCGAGACACCGAGCCCCAGCACCCCGACGGCGAAGCGCTCCCAGGCCTCCAGGGATTTCACCTCGAAGCCGAGGTAGCCGAGCTGCGCGACCGCGGGGCTCACAGGAAGAAGTCCGTGTTCTTCTGAGAAAGCAGCACGCCGCCGAAGTTGCGCGCTGGCTTGTCAGGGTTGTTGGCGTAGTGCGCGCGCGCCGCGTGGACGTCGAGGAAGTAGCGGAGCAGCGGGCTGTCGAGGAAGATCGCGCGGCCGCCGCTGGCGGTGAAGAGCCCGTCGACCGCCTGCATGCATCGCGTGACGACGCGGGCCGAGTCGTAGCGCAGCTTGATCCGCCGCTCGACGGGGAGGTCGGCCCCCGCGCGCACCCCGGCCATCAGCTCGTCGAAGTCGCGCAGCAGCACCGTCTTGCACTCGTCGATCGCGGCCTCGGCCTCGGCCGCGACCAGCTGCGCGGTCGGATCCTCGGCGACCTTCTGACCGTCGCCGGCGGCGACGCGCTTCGCCGCGATCTCCCGGTACGCGTCGAGCGCGCCCTGCGCGATGCCGATCGCGGTGGTGGAGACGCTGCGGACGAACACGAGGCCGAACGGCAGGCGGTACAGCGGCGCCGGGTTGTGTGCGTTGCCCGGGTTGTCACGCTTGAAGCCGTCGATCAGCCGGTGCGTGCGGTGCTCGGGCACGAACGCGCCGTCGACGACGATGTCCTTCGAGCCGGTGCCCGAGAGACCCATCGTGTGCCAGTTGTCATCGATGCGGTAGTCGCGGCGCGGCAGGAGGAACGTGCGCATGTCCGGGCGCTCGCCGGCCGCCACGGGCGCGAACCCCCCGAGGAACACCCACTGGCAGTGATCACAGCCGCTCGAGAAGCTCCACCGCCCGCTCACGCGGTAGCCGCCCTCGACGCGCTCGATCTTGCCGGTGGGCGCGTACGAGGACGACACCAGGGACGCGCGATCGGCGCCCCACACCTCTTCTTGCGCCTCGAGAGGGAACACGGCGACCTGCCACGCGTGGACCCCGACCACGCCGAGCACCCACGCGCTCGACGGGCAGGCCTCGGCGATGGTCCACTGCACCTGGAAGAACACCTGCGGATCGACCTCGAGGCCGCCCCAGCGCGCGGGCTGCAGCATCCTGAAGAACCCGGCGTCCTGAAAATCCTGGATGGTCTCGGGCAGCACCATCCGCGCCTGCTGGGTGCGGGCCGCACGCTCGCGCAGCGCGGGGCGCAGCGCGCGCGCCCGCTCGATCAGCGCCTCGGGGCTCACGTCGCCGCTCCTTCGGTGGGGCGCGCGTAGAACTGCTTGTACCAGCGGCGCAGGTGCCCGATGGGCCCGTCTCCCTCGCAGAGCAGCGGTGGATCCCTGTAGATCTTCTTCTCCCACAGCTTCATGTCGTCCTCGAAGCCCTGCTTGAGGTTGTCGAGGTAGAGGGAGACGTAGCCCTCGGTCTGCGATTTGGAGCCGACGATCTTCAGCATCACCGCCATCCGCAGGTGCAGGAGGTTCTCCTCGATGGGTGTGTGCGCGAGGAGCATGTAGTTGGAGAGGACGCCGTCCATGCGCATCAAGAGGTAGCCGGGGCCGTGGTAGGTCGTCTGGGAGGCGAAGTCGTCGACCCCGCCGTTGGCGAGCGCCGCGCGCCCCTTCACCCGCTGGGTCGCGCGGATCCCGTCGACCTCGAACGCGAAGTCATCGATCGCCGTCTTGTGTACGAAGGGGAAGTGCGCCTTGTCGGCGAGGTTGTCGACGATCTCGCGAGGGTGGGTCTTGATGGTGTACTGGCTCACCTGCCACGGCAGCCACTCGTCGCTGCCGAACTCGGGGATCGCGGGGATGTCGAAGTCGGGCGCGCGCCCCAGCTCGTCGTGCCAAATCATCACGACGCCGTTCCGCTCGACGACGGTGAAGGCGCGCTGGCGGGCGCGCGGAGGGATCTTGGGCGAGTAGGGGATGGAGACGCACTCGCCGCTGCCGCAGAACCTCCAGCCGTGGAACGGGCACTCGATGTCGTCGCCGACGACCGCGCCCTGCGACAGGCTCGCGCCCATGTGCGCGCAGTAGCCCTCGAGCACGCGCGCGACGCCGTCCTCGCCGCGGAACGCGACGAGGTGCTGGCCGAAGTACTCGAGCGAGAGCACGCCCTTCTTCGGGAGATCGGCCGAGAAACAGACGACGAACCAGCCGCGCGGGTAGGTGGTCAGCTCATTCATGCGAGCGACTAGAACATGTTTCAAATGTGCCCGCAAGCGCCCTTGCGAGCGTGACTGAAACATGTTCTACGAGCCCCATGTCCGACCCTCACGTCCTCGTCGACAAGCGCGGCCACGTCGTCACGATCACGCTGAACCGCCCCGCGGCGCGCAACGCCTTCGGCAACCAGATGCTGGCGCGCCTCGCCGACGCGTGGGACCTCGTCGACGGCGACGCGGACGTGCGCGTCGCGATCCTGACCGGCGCGGGCGGCCACTTCTGCGCGGGCGCCGATCTGAAGGA
This sequence comes from Myxococcota bacterium, assembly GCA_963169165.1. Lineage (GTDB taxonomy): Bacteria > Myxococcota_A > Polyangia > Polyangiales > Polyangiaceae > JADLFU01. The sequence continues at coordinate 10,118 of CAUJFL010000071.1, read as the reverse complement.
GATGCACAATCCTCCCGACGACGAGTTCACCCGCAGGCTGAAGGCCGATCACGGCATCGCGTGGAAGGCGCTGCTGCGCGGGCACCGCCTGAAGAAGCCGCTCATCGCCGCGGTCGAGGGGACCGCGGTCGCGGGCGGCACCGAGATCCTGCAGACGACCGACATCCGCATCGCGGGCCGCGGCGCGAAGCTCGGCGTGGCGGAGGCGCGGCGCGGGCTGTTCCCGCTCGGCGGCTCGACGGTGCGGCTGCGTCGACAGATCCCCTACACGATCGCGATGGACCTGCTGCTGACCGGGCGGCACATCACCGCCGACGAGGCCCTGTCCTACGGCCTCATCGGACGCGTGGTCGACGACGGCCAGGCGCTCGCCGAGGCCGAGAAGGTAGCCGAGCAGATCGCCGAGAACGGCCCGCTCGCGGTGCAGGCGATCAAGCGGAGCGTGCAGGAAACCGAGGGGCTGCCCGAGGACCAGGCGCTCGCGAAGGAGCTCGAGATAGGCTGGCCGATCCTCGCGACCGACGACGCGAAGGAGGGTCCGCGCGCGTTCGCCGAGAAGCGCAAGGCCGTCTTCAAGGGGCGCTGAGCCGACGCTTTGTGGTTGCCGACCTCGCGGGGCGCGACGACGCTCGCGTCCGCCAGATGCCGACGATCGCAGAGCGCCTCGCGCCGTGGTTCGCCTCGCGCGCGCGCGAGCTGCCATTCCGCAAGGACCGCACGCCGTACCGCGTGTGGGTCAGCGAGGTGATGCTGCAGCAGACGCGGGTCGCGACGGTGACCGAGTATTTTCCGCGGTTCGTCGCGCGCTTCCCCGACGTGGCCGCGCTCGCGGCGGCCCCAGCGGGCGACGTCCTCGCGGCGTGGAGCGGGCTCGGCTACTACCGTCGCGCCCGCGCGCTGCACGAGGGCGCGCGCTTCGTCGTTCGAGAGCTGGGCGGCGAGCTGCCGGCGTCGCCCGACGCGCTCAGGCGGATCCCCGGCGTCGGCCCCTACACGGCGGGCGCCATCGCCAGCGTCGCCTTCGGCGTCCGCGCGCCGCTGGTCGACGGCAACGTCGCGCGCGTGCTCTGCCGTCTCCACGCGCTCGACGTCGATCCAGCCAGCGGCGCCGGCAAGCGCGAGCTGTGGGCGCGCGCCGACGCGCTCGTGCCCGCGCGCGCTCCCGGCGCGTTCAACGAGGCGCTGATGGAGCTCGGCGCGACGGTGTGCACGCCGACCAGCCCGAGGTGCGACGAGTGCCCCCTCGGCGCCGAGTGTCTGGCGCGTCGCCGCGGGCTAGAGCTCGAGCTGCCGCGCGTCGCGCCGAGGCGCGCGCCGAAGCGCGTGTTCGCGAGCGCGATCGTCGTCCGACAGCGCGGGATGGTGCTGCTCGGTCGTCGCCGCGCCGACGCGCTGTTCGGCGGCATGTGGGAGCCTCCGACGGTCGAGGCGGGCGACGCGGACGCCGCGCTCGAGCTGTCTTCGCGCCTCGTCTCGCGCCCGCGCGCGCGCTTCGCCGTCACGCACGTCTTGACCCACCGGACGATGCACGTGTCGGTCGTCTCTGGCGGTCCGCGCGCCGGGGCGAGCTACCCCGACGTCTACGAGGAGGTGCGCTTCGTTCGCGAAGCGGAGCTCTCACGCTACGGCATCAGCGCGCTCGCGAAGAAGGTCCTCGGAGGGACCGGGTGAGCCCGCGCGTCCGGCTCACCGTCGCGCTGCTGTCGGCGCCAGTCGCGGCCGCGGCCGCCGAGGCGCCCCCGCGCGGCGCGCACCTCCACGCCGTCGCGACGGCGGCGATGGGCCAGGCCGTCCGTTTCAACAATCCTTACAGGCTCGAGCGACAGCTGGGCGCGACCCCCGAGTCGTTGTCGCTCGCGGCGCCCTACGCGGATCTCGGCGCGCTGCTGACGCACGGTCGCCTCTCGGGCTTCGAGCACGGCGGCTCGCTGCGCGTCGCGTTCGCGCTCTCGGGGATCACGCAGTCGGTCGTGGTGCCGTCGTACGTGCTGCTGCGGAGGTGGACGCCCGCGCTCGAGGCGTGGGCTCGCGTGGGCGCGCCGTACGTCACGGGCCCCAACCCGAACGTCGGCGGCGAGCTGTCCCTCGGCGGCGCGTACCTCTTCACCGGCGCGCTGGGGGTCACGCTCGAGGCGGGGGTGAGCGGGTTCTATGGCGCGGCGACGCGCGAGGTGTCGGCGACGTTCGTGCCGCTCGCGTGGGTGCAGGCGGGCGTCGCCCTCGACTGGGAGGTGCTGCCGTGACCGGCCCCTCTCGCGCGCGCGTGCTCGGCGTCGCGGCGCTCTCGCTGCTGGCGCTCGCCCCGACGCCGGGCGACATCGGCGGGTGCGGGCAGCCCGCCGAAGAGCTGGATCAGCGCGTGTTCCTCGCGACGCTCGCGGCGACCGACTGCAAGCGGTGCCGCGCCTGCGAGCTGTCGACGTCGACCTGCCTCGACGCGTGCGCGCCGAAGAGCCCCACGCCGACCGCGCTCCCCGAGGGCTGCGCGCCGCTCGCGCACGACGGCGAGGTGTGCCTGCGTCGCCTGCTGCAGGCAACGTGCGGCGAGTACGAAGCGTATGTGAGCGACGGGGAGGGCGGGGCGACGGTGCCGCTGCTCGACCGCCCTCGCCCCGGCGAGTGCCTGTTCTGCCCGGTGCCATGAGCGCGCGCCTCGCTTGCCTGTCGCTCGCCGTCGCCAGCTCGCTCGGCTGTGGCGGCGCCGCGCGCGTGCTCGCGTCTCCTGCGGAGACCGACGCCTACAGGCGCACGCGCGCGTCGTACACGATCGAGGACCGGCTCGTCGCGGCGACGCGCTACCTCGAGGCCTACCCGACCGGTCGCTTCGCGGCCGACGTGCGTCGACGGTTCGAGCTGGAGGAGGCGCGCTTCTACGCGCAGAAGCGCGGGCGAGTCGACGGGCTCGACTGGTACCTGCTCGTGCTCCCGCGCGGCCCGCACGCGGCCGAGGCGAGCCTCCTGCGCGCCGACTACAAGAAGCGCGAGGAGGAGCTGTCACGCACGGGTCAGCTGCGCGCCGCGTGGAGCATGGAACGCCGCCTCGCGCGCGCCGAGGCCTCCCGCAAGCAGGCGGTCGAGCTGGTGACCACGTTCCTCGCGGGCGCCGCCGCCAGCGACGCGTGGGGCGCGCCGCTCTGGCAACAGCCGAAGGACGTGCTCGGGGTGCTGCGTGACGCGCCGAACCCCGGACGCTGCGACGATCTCCGCTGCGCGCGCTTCGCCAGCGTCCCGTTCGCGATCCCGGTCGCCGGAGGAGGGCTCGACGAGCGCGCGCTCGTCGTCGACGTGGTGGTCTCGCTCGCGGCCGGCGGCGTCGAGCGCCTGACCCTGCGCGGTCCCGGGTTGTTCTCGCGCGTGTACGAGGCCCAGCAAGCGAAGGCTGTCGTCGGCGATCCAGAGTCTGCGCGCGCGCTGGCCGTGGGCTTCGCGGAGGAGCTGGTCGCGGGCTCCTTCGAGGCGCGCATGCCCGCCGCGCGCTGCGGCCGCCCGGTCAACCCGCCCGAGATCCTGCGGCGCGCGTGCGGTGGAGCGGTGTTGCGTGTGGTGGTGGGCGGCGACGGAGAGGACGACATCGTCGAGCTGTCCGGCGAGCGTGCCAAGTTAGGTTGGTTGTGGTCGCTCAGGCTCGAGGCCGTTCCCGCCGTGGGACACGCGAACCTTCAGTGGGCGCGCGGCGGCGACAGCTGCATCACGAAGTACCTCACGTGCTCCCTGCCGGGCGCCGAGGGGATGGTCAGGCTCTTGTCGACGGTGAGCCCGCCCTCCTCTGCGAGCCACTCGTAGCCGCGCGGCTGCCTGCAGTAGCGGCCGCGATCGAGGCTCGCGAGGACGTTGTTCAGGGGTGCGTCGGGGAGGTACACGACGTCGAGGGTGACGATGGATCGCGCGGTCGGCGACGCCTGCACGATCTTCATCAGCTCGATCGCCTGGTCGTCGGTCAGGTGGTGCAACAGCCCGATGAGCGCGATGCAGGTCGGCGCGATGGCGCGGACATCGGCGGCGTCTAGCAGCCGACAGTTGAACTCCACGTTCGCCCGGGACCACTTCTTGTTCGCGAAGTCGATCGCGCGCGCGTCGGTGTCGAACCCGACGTAGCGCTCGAACGCCTTCACGTAGTTCAGCGCGTCGCCTGTGCCGCAGCCCACGTCCAGCAGCACGTCGCGGGGGGAGGCGCGGAGGAGCTCGTACGCCGGGCTCAGATCGATCCCGCCGAGGAGCAGCGGGCGGACCCTGTTGTACACGAACGGGATCCCGAGGACGCGATCGAGCAGCGACATGAGGCCCCCAATATCACGACGGCACCCTCGGGCGGCCGGCGATCCGCGCGGCGCGTCGTCTCCGAAGCGTCCCGCGTCATCGAGGCGAGCCGCCCGCGTCGCGCCGGCCGAGCGAGCCGAGCACCACTGTTCGCGGACGTCCGCCGGACGCCCGGCCGAGCGCTCTGCGCCCCCGTCCTAGCGCTAGTCGCGCGCTGTCGCCGAGGCACGAGGATTGCTGGTCGGCGCCGCGATGGCGTCCTCGAGGCGAGCCGCGCTCACGTCCGAAGAGCAGAAGGTCGAATCGCGCGCCGTCGCGCAGCGGAGGTGAACCATGGCACACAGGTTCGTGCACGGGCGTCAGGATCGCTGGGGTAACACCTGGGAAATCTATCTTGACGACTCGCTCCTCGCGTCGGGCAGGTGGGTGGTCTTCAAGAACGGCAAGCGCTGGGTGGGCTGCTCCACCGAGGAGGAGGCGAGGGACGAGGTGCGGGAGCGCTGCGACGGCTGAGCGCGCGTCGCGGGGCCCTTCGTCTCCACGGGCGAGCTCCTCGCGTCCCTTCGGCCGCCCGAGCCCTCGAGACCTACGCCGAGGGCCCGCCGCCGCGGGCGAGGCCTGAGCCGTATCGCTTGACTGTGTGATACAATGGACCTATACACGTCGAGGTGCGACCTGACGTCTCCACCGAGGCCATCGAGCGCGCGCTGTCGCTCGACATCCTGCGCGGGCGCTACGCGCCGGGCAGCCGCCTGCCGACGGTGCGCGAGCTCGCGGCGGCCCACGACGTCAACCCGGCGACGATCCAGCGGGTCGTCGCGAGGCTCGAGACGCGGGGGCTCGTGGTGGCGCGGCAGGGGAGCGGCCTGCGGGTCGAGGATCCGCGCGTCGTCGGCGACGTGGGGCTCTTGCCGCTGTGGCTGGTGGCGCTCGAGGGGCGACCGGCCGAGGCGGCGCGGGTCCTCGACGAATTTCTCGAGCTGCGGCGCGCGCTCGCGGCGCGCCTGCTCGTGCGTCACCGGGAGGCGCTGCTGTCGCGCGCGGGCGAGCTGGGCGACGCGGCGGCGCGCTTCGTCGCGGCGAGCGGAGAGGGGCCGAGGGCCCTCGCGGCGGCCGATCTCGCGTTCACGCGCGCCCTCATCGAGCTCACCGACAGCACCGTGGCGCGCGCGGTCTTCAACACGCTCGCGCGCGTGCTCGACGAGTCGCCGATCCTGGCCCAGGCGATGTACGCGCGCCCGGCAGACAACGCCCACGCGACACGCGAGGTGCTCGAGGCGCTGCGACGCGGGGGCAAGGGGCTCGCCGCCGCGGTCGAGAGGGCGCTGCAGGCGCTCGACGCCCGCACCGTCACGCGGGTCGAGCGCGCGCTCGAGAAGGCGGCGCGCGGGTGAGGGCGTCGAGCCGCGACCGAGACGCGCTGCTGTGCGCGATGTTGCCGCGGCCGTCGCCGGGCGCGCCGCGCGTCGACGAGCTCGACCTCGCGGCGTTCTTCGCGCGCTTCGACGCCGCCGCGCCCGCGCACCTCCGGCTCGGGTGGCGCGCGACGGTGTTCGTGCTCGGCGCGGCGTGGCCGCGCGCGCTGGGTCACGGGGGCTCGTTCGCGACGCTCGACGACGCCGCGCGCGACGCCGCGCTCTGCCGCGCCGAGGGCGTGGCCGCGCTCGCGCCGCTGCTCGACGTGCTGAAGCTCGTGGTGAGCCTCGCGTACTTCTCCGACCGGCGCGTCGAGGCGCACTTCCGGGGGAGCCCGTGAAGCGCGTCGATGGGCGTGACGTCAGGGCGTCGCACGAGCTGTCGGCAGACGTCGTCGTCGTGGGCAGCGGCCCCGCAGGCTCGGCGGCCGCGCGAGAGCTCGCGCGGCTCGGCGCGACGGTGCTCGTGCTCGAAGAGGGGAGGTGGTTCGAGTCCGGCGAGTTCCCGCTCTCTTCGTTCGACTCGATGATCACGGCGTACCGCGACATGAGCGCGTCGGTGGTCGTCGGCCGCGCGCCCACGCCGTTCGTGCAAGGGAAGATGGTCGGGGGCAGCTCGCCGATCAACGGCGCCATCTGCTGGCGGATGCCGCGTGACGTCTACGACGAGTGGGTCACGGCCGAGCCGGCGCTCGCCGACGCGCTGCCGTTCGACGCGCTCGAGCGCACGCTCGACGAGCTCGACGCGCGCCTCGGCGTCGCGCCGACCGAGCCCGCGATCGCCGGCGCGAAGAACCTCCTGCTCGCGCGCGGCGCCGAGGCGCTCGGCCTCGAGCACCGCCCCATCCGCCGCAACGTCTCGGCGTGCGAGGGGCTCGGCAGGTGCATGCAGGGTTGCCCCAGCGGCAGAAAGCAGTCGGTCGACGCGACGCTGCTCGCCGACGCGGAGCGCGCGGGCGCCGTCGTCGCCAGCTCGGTCGAGGTGACCCGCGTGGTCGTCGAGCGCGGCCGAGCGACCGGCGTCGTGGGACGAGCGGCGGGCGGCGGCCAGGTGACCGCGCGGGCCAGGCGGGCGGTCATCGTCGCGGCGAGCGCGGTGCAGTCCCCCGCGCTGCTGATGAAGAGCGGCCTCTCGCGCGGGCCCGTGGGCCATCACTTTCAGTGTCATCCTGGCGTGTCGATGGCTGGGCGCTTCCCCGAGCCGGTGCGCATGTGGGAGGGCGCGACGCAGGGCCACGAGGTGATCGGCCTGCGGCGCGAGCGGCTCAAGTTCGAGGCGCTCGGGTTCGGCCTGGCGGTGATCGCGAGCCGCCTCCCAGGCGTCGGCCGCGCGTTCTCGCGCGAGGTGGCCGCGCTCGCGCATCAGCTCGACTGGGGCGCCGCGGTGCGCGCCGAGGCCGAGGGCCGCGTGCGACTGCTCGCCGGCAGGCCGGTCGTCACGTTCACCCCGACCGCCCGCGACGTCGCGCGCTACCGCCGTGGCCTGCGCGTGATGGGTGAGATGATGCTCGCGGCCGGCGCCGACCACGTCTCACCAGGCGTCAAGGGCTTCGCGCCCCGCGTCACCACGGTCCGTGAGCTTCGTGAGCTCGAGGCGCGCGGCCCGACGAGCCCCGCGGCGTACACGGCCGCCATCACGCACATGTTCGGCACGTGTCGCATGGGTCGCCGTCGCGCCGACAGCGTGGTCGGCCTCGACTTTCAGCACCACGACGCGGCCGGGCTGTTCGTCGCGGACTCGTCCGTGTTTCCGTCCAACCTCGGCGTGAACCCGCAGGTCCCGATCATGGCCGTCGCCACGCACGCCGCCCGCCGCGCGCTCGGCGCCGCGGACCCAGCTCCACCTGCTCCCACCACCCGGAGGCGCGCGCTCACATGACCTTGACGCTCGAAGACCTGATGAAGCTGGACTCCAAGGCGCTGCACGCCGCGCTGCTGCGCGGGCACCCGCTCGACACCGACGCCCTCGCCGGGCGCATGTACCTCGGGGTCGATCTCAGCCTGCCGGGCTGGGCGCGTCGCCTCCTGTGGCACACCTTCAGAAAGACGTTCGTCCGCGACGAGGAGAGCGGCGAGGTGCGCGGCTGGAACGTGAAGATGGAGCAGCGGGGCGTCGACGGGCCGCGCGTCCCGCGCACCCGCGGCGATGGTCGCCAGGTGACCTTCGGGCACTATCGTGTGCGCCGGGCGCACGGAGATTTCCCTGGGCAATATAGAGGCACACACTACCTCGACTATCGCGCGGCCGGCAACCTGCGGCGCGATCTCGCCGGGCTCGGGCACACGCCGCTCGTCGCCGTCAACGAGGGGAGCCAGGCGCTCTTGCTCGGGTGGGAGGTCTTCCGCGTCGGGCCGACCTTCTTGCCGATGCCGCTCTACTGGGCGCTCCGGGACGAGGGCCCGCTCGATATCGTCGTCGAGCCCCCTCGTCGCGGCAAGTCCGCGCTGCACCGAAAGAGCCAGTAGGCGTTCTCCCGCGGTCGGTCTAACCTCCCGAGATCATGCAAGCGACGACGAGGTGGGTGGTGGGTTCGGCTCTGATCTTCTCGGCGGTGGCGGCCGCGGCGTGCTCCAAGCCGCAGGAGTCACACGGCGCGCCGCCGGTCGGGACCGTCGCGCCCGCCCCGGCCGTGAGCGCGACGGCGACCGCGACTGCGTCGGCCGCCGCGGTCGAGGTGCCGACCTACGCGCCGCGCAAGATCCCGGCGGGTTTCACGGGAGACGTCTACACCCAGGCGTTCGAGATCGTCCGTGACAAGGGCGACCTCGGGGCCAGCCAGGAGGCGGCGATGAAGCGCTGCTCCTCGGCGGGCAAGGCGCTGTGCACCGACGCGCAGTGGGCGCGCGCGTGCGAGGCCGATCCTGCCCTCGCGAAGATCGCCACGTGGACGGCGAGCGGCGTCGGCGGCGGTCGGTTCGTGACGAGAGGAGGCGGCGACGCGGGCTGCCGCGCCCGGGACGTCGTCGGCGGCGCGGAGAGCTCGCCCGCGCGCGCGGGCGTGTGCTGCGAGCGCGCGGTGTCGATCAAGACCGGCAACAAGAACGCCGCGTTCGTGATCGCCGCGACCAAGCGGCTGCTCGACTACGAGGCCGCGCTCCGCGCCAAGGACGAGCTCGCGCTGCAGTCGCTGTACGACGAGAAGGTCAATTTCGGCGGCAAGGATCGCGCGGTCGGCGACCTGCTGAAGCTGCACCAGAAGGACTGGAAGCAGTTCCCCGATCAGTGGGCGATCTTCGACACCTGCACCGTCGAGATCAAGAAGATCACCACCGACAAGGGCCCCGACTCGAAGCTCCAGGGCGACTGTCGCACCATGTTTCACCGCGGCGCCTCGACGTACGTCGCGATGCAGCGCTTGCTGTGGGGCGGCGTGCCGACGAAACTGCAGACCATCGGCGACGCGAGCGCGCGCGCGCAGGCGCCCGACGGGACCGCGATCGAGGAGCGCGAGGTCAAGGAGCGCGTCGGCCTGTTGCTCGCCGCCGATTGAGCGCGCTGTTCGGGGGCTCTGCCGCGCGGACCGATGGCGTCGAGCGGCACCGGGTCCCCGTCGGGATAGTTGGTCTTTCCCCCGTTGGTGGCCCGTGTGGGGGGCCAACCGCCAAGACGCCGAGGCGAGGGAGGAGAGGGGGAGCGGTGGTGGCGGTGGTGAGAAGGGAGCGAGGCGTGCGCGGCGCTGGTGGGGGGCGTGGTGTCGAGGGTGTCGAGGGGGAGCGGGTCCCAGCGAGCGCGGTGGCGCGTGGGGAGCGTCGGCGACCCGGGCCGGGACACTGGCGACGGTGCCCGCGCGTGTGGCTCCACGTCGCGATTCCAACCGCGTCCGGCCGCTCGCGGGGCGCGATTGGGACTACGCCGAGAACCGCGCGGTGCCCTACTCGCCGCAGCAGCGGAAGCTGGCGGGGATGGGGCCGACGGCGCTCCCGGTCGCTCGGCGGTAGCAGCCCGAGGATGCCTGCGACATCCCTCTGAGGTAGCGCGCCGGAGGGATCCCGGGCCACTGGAGCGGTTCGACGTCGACCCACTCGCCCTGTCCGTTGCCCAAGGAATCCACCATGCCCATCACTTCCGAGAACGGAGCTTCCTCACCCGCGCAGGCGGGGTATGCGTCCGCTGCTGCCTTGTCGTCGGAGGAGCACTTCGCCAGGTCTTCTGCGTCGCCGTATGGGTACTTTGTCTTGCCGCCGTTCGTGCAAGCGTGAAGCCAGGCGTCACTCAGCGGATCGTCGATGAGTTTCTCTGCCGTTCGCCCTCCGCCGATCGCGCCGCAGAGGCGCTTGCCAGCCCACGCGCAGTACGCGGCTGCATCGCACCAATCGACGCAAGTGACGGGCGCGCTGGGCGTCTCCTTCGGCCTGAACGTGTCACACCAGGGGCCCGTCCCGCTGCCCGTGGGGTGGTCGACCAGCTCGGTGTTCAGCTCGCAGCCCTCGATCTTGGGGATGGGG
>CAUJFL010000070.1 GCA_963169165.1 Myxococcota bacterium | reverse complement strand
CTGGGGCCGATCTCGAACCGCCCCGCGAGCCTCCGCGTCGAGGCCGACGGCTTCGTCCCGTATGGGTTGCTCGTCCCGCAGAAGCTCGACGGGCCGCTGCAGGTGCCGCTCGTGCGCGGCGGCAGGCTGATCGTCGAGGTGAACGACGATCGTGACATCCCGGTGCCAGGCGCGTCGATCGAGATCGTCGGCGTCGATTTCGCCGGCATGCCAGTCGACGAGACGGCCGGCCGCGCCCGCTTCCGCGCGACGCACTTCACGTGGGCGCTGCCCGGCCCGCTCGCGCTGTTGCCCGCCGGCGAGCTCGGCGTCACCGTCGGCCCGATCCCGGGGATCCCGGCGGCAGGCGGCGGCGAGGTCGCGCGGATGCCCGAGCTCGATCCGTCGGCCGACGGCGCGTGGATCAGCGGGCGCGACGGGAGGTTCACGAGCCCGCCCGTGCCGCCGGGGAGGCTCCGCGCGATCGTGAGGCACCCTGGCTTCGTCGAGGCGACGAGCGACGTCGCGCACGTCGCCTCGGGCGGCGAGGCGCGCGTGAGGGTGACGCTGCGGACGGGCGCGGCGCTGTCGGGGCGCGTGGTCGACGCGAGCGGCAGGGGCATCTCGGGAGCGCGAGTCGAGCTCGCGGCCACGCGCGGCTCGCTCGTTCGATCGCTGCTGACCGCCGACGACGGCTCCTTCGCGTTCGCGGCGGTGCCGGCGCAGATCTCCCTCTCGGTCGCGCGGCCCGAGTCCGTCGATCGCGTCGCGCTGACGCGCGCGCTCGAGCTCGGCGAGTCCGAGCGGCGCGAGGTCGTGCTGACGCTGCCCGAGGCGCGCGAGACGGCCAGCGTGCGCGTGCTCGACGACCGGGGATTTCCGCTCGACGGCGTGCAGGTCACCGCGGTCTCGCTGTCGGACGACTCACCGCTCCGCGTGACGCGCTTCACTGACAAGGAGGGCCTCGCCGCGCTCCCGGACGCGGTGGGCCTGCAGGCGCGGCTCACCGCCTCGCTGCCCGGCTTCGCGACCGAGCTCACCACCGCGGAGCTCACGGCGCGCGAGCTCACGTTGACGCTCCACCGCGGCGTCGCGGCCGTCGGCGAGGTGAGGACGCGCGGCGGGCGCGAGCCGCTCGGCGGGGTCGAGCTGGTGGCGGTGTCGGCGGTGGGCACGCGCCGCGCGAAGACCGACGACGCCGGCCGCTACGAGCTGCGCGATCTCTCCCCCGGCAAGCTCAGGCTGACGCTCACGAAGCGCGGCTTCGGCCGCGTCGAGCGCACGCTCGAGATCCCGCGCACCGACGGGGACGCGAAGCACGAGCTCTCGCGGCTCGTGCTCGAGGAGGCGGGCTCGCTCGAAGGCTCGGTGGTCGACGCGCGCGGCGACCCGGTCGCGGGCGCCCGCGTGGCCGTCGACGCCGCGCCGGCGTACCTGCCCGTGGGTCCGTTGCCGGCTGGTGTCGCCATCACCAACGCGCGCGGAGAGTTCGTGCTGTCCGACGTCGCCGACGGCCCGGTCACGCTCGAGGCCTACTCGGCCGAGCACGGGCGCGGCCGCGTGACGACCCACGCGCGGGGCGGCGAGATCCAGCGGGACGTCCGCATCCGGCTCGACGAGGCCGTCGCGGGGGCCGAGGCCGCGACCGCGGGCGGGGTCGCCGTCACGCTCGGCGAGCGCCACGACGGCGGCGCCCGCGTGTTCTTCGTCCGACACGTCGCGCGCGGCAGCGAGGCCGAGCGCGCCGGCGTCGAGGAGGACGACGTGGTGCTGTCGGTCGACGGCCACGCGCCCACCTCCCTCGAGGATCTCCGCGCGCGCCTGTCGGGACCGCTCGGCGTGGACGTCACGGTGACCGTGACGCGGCGAGGGACCGAGCAGCGCCTGCGGCTCGCGCGCGAGCGCGTGCGACGATGACTGGCTCTTTGCCAACTCTTCGCGCGGCGAGCGCGGGAGCGCTCCCTGCCAGGCGGCGCCGCCCCCGCCCGTGGTAGACCCGCGCCGATGACCGCCGCCCCCGTCGAAATCGGCCGCCCGCTGACCCTGCAGGACCTCGAGGACGTCGCGCTGCGCGACCGCCCGGCGCGTCTCTCGGACGACGCGCGCGCGCGGATGCGCGAGGCGCGCCGCGCGATCGACCGCATCGCCGACGCGGGCGACGCCGCGCCGCGCGTGTACGGGGTCAACACGGGCTTCGGCTTCCTCTCGGAGACGCGCATCGACGAGCGCGACGTGCGCGCGCTGCAGCACAACCTCGTGCGCAGCCACGCGTCGGGCGTCGGCCCCGACCTGCCCCGCGCCGAGGTGCGCGCGATGATCTTGCTGCGCGCCGCGGTCCTCGCGCTCGGCGCGTCGGGCGTCCGCGAGGAGCTGGTCGATCTGCTGGCGGCGATGCTCAACGCGGGCGTCACGCCGCGCGTCCCGGGCCAGGGCAGCGTGGGCGCGTCGGGCGATCTCGCGCCGCTCGCGCACCTCGCCCTCGTGCTCACGGGCGAGGGCGAGGCGCTGTCTGGCGCGGGCTACGTCGACGGCGACGTCGCGCTCCGTCAGGCGGGCCTCGCGCCGATCTCCCTGCACGCGAAGGAGGGGTTGTCACTCATCAACGGGACCCAGATGATGGCGGCGCAGGGCGCGCTCTCGGTGCTGGCGGCCAGGCGCCTCGCCACCGTGGCCGACGTCGCCGGCGCCATGAGCCTCGAGGCCAACAAGGGCTCGGCGCGGCCGTTCGACGAGCGCGTGATCGCCCTGCGCCCGCACCCCGGCGCGCGCGACACGGCCGTCAACCTCCGCGCGCTGCTCGCCGACAGCGCCATCATGGAGAGCCACAAGGACTGCGCGCGCGTCCAGGACGCCTACTCGTTCCGATGCATGCCGCAGGTGCACGGCGCCAGCCGCGACGCGCTCGCCTGGGCCCACCAGGTGCTCGAGCTCGAGCTCAACAGCGTCACTGACAACCCGCTCGTGTTCGTGGGCCCGGATGGTCAGGCCGATCTCGTGTCAGGCGGCAATTTTCATGGTCAACCGCTGGCGCTCGCGCTCGATCTGGCCGCGATGGCCACCGCAGAGCTCGCCAACATCTCCGAGCGACGGGTCGAGCAGCTCGTGAACCCGGCGCTGTCGAGCGGCCTCACGCCGTTCCTCGCGAAGAACAGCGGCCTGCACTCGGGCTTCATGATCGCCCAGGTCGCCAGCGCGTCGCTGGTCAGCGAGAACAAGGTGCTCTGCCACCCCGCCAGCATCGACAGCATCCCGTCGTCGGCCGGCAAGGAGGACCACGTGTCGATGGGGAGCATCAGCGCGCGGAAGCTGACCATGGTGCGCGCGAACGTCGAGCGCGCGCTCGCGATCGAGGTGTTGACCGCTGCCGCCGGGGTCGACCAGCGGAGGCCGCTCGCGCCGTCGCGCGGCGTGGCGGCGGCGGTCGCCAAGGTGCGCGAGCGCGTCCGCGAGTACGAGGACGATCGGCCCCTCTACCGCGACATCGAGGCCGTGCGAGAGCTCGTCGCGTCGGGCGGGCTCGTCGCGGCGGTGGAGGGCGCGACCGGTCCGCTGCTGTGAAGGGCGCCGCGGTCTCCGCGCTCGGCCAGCCAGGTCTCGACGCCCGAGGCGCCTTCCCAAGCAAGAGGCGAATCACTTGGCACGGCTCCTGTGCGGTTCGGGGCGCTGGCGCCAGCGGCAGCTCGGGCATCGTGTGATGGTCTGACAGCCACCCCGGACGCTGTCTGCGCCGCGTGGCCGAGGTCACCCTCCGAGCACGCACGAGCTCCAGCCGCTGTGAACACACGCCTCCGCGCCTCGAGGACGCGCGAGAGCCGTCGCCGTCGCGTCGATCACGAAGCCGTGATACCGGGCGCGCATGACCACGAAGAGCGATCTCGTCCTCGTCCTCGATTTCGGGTCGCAGTACACGCAGCTCATCGCGCGGCGCGTGCGTGAGGCGCGCGTCTATTGCGAGATTGCGTCGTGCCTCACCCCGCTCGACGAGCTGCGCGCTCGACGGCCGAAGGCGATCATCCTCTCCGGCGGTCCGTCGAGCGTCTACGCCGAGGGCGCGCCGCAGGTCGACCCTGGCCTGTTCGAGCTCGGCGTCCCCATCCTCGGCATCTGCTACGGCGTGCAGCTGCTCGCGCACACCCGCGGCGGCTCGGTCGCTCGCGCCGACGCGCGCGAGTACGGCGCCGCCGAGCTCACCATCGACGAGCCCGTCGGCGTCTTCGGCCGCCTGGCGAGGGGCGACAAGCTCACGGTCTGGATGAGCCACGGCGACCGCGTCGAGGCGATGCCGCCCGGCTTCCAGACGCTCGCGACGTCGCCGAGCACGCCATTTTGCGCTGTCGCCGACGTCGAGAAGAAGATCTATGGCCTGCAGTTCCACCCCGAGGTCGCGCACACCCCGCGCGGCAGGGAGCTGCTCGAGGCGTTCCTGTTCGACGTCGCGGGCCTCTCACCGACGTGGACGAGCGCGGCGTTCGCCGAGCAGGCCGTGGCCGCGATCCGCGAGCAGGTGGGCCCCACCGGTGACGTGATCTGCGGCCTCTCCGGCGGCGTCGACTCGTCGGTCGCCGGGTTCCTCGTACACAGGGCCATCGGCGCTCGGCTGACTTGCATCTTCGTCGACAACGGGCTCTTGCGCGAGGGCGAGGCCGACGAGGTCATCAAGCTGTTCGCGGGCCGCTTCGAGATGAAGGTCGTCCACGTCGACGCGCGCGCGCGCTTCCTCGACGCGCTCGCCGACGTCACCGATCCCGAGCAGAAGCGCAAGATCATCGGCCGCGTGTTCATCGAGGTGTTCGAGACAGAAGCCAACAAAGTCGACAACGCGCGCTTCCTCGTGCAGGGAACACTGTACCCCGACGTCATCGAGAGCGTGTCGTTCAAGGGCCCGAGCGCTGTCATCAAGAGCCACCACAACGTCGGCGGGCTCCCCGAGCGGATGCGCATGAAGCTCGTCGAGCCGCTGCGCGAGTTGTTCAAGGACGAGGTGCGCGCGCTGGGTCGCGAGCTGGGGTTGCCGTCCGACGTGCTGGATCGCCACCCGTTCCCCGGCCCGGGGCTCGCGGTGCGGTGCCTCGGCGGCCTGACCGAGGCGCGGCTCGAGGTGCTTCGCAAGGCCGACGCCATCGTGCAGGAGGAGGTGCGGCGCGCGGGGGTCTACCAGTCCCTCTGGCAGGTGTTCGCGGTGCTGTTGCCGGTGCGCAGCGTCGGCGTGATGGGTGACGAGCGCACGTACGACGAGTGCATCGCCGTCCGCGCCGTCGAGTCGACCGACGGCATGACCGCCGACTGGGCGCGCCTGCCGCACGACCTGCTCGCCACGCTGTCGACCCGGATCATCAACGAGGTGCGCGGCGTGAACCGCGTCGTCTACGACATCTCGTCCAAGCCCCCCGCGACGATCGAGTGGGAGTGAACCGCGCGCTCTGCCTCGGCCTCTGCCTCTCGCTCGTGGTCGGCTGCGCTGGCGCCAAGCCGACGACCGGCAAGGTCAAGCTGGTGGGCGCCCCGCGCGACGCGACGGTGACAGTCGACGACGTCTTCGTCGGCGATCTCGGGGTGGTCTCCCGGTACGGGCTCAAGCTCCCGAAGGGGCGCCACCGCGTCTCCGTCGAGCGCGCGGGCTATTTCCCCTGGGATCGCGTCGTCGTCGCCGGCGACGAGCCCGTCGCGCTCGAGGTCACGCTGCAGCCGCTGCCGGACGACTGACGCTCAGGCCCTCTGGCGACGGCGCGCCGCGAGCCACGCCAGCGCGGCGAAGGACAGCGCGCCCCACGCGCCACGGCCGCGCGCGACCGCGCACCCGCCCGACGCCTCGGTCTCATTTGGCACCACCGTCACGACGACGCCCTGCCCGCCGGCCGGATCGCGGTCGTCGTCGATCGGGGGCTTGGCCTCGGGCGGCGCGTCGCACGCGTCACCCTTGCCGTCGCCGTCCGCGTCGGTCTGGTCAGGGTTCTCGACCTTGACACAATTGTCAGTGACATCTGGCTCGCCGTCGCCGTCCGTGTCCTCCTGGCAAGCGTCGCCAACCCCGTCGTCGTTGTCATCGAGCTGGTCGGCGTTGGGGACCGTCGGGCAGTTGTCGGTCGCGTCGGGCGCGCCGTCGCCGTCGTCGTCGTCGTCGCACGCGTCGCCCTTCTCATCCTTGTCGCTGTCGAGCTGGTCGGCGTCGGGCACCTTGGGGCAGACGTCGGTCGCGTCGGGGACGCCGTCGCCGTCGTCGTCGTCGTCGCACGCGTCGCCCTTCTTGTCTTTGTCCGTGTCGAGCTGCGATTTGTTGCTGGCGCGCGGGCAGTTGTCTGCGGCGTCCGCGACCCCGTCGCCGTCGTCGTCACCGTCGCAGGCGTCGCCCTTCTTGTCCTTGTCGAGGTCCGCCTGGTCCGGATTCTTCACGAGCGAGCAGTTGTCGGCCGAGTCCTTGTCGCCGTCGCCGTCGTCGTCGTCGTCGCACGCGTCGCCCTTCTTGTCCTTGTCAGTGTCGAGCTGGCTGGCGTTGGCGACGCTCGGGCAGTTGTCGCTCGCGTCGCCCTTGCCGTCGCCGTCCGCGTCTCCGCCCACGCAGCTGCCGGTCGCGGTGACGATCGAGATGTCGGCCCCGTAGTAGAACTTGAGGATACTGGTCGAGGTGCGCCCCGCCGAGTCGAGGCAACGCGCGCCCCACTGCGACATGCACCCGCGGTTCTCTTTGTTGGTGGGGCTGATCCAGCCGAGCGAGGTCTGATGAACCTTCGAGCCCGTCAGCCCGTCGTTGTAGGTCACATACTTCTCGGTCGCGGCCGCGGTGCTCCCCTTGCAAGACGGCGGCTTCTGCTGCGCGCCCGCCACGAAGAACCCAGCGATCGTCGTGCCCTGATACTGGAGCACCT
Organism: Myxococcota bacterium; assembly: GCA_963169165.1. Taxonomy (GTDB): domain Bacteria; phylum Myxococcota_A; class Polyangia; order Polyangiales; family Polyangiaceae; genus JADLFU01. The sequence continues at coordinate 26,774 of CAUJFL010000070.1, read as the reverse complement.
GCCCGGCGGTGTCCTTGACGGCCTTGATCTGCGCCGCCGTCGGGCCGCTGCCGCACGAGTAGACCTGGTCCCCCTGGCCGTCGGTGATCGAGGTGCCCTTCTTGAGCTTGTAATAGAGGTACGTGCGCGCGGCGATCGCCTGCGCCTTCAGCGCCTCGAACGGCGCCCCGCCGTTCTCGCAGTGCACGACGTGCGGCAGGTAGTCGGACTCGACGTCCTTCGTGCCCTTGCCGACCACGTTGACGCTGCAGTGCGCGGCGAGCGGCAGCGAGACCTCTCCGACCGGCTCGTCTGCACCCCCGTCGTCGACCCCCTCGCCGCCGCACGCGACGAGCACTGACATCGCGACCACCGAGCCCGCGAGCGCCCGCCTCACGACCGACGCTCCCTCTTCGCGCCAGCCACCAGCAGCAGGCCGAGCCCGATCAAGCCGAAGCCGCTCTGCTCCGACGGTCCGGGCGATGACAGCACACAGCCTCCCGACTCTTCGACCGCTGTGGGCTCGAGCGACAATTCGAGGTCCTTTCCGCCCGTGGGATCGAGCGCGTCGTCTCCGTCGCTGTGGCATCGGTCGACCTGGTCGGCGTTGGGGTGATCGGGGCAGTTGTCCTTGGCGTTGGACACGCCGTCGCCATCTCGGTCGTCATCGCAGGCGTCGCCCACGCCGTCGCCGTCGTCGTCCTCCTGACCTGGGTCCTTCAAATCAGGGCAGGCGTCGGTCGCGTCTGGGACGCCGTCGCCGTCCCGGTCGTCCTCGCACGCGTCGCCGACGCCGTCCCCGTCGCGGTCGGCCTGGGTCGGGTTGGCGGCGGCCGGGCAGTTGTCAGTGGCGTCCGGGGAGCCGTCCCCGTCGTCATCGTCGTCACACGCGTCGCCCAGCCCGTCTCCGTCCGAGTCGGCCTGGTCCTTGTTGGCGACCTTGACGCAGTTGTCGGTCGCGTCGGGGAAGCCGTCGCTGTCATCGTCGGCGTCGCACGCGTTTCCCTTCTTGTCACCGTCCGAGTCGGCCTGGTCCTTGTTGGCGACGACGGGGCAGTTGTCGACGGCGTCGAGGACACCGTCGCCGTCGTCGTCGTCGTCGCACGCGTCGCCCTTCTTGTCCTTGTCGGTGTCTTGCTGCGCCTTGTCGGCGACGAGCGGGCAGACATCCTTCGCGTCGGGCACGCCGTCGCCGTCGTCGTCGGTGTCGCACGCGTCGCCCTTCTTGTCCTTGTCCGTGTCGAGCTGAGCCTTGTCAGGGACGAGCGGGCAGACGTCCTTCGTGTCGAGCACGCCGTCGCCGTCGTCGTCGGTGTCGCAGACGTCGCCCTTCTTGTCGCCGTCGGTGTCCTTCTGATCCTTGTTGTCGACAGCGTCACAGTTGTCCTTGTCGTCGGGGACGCCGTCGCCGTCGGTGTCGACGACGTCGGTGACGCCCGCGCGCCGCCGCCCCGCGTAGACCGGCGACAGCTCGCGCGAGCCGTAGACGCAGCCGTACGAGCACCCCTTGCACTCGTACGCCTTCACGTAGCTCCAGTTGGTCGTCCCCTCGAACAGGAAAACGTGCCCCTTGCCGCCCGAGTTGTAGACGTACGCGTCGCCGCGCTTGCCCGAGGTCTTGGAGATCGGGCTCCACATCGACGACGAGCCCGCGAAGCTCCACGTCGTGTAGTGAGGCGACTGCTCCTGGGTCACCGGGCTCGGCGACGGCACCTGCCAGGCCTTGCCGACGAAGCCGGAGCAGTCGGCGCCATAGCTGCCCGAGTGCGAGCAGCCGGGGCAGCTCCCCGAGCACGAGCCGTGCTGCGCGCCGTCGGTGCGCCACTTTCCGTGGCCCCACCAGTACGAGTAGCCGACCACGGTCTTCGCCCGCGCGATGATCTCGTCGCGGCTGAGAGGCGACAGCGCCGCCACGTCGCCGGCCATTGACAGCGCGGCGAGCCCCAGCGTCAGCCCGAGCAGGTGGGTCTTCTTCATGGATCGATCCTCCGCAAGGTCGGGCCGCGCTCGTCGAGCTCGAGGGTGTAGAGCGCGCCGTCGGGGCCGACGCGGTACCGCGTGAGCTGCTCCTCCGGCATCGATTTGGGCGTGAGCGCCACCCGCCGCAGCTCGCCGAGGGCGCGATCGAGGACGACGAGGGTCTCGGCGACGGAGAGCACGTCGAACGGCGGCTCCGGCGACTCGTCGATCGACACCGCGACCAAGAGCACGCGCCCCGCGGCGTCGCTCTCCAGCGCGGCGATCGACAGCACCGGGAGAGGGAACGCCACGCGCGCCCTCGTCGCGGCGCCCCCGTCGCGAGGGGTAGAGGTCACCGTCACCGCGCGATCCGCGTCGACGCGCGCGCCGAGCCACGCGCGCCCGTCGGCCGAGAAGCGCCCAGGCACCAGCTCGCGCGAGGTCACGGGCTGCCCGCGCTCGTCGGCCACGCGCACCAGGCGATCGTGGTCCACCTCGACCCACACCCCGTCGGCGCGCGCGTGCAGCGAGGTCGCGTCCCCGCCGCGCGCGATGCCGTCACCCGCGAGGGCGATCTCGCGCTCGACCCGCCCTGTCGCATCGACGACGGCGACGCTCCCGGTGTCGAGGCGGTCGAGCGCGGCGACGCGGCCGCCGGGCAGCGGCGCGACATCGTCGAACGACTCGCTGGGCAGCGGGATCGATCGCGCGGCGCGCCCCGCCTCGATGACCTGCACGCGCTGGTTGACCTGGTCGAGCACGAGCGCGCGCCCGTCCCCGCCCGGCACGAAGCTCATCGGCGCCATCGGCGACGACTCGCGCGCCGCGCTACGCCCGAGCTCGCCTGGCCCCGAGCCCCACGCGGCTTCGAACACGGCGGCGCCGCGAGGGCGAGCCGCTCCAGCGGGGCGGCCCGGCGAAGGAGCGCTGACGCGACCAACACCCGCGGCCGCCGCCCTCGCCGTCGTGGACGCAGCGGCGGGAGCGCGCGACGGCGCGAGCGCCGCGGGTGACCTGAGCACCAGGATGGCGCCCACCGCGATCACGGCGAGACCGACTGCACCACGAACACCACCGCGCACGGAGCCACGGTATCACGCCTCTCAGCCGTCGATCCCGAGCCTCTTCATCATCTTCAGGAGGCCGAAGCGCGAGAGCTCGAGCTCGGCGGCGGCCGCGGTCTTGCTGTTGCGGTGCCGCGCGAGCGCGTCGATCACCAGCGCGCGCGCCTGCGAATCGAGGCGCGCTTTCAGGCCCCCCCGCGCTCGAGCGGGCTCGGTGCCCAGGAGCTCGGCGCTCAGGTGCGGCAGATCGATGAGGCCATCCGACAGCACGCTCGCGCGTCGCAGCTCGTTCTCGAGCTGGCGGACGTTGCCCGGCCAGCGCGCCCTCGACAGGCGGTCCATCGCCGCGCGCGTGAGCTTGTAGCCCGCGAGCCCGTGCTTCTCGAGCAGGTGCGCGACCAAGAGCGGCACGTCGGAGGGGCGCTCGCGCAGCGCGGGGACCCTCAGCTCGACCACGCGGAGGCGATAGAGCAAATCTTCACGAAACTTACCCTCTCGCACGAGCGCGTCGAGGTCGCGGTGGGTCGCGCCGATCACGCGGACGTCGACGCGGCGGGCGGTGGTCGCGCCCACGGCCCGAACCTCTCCGTCGGCGAGCACGCGCAGCAGCTTGGCCTGCATCGCGAGGCTCATTTCGCCGATCTCGTCGAGCAGCAGCGTGCCGTGATCGGCGATCGCGAACAGCCCCGCGTGGGGCGCGACCGCGCCGGTGAAGGCGCCGCGTACGTGGCCGAACAGCGTGGACTCGAGCAGCCCCTCGGGGATGGCGGCGCAATTCTCCGACACGAACCGCGACTGCCGCCGCGGGCTCGCGTCGTGAATCGCGCGCGCGAACAATTCCTTGCCGCTGCCCGACTCACCCGTGATCAGCACCGGCAGATCGCGCGAGGCGACGCGATCGCAGAGCTCGAGCGCGCGAAGGAGCGGCTCGGACGCGCCGATGATCCCCTGGTGCCGCCGCGCTCTCGGTGCGCTCGGCCGCGGCGCGTCGAGGGCGAGCAGCGCCTCGTCCCTCTCCGCGAGCAGCGAGGACAGCCTCGCGTTCGCGCGGGCCGCGGTGCGAGACGCGCGCCGCAGCATCACCTGGTCGAACGCGTCGGCGAGCGCGGCCGCCGCGATCCCCGCGAGCAGCTCGACCCACGCGAGATCGTCCGGACCGAACGCCGTCGGGCGCAGCCGGTCATCGAGGTACACGACGCCCAGCACGCGCCCGCGCGCGAGCAGCGGCACGGCCAGCACCCTCAGCAGCCCGAGCGCGTGGACGCTCGCCGTCGCGTCCCCCGCGCGCCCCGTGTCGACGAAGGTCACCGGGCGGCGCTCCGCGATCGCGCGGGCCGCGGCGGACCTCGAGACGCCGGGCGCGCCGCGCCGGAGCTCGTCCGTCGCCACGTTGCGCGAGACGCGCGCGACCAACCTCCCGTCGGGCGCGGGCGCGAAGAACACCCCGCGCTCCGCGCCCGTCCACAGCAGCAACGCGTCGAGGATCTGCGAGAACAGCGGCCCGAGCCGCTCTCGCGACGAGAGCGCACGTACGAGCGCGAGCGCCTCGGCGAGCTTGCCCTGCGAGCGGAGAGGATCCTCCGCCGCGCGGCCAGACACGCCCTGCTGCTCGACGCGCGCGAGCCAGCTCGCGCGGTGCTCGGGCGGCGCGCCCTCGGTGAGCCTCGCGCCGAGGTCGCGGGCGAGCAGCCCCAGGCGCAGCGAGACGTCGCGCGCGCCCACGTCGACCGCGACGCGCGCCCCCGCCGCGGCGGCGAAGAAGCGCGCCGCCACAGGGCCCGCGGAGAGCGCGCGCTCGAGCGTCGGCAGCTCGACGTCGAGACCTCGCGACGCCGCCGCGACCCACCACTCGAGCGACGCCACGCCACCCGCGGACATGGCCTGCGCGCGCGCCGCCGTGGTGTCGACGGCCAGCCCCGCGGCGAGCCGCCTCGCGTCCACGCGGAGGTGGTCTTCCCCCGAGGCGTCACGCGACGCGAGCTCGAGCTCGCTCGGGTCTCCCGCGTCCGCGAGCGTCACGCGAGCGAGCGCGGCGGCACGACGATCACCCCCCGCCTCCGCGAGCGCGATGGCGTCACGGCACACGCTCAGCGCCTCGCGTGACGCGCCGAGGATCGCGAGCGCGGAGGCCTCGCACAGCAGCGCGCGCGACGCTTCGACCGGGCGCTCGAGCGCGTCGAACAGCGCGGCCGCGCGACGCGCAGCGGTGATCCCCGCGGCGGTCTCGCCCGCGTCGACCGAGGCGGCCGCGACGCCGGTGAGGTAGGTCGCCTCCTCGACGATCGCGCCCGCGCGCGCGGCGACCGCGGCGGCCTCGATGAACCCCGCGCGAGACGCGTCGGACTGCCCCGCGGCGTGGTCGATGAGCGCGAGCACGCCGAGCAGGCGCGCGCGGTCCTCGTCGGTCCGCGCCACGGTGAGCCCACGCGACGCGAGCGCGCGCGCCGCGGCGTGGTCTCCGTCCCGGACGGCGCCGAGCGCGAAGGCCTCCGCGACCGACGGCACGACCGGCTCGAGCGACGCGGGCTCGAGCCGCTCGCCGCGATCGACGCGCACGCGCAGCGCGGCGCCTCGCGCGCGCGGATCCCCTCCGGCGCGCACGGCCAGCGACAGCGCGAGCTCGACACATCCGGCGCGGCGCGCAGCCTCGGAGAGCGCGCCGAGCACTGGAGGCTCGTGCGCCCTCGCCACCAGCGTCAACGCGTCGCTCGCTCTCCCTGCCCTCCGCAGCGCGTCGACCGCGGCGGCCCTCAGCGTCGTGGGTGCCTCGTCCCAGCGCGCCATCACGTCATCGATCTCGGCGGGCTGGGGTCGGGGCGCTGACAGGGCGAACGCCGCGCGCACGGGATCCCATGGCGGGCGACGCGCGGGCGCGGGCGTGACGCCTCGGGAGACCGACAGCACCTCCTCGAACGTCCACCCGATCGGCGCCCGCGCCGCGGCGAGCTCCTCGAGGCGCGCCACCAACGTCGCGTCGTCGACGTGCGCGAGCTCTGCGAGCGGCCACTCGGCGGCAGACGGCCCCACGAGCGAGGCGAGCCAGCGCGCGCGCGCCGGCTGGGCCAGCCGTGAGAGACGCGCCGCGCCGTCGACGCGAGCGCCCTCGATCGAGGAGACCGCCCCCAGCAGCTCGATCGCCTCGCGAACCTCGACGGGGACGTCGCTGTCCACCTCGACGCGCTCGACGAGGCTCGCGCGGGAGAGCTCGGCGCGCCGCGCGAGCAGGTACCGCGACGCCACCTCGCCCGGATCGAACCAGACACCTCGCGACAGCAGCCGCTCCAGCGCGCGCGGCGTCGGGCGCTCGGCGGCCGCGCCCGACACCAGCGCCGCGACGACGGCGGAGAGCGAGTCCGAGCCGCTCGACGCATGCGCTCGCGCCGCGTGGAGGGGCTCGCTCGAGCGCGCGACCTCGGGCCAAGCACGCTCGGCGACGACCAGCCCGAGCGCGAAGAGATCTCTCGCCGCCGCGTGCTCCTCGTGGGCGGTCGTGGACAGATAGCGCGGCGTCCCGGCCCGGAGCGCGGCGTCGCGCGCCGGCCCGCTCATCCCGAGATCGATCAGCACCGGCCCGCCCGAGGTCCAGAGCACGTTCGCGGGCTTGACGTCGCCGTGCGCCAGTCCGAGCGCGTGCAGGTGTCCGAGCGCGCGCGCGAGCCCCAGCACCAGCACCTCGACGTCGGCGTGCGCTGCGCGGTCGAGCGCGACGCCATCGATCCAGTCGCTGACGAGCGCGACCCGACCTGCGTGCGCCCCGCGCGTCACCCGCCCCACCGCTCTCACGCGAGGCAGCGAGGCGTGACGGACGAAGGCGAGCGCGCGCGCCTCCGCGAGCAACGAGCCGTCGAACTCGCGCGACGCGGCGACCTTGATCGCGACCTCGCGCCCGTCGCGCCGCGCGCGAAAGACCTCGGACGACGCGCCGCGCGCCGCCCTCCTGGCCGAGCCAAGCGTCAACTCGAGTGCCACACGCCGAGCGTCGCACGAACGGCGGAGCCTGCGCGTTCAATCTCTGATCGAAAAGAAAGTTGTCACGCGCCGCGCGCCAGGCGGGCGATCTCGTCGGCGGCCAGCGCGATGAAGCGCGCGCGCTCGAGCTCGTTCCAGATCTCGTGACGCTGCCCGTCGAGCAGCTCGTATTTCTTGTCCTTCGACGCGACGCGCTCGAAGACCCTCCGCGAAGCGTCGGGTGACGCGATGGGATCGTCGCCGCCGTGGTGGATGACGAGCGGGAGCGTCACGCGGTGCGCGTCGGAGAGCGCGCGTGCCTGCGCGGACATCGCCTCGGTGAACCACCGCGAGGTCGCCTTCTTGATGATCTCGGGGTCCTCGTCGTACTCGCGCGCCTTCTCGAGATCGTGCGTCACGTCGACGCCTCGCAGCCCGGACGGCAGGCCGAAGGTCGGCACGAGCCTCGACATCGCGAGCGCGGCCCAGCGCTTGACCGCGGGGACCTCGAGCTTCAGGCCGAAGAACGGGCACGACAGGAGCGCGCCCCTCCACGCCTGCTCGTCGCGGAGCAGCGCGTGGAAGGTGATCAGCCCACCGAGGCTGTGGCCGACCACGACGGGGCGCTCGACGCCGGCGAACGCGGGCTCCTTCCGCAGCGCGGACCGCAGCGCGAACAGATCGTCGAGGTACTCGTCGAACGAGCCGATGTGCCCGCGCGACCCCTCGCTGCGCCCGTGCCCGCGAAGATCGTAGCTCGCGACGACCAGCCCGCGCTGGACCATCGCGCCGATGACCTCGGCGTAGCGGCGCCGGTGCTCCGCGTAGCCGTGCGTGAGGATGACGCCGCCCGTCGTCGGGCCGGTGGGAGAGTGGATCTCGAAGTCGAGAGTCGGGGCGCCATCCCGGACCAGCGTGCTCATCGCGCGAGCATCGGGGAGCGGCGTCGCGCGCGCAAGCCGCAGCTCAGCGCTCGCCGAGGTGGGCGGGGAACGCGCGCGTGTAGAAGAGGTGACGCGCGGCCTCGGTCGGCGCCCGCGGCAGCCTCGCGAAATAGCGCATCGACGTGGTCAGCGAACCGAACGTGCGCGCGAGCGCGGAGAGCTCTCGCCGCTCCGCGACGTTGCTGCGAAGCAGCGACGGGGTAGCGGGATCGCGCGTCCACGCCTGCACGAAGGAGAGCAGGCGCCGGTGGTAGTCGGGCTCCTCGACGATCGCCGCTATCGAGCCGCTCCGCGGGTGCGTCCCGGCGATCATCTCGCGCAGCTGCCGCACGAGGTTCGCGTGGCCGCCGTCGAACATCGTGAGCAGCTGGAGATCGTAGACCGGGTCCGCGTGGACGACCTGCATCAGGTGGCCGATGATCCCGTCCTCGGTGCTGAAGAGTCCGATGGGATCGATCAGCGACGACGGCTCGTCGAGGAACCTCAGCACCTGATGGAACGAGTAGCTGATGCCGCGAGCCTCGTAGTAATCCGCCGCGGCCGGGCTGATCCAGAAGCGCAGCATGTCAGCGCCGCCGACCATGAGCTGCACGTGGGTCGGGATCACGTCGATCACCCCCAACGCCTTCAAGCGAATCAGCTTCTCGTCAGCCTCGGCAGACCTGGCGTAGCTCGCGAGGCCTCGCGCGAGGCGCGCGACCTTGCCGCCGATCGCGCGCCGCTCACCCACCGCCTGCTTGAACAGCGTGACGGGAGACTGGCTCAGGCGGGCCGAGCTCGCCTGCGAGGGAGGAGGAGAAGCCATGGCGCGAGGGACGACGTTCACGCTACCAGCGAGGACGCGCGCACGTCGACGCCAGGTGGATGAAGCTCGAACGTGAGCCTCGGGGGCGCCTCGTCGCGCTGGGCGACTCCCTCGCGTCCTTCGGCCGCTTCGATGAAAGCGTACTCGACGGGGCTGGGCCCAGCGCGCGCCCTCAGCCCCGGGTCGACTCGACTTCGCGCTTCGGATCCCTGTGCGCCGCGCGGGCTACGGCGACACCTCGGGGGGCGCCCTCTTCTTCAACAGGTGGCGCCCCGGCCCCACGAAGAACGCGCCCACCGTCGCCAGATCGTCGAACGTGCCGGGCTGCACCTCGAACGAGAACGCGAGCGACGGCGGCCCCGACGCGCGCGTCGTGCCGAAGAACAAGAGCGGCGTGCGCCCACGGTTCGGCAGCGACGACACGAGCGCCCGCACGCCCGCCACATCCTTCGCGTCCCCGCTCGAGGCCTGCGCCTCCGCGAGCTCGAGCAGCTCGTCGAGCGAGTCGGTCGGGGCACGAAAGAAGCCGCCCGTCGTCAGCGCGTCGCGCCGCAGCCCGTCGAGGTCTCTCACCCCCGCGAGCGTCGCGTCGGGCGCCCCCTTGACCGTGGAGGAGACCAGGCGCCCGAGCTCGGTCGGATCGAGCGAGAAGCCGAGCCACGTCGTCTTTCCGTCGGGCGTCGCCACGAGCCGCGCGGTGACCTCGCTCATGCGGTTCGAGGCCGCCTTCGGCGCGGGCCTGCCCGGCGGCGGCTCCGCGCGCCTCACGAGCTTCTCGGCGAGCTCGTCGTTGAACTCACCTGGGTAGCGGACGACGAGGTCGAGCGCCACCGAGCCCCTCGGGTAACCGGGAGGGGACTCGACGACGCGCAGGGCCGGCGCCTTGGCCAGGTTCTGGCGTTCGCGCGGAGACTTCGACTTCTTGCCGAGCGAGGCGAGCCCGCGCTGGTAGCCGTCGCGCAGCCGTCGAAACCAGGTGACATACGCGTCGCTCGGCGCGTCGACGCCGACGATGGACCAGCCCATCACCCGCGTGATCATCCCCTTGCCGTAGCGATCGATGTCCGCGCTCCGCGACGTCGGACCGAGCTTCGGCAGCTTGCCGGCGGGCACGCCTCGCGCGGCCACCGACACCGTCGACGACGGCGGCCACGCGTCCACGAGCTTTCGGATCGCGTCGGCGTCCCCCTTGTCGAGCTTCGCGCGGACGACGATCTCCTCGATCATCTTCTTCACCACCCGCGTCGGCCCCGCGAGCATCGCCGGGTCCACGCCCTCCGCGAAGGTCGCCGCGTAGGACTCCTTCGGGAGCTTGTAGAAAGTAGGCGGCACGGGCCCGCTCCGCTTGCTCGGGGACAGCGCCAGCTGCGTCAGCCACGCGCTGCTCGACGCGAACACGAGAGCGCCCGACGCCACCACGCGCCGCTGCTTCTCGTCGAGCGAGGCGGACAGCTCGAGTCGCTCGAGATCGTCTGCGAGCTTGAACGAGTCGTCGAGCACGGCCGCCAGCGCGCCGAGCAGCTCGGGATCCGAGACGCCCTCGCGCTTCAGCTTCTCCACCGCCTCGTCTTCCATCTTGGCTGCCTCGACGCGCAGCTCGGGCGCGAAGCGGTCACGCAGCGGCTTCGCGCGCACCGAGGCGTGCAGCCCCGGCTCGGCCTGCGTCCGCGCGAGCGTGCGCGTCAGGTACGGCGAGAGCGCGTCGAGCCAGCGGGCGCGCTCGGCGCACACGAGGCGTGGGCCGTCGACCGCGGTAGCGACGTCGCAGGGGTTCTTCTTGGTGACGCGGAACACCCCGGCGCGCGTCTCGTCGACCGCGCGCCCCTCCCGCTTGAAGCGCGCGAGCGCGTCGTCCAGCGAGCGGAGCGGGACGGAGACCGCCACCATGACGTCAGGATTGTCAAGTGTAGCAGTCGGCGCGAGCGCGAGCGCGATGTCGATGGTGCCGTCCGACTTGATGAGCTGCAGCAGATCCTGGTCGGCCTCGCGCTTGGCCAGCTCGGCGACGGTGACGCCTGCCTTCATCATCCGCAGCAGCGCGTCGGCGTCGTCGAGCGGGCCGCGCCAGCGCGCGGTCGCGAAGAGGTGAGCGGGCTCCGGCACGGGCGAGAGGTCGACCTCGCGCGTGGGGGGCTGAGCCGGCGCGACAGCGGCGCTCGACGAGGCGGGGGCGGGGGCGACCGGCGGCGAAGGCGAGCCGCATCCGGCCGCGGCGACGACGACGAGCACGATCGAGCGCGACGGTCTCATGCGGCGCGATGTTAGGGGTCGGCGACGGCGACCGCGAGCACGTTCAGCGCATCGAGCTCACGGCGAGGCGGGCTCGAGCCCGACGACGCGGTGCGCGAGCAACGTCCGCCGCGCGCGCGCAGGGAGCGTGTAGCCGAGGATGCGCTCGCCGGACGGCGACTCGTCGACGGCGGTGACGACGAAGCAGAGGTCCTCGGCCGAGCGCCCGGAGCGCCGGTATCTCAGCGTGATGGGCGGTCCCCCGACCGCCGCGCGGCACGCGGCGAGGACGTCGGGGCGCGCTCGACGCTCGCCGATGGAGACCTTCGACAGCGCGCCGAGCGTCGCTGGCGACAGCTCGGTCACCCGCCTGTGGAACAGCGCCATCGTCGCGCGCGCGTCGTCCTCGGCGCGGTGCGCGCGGGCGTGCGGGATGCCCAGCGCCGACGCCAGGGCGGCGAGCTTGTTCGACCGGAAGCCGAACGCTCGGCGCGCGAGCACCAGCGTGTCGAGCGCCCCCGCCGTCGGCAGCTCGAGCCCGACGCGGCCCAGCTCGATCGCGAGCAGCGCGGCGTCGTGCTGGACCCCGTGGCCGACCAGCACGGCGCCGTCGAGCAGCGCGAGCGCGCGCCGCGCGAGCTCGGCGAAGGCAGGCGCGCCGAGCAGCATCGCGTCGTCGAGCCCGTGGTACGCGCGGCTCTGCCCGACGCCGCGCGCGGGGCGAACGAGCGACACGAGCGCCTCTCGCTCGCGGAGCCCGTCGGCGCGGATGAGGCACAGCTCGCAGATCTCTCCGTCGCGCGGATCGAGCGAGGTGAACTCGAGATCGACGAAGCACAGCGGCGCCTCGTCGACCGCGCGACCCCACACCCCGTCGGCGTCGCTCACGTGGGCTTCGGCGCGAAGAACAGGAACGCCTTCAGATCGTCGTCGGTGAAGCGCAGGTTCAGGCCGACGAAATAGTCGCGCCGGTCCCGATCGAACAGGTTGTCCACGCCGCCGAGCAGCCACAGGCGCCGCACGAACTCGTAGGTGAACGACACGCGGTACCGCGGGATCAGCTGCTCACCGAAGCCGAACAGATCTTGTTGCACCTCGAAGCGGTCGTCGAGCGCGTGAAAGATCAAGCCCACGCCGCCGGTCGACTCCTTCAGGCCGAAGCGACCGGTGAACGGCCCGAGCCGCCGCGCGAACTGGATCGAGAAGCGGAGCGAGTTCTCGGTCACGTAGCGCACGGTGCGCGAGTGCGCGGGCCTGGTCGGATCGGTCGTCGACTCGTCGATCTGCTGGAACGTCGTGCGCCCGCGGGGATCGTTGACCAGCTCGATGAGGTAGTACTTGTCCTCGCGGGGCTGGATGCGCACCTCGAGGTAGTTCTTGATGCTGTTCGACAGGAAATTGTAGTCGCTGCGCAGCCCGACGATCGTCTGCAGCCGCGCGATCGAGCCGACCAGCTCGTTGACACCCTCGGCCGCGCCTTGCACCTCGTCGATCAGGGCGTCGTCCTTCGTGAGGCGGCCCACCGTGCCCTCGCCGCGATCGATGCGGCCGGTGATGCTGTCGACGTGCCCCATCGCGCTGTCGAGGCGCGCGCTGATGCGCGTCGCGCGGTCCATGGTCTCGCGCGTCGAGCGCACGGTCGCGCGGATGTCGGGCTGGTTGTCGCGCAGGATCGTCGCGAGGCGATCGGTCGCGTCATCGACGTTGGAGAGCACCTTCTTGGTCTTGGGTCGCGCGTCGGCGGTGATGCCCTCGACGTTCTGCATGGTGCGGCGGATGCTGAGGCGGTTCTCGGCCGCGATCGTCGAGAGGGTCGCGGTCGCCGCCTCGATGTTGCGCAGGATGCCCTTCATCTGCGCCTCGCCCTCGTCGCTGCCGAAGGTGCGCGCGAGCTTGTTGGTGACCTGGCGCACGTCGGTCGTGATGTCGCCGACCTTCTGCAGGATCTGGTCGGTCGTGTAGGGCTCGACGACGTTGCGCAGCTCGGCGCCGTCGACGACCTCGGGCGAGCCCATCGCGCCGGGGGTCAGCGCCAGGAACGGCTCGGACAGCAGGGTCGCGGTCTGCTTCGCGACCGACGCGTCGTCGTGCAGCACGACGCCCTTGTCGATCTTGATCTCGACCCGCGCGCGCCCCTCGGGCGTGAGGCGGATGGCCGCGATGTTCCCGACGGCGATGCCAGCCATCTGCACGCGGGAGAGCGGCGCGAGGCCCGTCGCGTCGCGGAAGGTCGCGTAGACGGTGATCCCCTGCTTGCCCATGCGGCTCTTGCCGACCAGGCCATAGAGGGCGCCGCCGGCGACGATGAGCACGAGCGAGAACGCTCCGACCTTCGCCGTACGGGTCCACTCCGACATCTGGACACGAAGTAGCAGGCTTCGCCCGGCTCCCCAACCCCGAAAACGTTCAGTGAACCGCGCGACGTCGTCGCTGGATTGTTCGCGCGACAACGAAAATCAGCACAAGCGATCACGGTGAAAATCTCGTTTGATTTCCACGTGTTACGAGAAATCGGCGCAGAAAAGTGGGCCAATGTAGGCGAGCTTCACTACCCCTGAACGCGCAGTCCCACTTATCGAACTGACGCGCTTCCAAAAAATCGCTGCCATAAACTGTACACACGTTCAGTACATGGCGTAGGAGTCAACCCATGCAACCCAACCACCTGGCCGCTCACATCCTCCGTGCTCTCGCCCGCGCTCAGCAGCGTCGGCGCCCGATGACCCTCGCCACGCTCGTCGAGACGCTCGGCGTGCGCAAGGTCGACCTCCGCGAGATCGTGTCGCGCCTGCACGCGCAGGGCTACCTCGACGCGACCACGATGAGGCTGACGCTCGTGGGCTTCGCGATCGGCGCGTCGCTCCAGGGGCGGCGCCTCCCCAGGCTGCGGCGCCCCGCTGGCGCCAGGCTCGTGCGGGCCGCGTGAACCGCCAAAAGCGAAGGCGCCGCTCCCCACGAGAGGGAACGGCGCCGCCCGACGAGCGCTGCGGAGGCGCGCCCTTCAGCGCATGCCGACCACGAAGCCTCGAACGGCCTCGGCGTCGACCGACGCGTGGGTCATCTTGGTCTTCCAGAGCTTCTCGAAGATCTTCATTTCCATGTCGGAGTGGCAGGTGTCGCACTTGACCTCCTTGCCATCCTTCTTCGAGAGCTTCTTCACGAACTGCGCGTCCATGTAGGCGCCGACGCCGTCCTTGTCCTTGCGGTCGAGCTGGTGGTTGGTGCCCTGGTGGCACGAGTCGCAGAAGAGCGGGCCGCTCGCGAGCTTCATCGGCACGACGAACTCGTCCCACATCTTGCGGGCGATCGCCTTGTGGGGCGTGTCCTTCTTGAAGTTCTTGTCCTCGTGGCAGTCCTTGCAGTCCATGCCCGTCGCCTTCTTGAGGATCGGCATGACCTTGCTGCGCTGATCGGCCTTCAGCGCGGACATCTTCGGCAGCTTGTTGATGTCGAGCCCGATCGCCTTGAGATCGTCGGCGAGCTTGCTCGCGGCGACCTCGGGCATCGCCTTCTTGGCGGGCGGCGGGGGAGTCTCGGGCGGCGCGGTCGACGCGGGCGGCGGCGGCAGCGCGGCGGTGCTGGCGGGCGGCGGCGCGGTGGGCGCCGGGGCGGTCGCGGAGGGCGCGGGCGGCACCTCGGGCGCGGGCGAGGATCCGCCGCACGCCGCGACGAGCGCGGCCGCGGCGACGGACCCGAGGAGAGCGAGGGAGAGGGAGCGCGTCTTCATCCGAGGCGCGGAGCACACCAAACAAACCTGCGCTTCGTCAAGAACTCTGCGCGGGTTCAGCTCGGAGGAGGCTCGGGGCGCGCGGCGGCGTGGAGCACGAGCGCGCCGTCGGACAGCTCGACGTCGACCGTGCCCCCCCGCTCGAGCGCGCCGAACAGGATCAGATCGGAGAGCGGGCGCTTCAGCTCGTCGTCGATGAGCCTCGCGAGCGGCCGGGCGCCGAGCGCACGGTCATAGCCCTTGTCGGCCAGGTACGAGCGGGCCGCGTCGGACGCGGTGAGCGTGACGTCGCGATCGGCGAGCTGCGCGGACAGCTCCTTCAAGAACTTGTCGACGATCTTCAGCATCGTCTCGGGGCGCAGCGACTGGAACGCGATGCGCGCGTCGAGGCGGTTGCGGAACTCGGGAGGGAACGCGTTCTTGTAGGAGCGATCGTCGTCGCCGAGCGTCGTGCGCTCACCGAAGCCGAGCTTGTTCTTGTCGAGCTCGCGCGCGCCGACGTTGCTGGTCATGACGAGCACGACGTGGCGAAAATCGGCCACCTTGCCCGTGTTGTCGGTGAGCTTGCCGTGGTCCATCACCTGCAAGAGGACGTTGAAGATCTCGGGGTGCGCCTTCTCGATCTCGTCGAGCAGCAGCACCGCGTGCGGCGTCTTGGCGACCGCCTCGGTGAGCAGCCCGCCCTGATCGAAGCCGACGTAGCCGGGCGGCGCGCCGATGAGCCGCGAGACGGCGTGGCGCTCCATGTACTCGCTCATGTCGAACCTCAAGAAACCGATCCCGAGGATCTTGGCGAGCTGCTTCGCGACCTCGGTCTTGCCGACCCCGGTCGGCCCGGAGAACAAGAACGAGCCGATCGGCTTGTCGGGGCTGCGCAGCCCCGCGCGCGCCATCTTGATCGTCGAGACGAGCCGCGCGACCGCCTCGTCTTGCCCGTAGATGACGTCGAGCAGCGCGGGCTGCAGCCTGGAGAGCTGCTCCTTCGCGTCGGTCGTCACCTGCTTCGGCGGGACCTGGGCCATCTTCGCGACGACGGCCTCGACCTCGGCCGCGCCGACCACGGCGCCCTTGCCGAGCAGCAGCTTGGCCGCGGCGCCCGCCTCGTCGATGAGATCGATCGCCTTGTCGGGCAGGCGCTTGTCGGGGAGATAGCGCGCGGAGAGGTGCGCCGCGCCCTCGATCGCCGCGGGCTCGTAGGTGACGCCGTGGAACTCCTCGAAGCGGCTCTGCAGGCCCTCCAGGATCTCGATCGTCTCCTGCACGGACGGCTCGTTCACGTCGACCTTCTGGAAGCGGCGCGCGAGCGCGCGGTCCTTCTCGATGTGCGAGCGGAACTCCTGGAACGTCGTCGAGCCGAGCACGCGGATCTTGCCCTGCGACAGCGCGGGCTTCAGCAGGTTGGACGCGTCGAGCGTGCCGCCGGAGACCTGCCCCGCGCCCATGATCGTGTGCAATTCGTCGATGAAGAGGATGGCGCCGGGACGCGTCTCGATCTCCTTGATGACGGCCTTCAGGCGGTTCTCGAAGTCGCCGCGGTAGCGCGTGCCGGCGATCAGCGCGCCGAGATCGAGCGCCCACACCTCCGCGTCGCGCATCGCCTCGGGCACCTCGCCGCGGACGATCTTCCACGCGAGGCCCTCGGCGATCGCGGTCTTGCCGACGCCCGCGTCGCCGACGAGCATCGGGTTGTTCTTGCGGCGGCGCGCGAGGATCTGCACGCAGCGCTGGATCTCGAGCTCGCGGCCCACGAGCGGATCGACGCGGCCGGCCTTCGCCTCTTCGTTGAGGCAGACCGCGAACGCGGAGAGCGCGTCGTCGGGGGCGCTCGGCTCGTCGTCGTCGTCGCCCTCGGCGGCGCGCCCGCCCTGCCCTTCGGGCTCTCTCCGGGTCATGCGCCCGCTCCCGATCAGCGGCGTGCCGCCGTGCGAGAGGAACGAGACGAGATCGAGCCGCGAGACGCCCTGCCCCTTCAGCAGCGTGAGCGCGAACGAGTCGGGCTCGGAGAACACGGCGACGAGGAGGTTCTTGCCCTCGAGCTGCTCCTTGCCCGACGACTGCACGTGCGCCGCCGCGCGCTGCACGACGCGCTGGAAGCCGATCGACGGCTGCGGGCTCGCGTCGAGCTCGACGCTCTCGAGCGAGCTCTCGAAGAAGTTGGTGAGCGACGCGCGCAGCTCGTCGGGGTCGCCGCCGACCTTGCGGAGGATGCCGCGCACGGCGTCGTCGAACGTGAGCGCGTAGACCAGGTGCTCGACCGTGACGTACTCGTGCCCGCGCTCTTCGGCTTCGCGCGCGGCCATCGAGAAGGCCACCTGCACTTCGGAGGAGATCTTCATCGGGGGGTCACTCGGGCTCGGAGGTGATCAGCAGTGGGAAGCCGTTCTCGCGCGCGAAGTCGGTGGCGGCCGCGGCCTTGGTCTCGGCGATGTCGCGCGTGTAGGCGCCGACGACGGCCATGCCCTTGTGGTGGACTGTCAGCATGAGGTGGTAGGCGTCGGTCTCCTCTTTGTGGAAGAACCGCATGAGGACGAGGATGACGAACTCCATCGTCGTGTAGTCGTCGTTGTGGAAGAGGACCTTGTACCTCCGCGGCGGATCGACCTTGGGTCGCTCCTTCGTGGCCGTGTCGCCTTCGCGCTCGGGCGCGCCGCGCCTGGGTGCCGTCGCCATGTCGGGTCGAAAAGTAGCAGACAACCTAACCCCGAAGCCTCCGAGGGCAAGTAGGATGGCGCGCGATGCTGCCTCGGCTCTCGACGTCGGTGCTCCCCGCGCCGCTCCACGAGGTCACCGTCGCGCGCGAGGGCGCCGAGGCGCCGCCGGGTGACGCGGGCCTGACCCGGCGTGACGTCGACGAGATCTGGGCGACGGTCGAGGGGCTCTACGCCTCCGGGCTGCACCCGGCGATCGCGCTCTGCCTCCGCCGACGAGGCCACGTCGTGCTCGACCGCACGATCGGGCACGCGCGCGGCAACTCGCCCCGCCCGACCGGCGCCAAGGTGCGGGCGACGCCCGACACGCGCTTCTGCCTGTTCTCTGCGGCCAAGGCGGTGACGGCGGTGCTCGTTCACATGGCCGAGGAGCGCGGCCTGCTGCACCTCGACGACGCGGTCGCGGATTTCGTCCCGGCGTTCGCGCGCCACGACAAGGGCGCGATCACGCTTCGGCAGCTGATGGTTCACCGCGCCGGGCTCCCGTCGCTGCCCGACGCGAAGATCGACGAGCAGGTGCTGACCGACTGGCCGCGGATCCTCGAGGTGCTGTGCGACGCGCGCCCGCTCTCCGCCCCGGGGAGGCGCCTCGCGTACCACGCGCTGACCGGCGGCTACCTGCTCGGTGAGGTGTTGCAGGTGGTCACGGGGCGCCCGCTGCGGACCCTGCTGCGCGAGTGGCTGACCGCGCCGCTCGGCCTCTCGTCGATCGAATACGGTGTGCCCGACGGCCCGCTCGACGTCGTCGCCGAGAACGCGTTCACCGGCCTCCCGCCGGTGCCGCCGCTCGCGTGGATGCTCGAGCGCTCGCTCGGGATCCCGCTGCGTCGAGCGGTCGAGGTGTCGAACCGCGACGCGTGGCTTCGCGCGGTCGTCCCGTCGGGCAACATCGTCTCGACCGCGAACGACACCTGCAGGTTGTTCGAGGCCTTGCTGCGCGACGGCGAGCTCGGCGGCGTCCGCGTGCTCGAGCGCCGCACGGTGCGGCGCGCCGTCGCCGAGACGAGCTACCTCGAGGTCGACCAGACGCTCGGTCTGCCGATGCGGTACGGCACCGGGTTCATGCTCGGCGCCAGGCGGCTCAGCCTCTATGGCGCCGACACCGAGCGCGCCTTCGGGCACCTCGGCTTCACCAGCGTGGTCGCGTGGGCCGACCCTGCGCGCGACATCTCGGTCGCGCTCCTGACCAGCGGCAAGCCGTTCGTGACGCCGGGCCAGGTGCGCTGGCTCAACGTCGCGCGGACGATCGCGCGCGTGACGGCCAAGTAGCTCCGCGGTTGCGCGACGGCCCGCGAGGCGAGACCATCGGGTCATGCTGACCGAGGCGATGCGCGAGGCGATGCGGCGCGAGGTGCTCCCGAAGACGCTGCTGCACGCGCTCGCGGCCGACGGGCTGTCGAGCTATTATCGGATGTTTCGCGCGGGGCTCGCGCCGCACGTCGGCGGTCCACGAGCGGCCGAGGCGCTGCTCTCGCGCACCACGGCGCGCGCGTGGCGCAGACGCTACGAGCTCTTGCGGGCGGCGCACCCGGGGCTGCCGTCGACCGAGCGCGAGCCGCGCGCGATTGGCCTCGTGATGGGCGCGCTGTCCCTCACCGCGCTCCGCCCGCGCGGCGCGTTCGTGTTCGCGGAGGTCGGCGGCGCGCCGTCGTCGTGGCTCGACCACGCGCGCGCGCTGCGCTGGATCGCGCCGATGAGCGCAGGCCAGCGGTGGGAGGAGCTGACCACCCACCTCGGCGAGACGCTGATCGCGCTCACCGAGGAGCTCCCCAAGACCCTGAAGGGGGCCAACGCGATCCTCGGGCGCGTGTGCTTCGAGGGCGGCGCGCGCTACGCCGCGACGATGAAGCGCGCCCTCGGGTTGCCCGATCACCCCGACAGCGCGATCGAGGTGCTGCGCATGGGCGAGTACGTCTTTCGGGTGAACCCCGAGCACTGGCACGCGACCGACGGCGCGAAGATGACGGGCTACCTCGAGGGCACCGCGTGCCCGTGGTGGACCGCGCCCGGCTGGGGCGGGATGCACTGCGGCATCTTCGGGCAATATCAGTCGGGGATCGCGTCGGTGTTCGGGATGAAATATCACCTCACGCAGACCATCCCGAAGCACGGCGGGCACACGTGCCGCGTCGATCTCCGCCCGCTCGTGCAACTGCGCACGCCCGACCGCGCGGCCTGAGCTCGTCAGGACTCGGTGAGCTGCTCGGCGAGGTACGCCTGCTCGCCCAGCTGCTTCATCAGGCCGAGCTGCGTCTCGAGCCAGTCGATGTGAGACTCCTCCGAGACGAGGATGCGACGGACGAGATCTTCGGAGCCGCCGTCGCCGAGGTCGCGAGCGAGCTTGAGGCCCGCGTTGAGCCGCGCGTGCGCGTCGTATTCGAGCTTCAGATCGTTCTCGAGCTGCTCCTTGACCGTCTCGCCGACCATCAGCTTCGAGAGGCGCTGGAGGTTGGGCACTCCCTCGAGGAAGAGCACGCGCTCGATGAGCTCGTCGGCGTGCTTCATCTCGTCGATGCTCTCGTGCTTCACGTGCTTCGCGAGGCGGTGGTAGCCCCAGTTCTGCAGCATCTTCGCGTGCAGGAAGTACTGGTTGATGGCCGTCAGCTCGGCGGTGATGATCTCGTTCAGCAGATCGATGATCTGAGGGTGGCCCTTCATTGGGAGTCTCTCGCTTTCAGGTCGGCGGGGCGTCGACCGCCGCGGATCGTTAGCGCAACAGGCCCGTCAAACACGCGAAAAGCCTGTTGAACAGTGTTTTCATTGATCGCGATCAACTCGCCTTGAACGCGCGGAGCAGCTCCTCGACGGCGGCGTAGGGATCGAGCTCGCGCGCCGCGACGCGCGCGGACATCCGCTCGATCTCGCGCTCGAGCGAGGCCGCGGCCGCCTCGATGATCGCGTCCTTCAGCGAGCCCTGGAGCAGCTCGCGCTGCTTGACCGCGGCGCGCGCGAGGCCGTCGGGGGTCGCCTGCCACGCGCGGTGCGCGTCGAGGTTCGCGACGACCTCGGCGACGCCCTCGCCCTTGGCCGCGACGCACTTCGTGACCCTCGGCACCCACGCGCCCCCTCGGTGCTGAACGGTCTGCTTCGCGAGGTCGAGGTGGCCGGCCGCGTGTCCGCGCGAGTGCGCGCCCGCGCTCTTCACCTCGCCCGAGAGCGCGATCATCAGCTCGAGATCGCGCAGCGTCGCGTCTGCGCCGTCGCGGTCGGCCTTGTTGACCGCGAACACGTCGGCGCACTCGAGCAGCCCCGCCTTGATGGCCTGGATCTCGTCGCCGAGGCCGGGCGCCATCACCACCAGCACCGAGTGGGCGGCCTTGACGATCTCTAGCTCGTCCTGGCCGACGCCGACGGTCTCGACGATGACGACGTCGGCGCCCCACGCGTCGAGCACGCGGACGACGTCGAGCGACGAGCGCGACAGGCCGCCGAGCGCGCCGCGCGTCGCGACGCTGCGGATGAACACGGACGGATCCTCGAAGTGGCGCTGCATGCGGATGCGGTCGCCGAGGATCGCGCCGCCCGAGAACGGGCTCGACGGATCGATCGCGACCACCGCCACCTTGTGTCCGCGCGCGCGGTACGCCCCGATGAGCTGGTTGGTGACGGTGCTCTTCCCGGCGCCGGGGTTGCCGGTGACGCCGAGGACGAACGCGCGGCCCGTGTGCGGGTAGAGCTCGCGCAAGAGCTCGGTGTAGCCGGGCAGCCGATCGTCGCAGAGGCGGCACGCGCGCGCTGTCATGCGGACGTCGCCGGCGAGCACGGCCTCTGCGAGGGGATGCATCGCTCGTGAGCTAGTCGATCTCGGAAGCGGCGCGCAGCCCCGCGTCGATAGCGCCCTCGAGGTAGCCGCACCACACGCGCGCGGTCTCGGTGCCGGCGAAGTGGACCCGCCCGACCGGCGCGCGCAGCGCGGCGCCGACCGAGGTGTGCGCGCCCGCGGGCAGCACGCCGACGGGGCACCCGCGCGACCACGGCTCGACGCTCCAGTCCTGCTCGAGGTAGCCCGTGGGGTCGCGAGCCTCGTCGCCGAACGCGCGGGCGAGCGCGTCGATCACGGTGCGCTTGCGAAGCTCGGGGTCGCGCTCGCTCCACGCCCGCGCGGCGTCACCGACCACGAACGCGAGCAGGCAGGGCTGCTTGCCGTCGTGCGAGGTGTTGTCGAAGACCACGCTCACGTCGTGCTCGGTCGTCACGACCTCGCCGGAGTAGCCGCGGTCTCGCCAGAACGCGCGATCGTAGAGCGCGAAGCACTTGACCGTCGCGCCCATCGCGTAGCGGGTGAGGAGCTGCTCTTTCTGCGGAGGCAGCGGCGGGCTCCAGTCGAGCCGCTGCGCGAGCTGAGGCGGCACGGCGACGATCGCGTGACGCGCGCGGAGGCTCGCGTCGCGCGTCGTCACGGTCACGCCGTCGGCGTCCCGGGCCACGCCGAGCGCCGGCGCGCCGAGGCGGACGCGAGCTCCCAGCGCGCGCGCGACGCCGAGGCTGAGCCCCTGCGCGCCGTCGACGAACCTGTCCTGCTGCGCCCCGCGCTCGATCTCGATGAGCTTCATGAAGCCCCCGCCGCTCCGCGCGTAGAACAAGAAGTGCAGCAGCGACACCTCGTGGGGCTCGGCGCCGAACACGACGCGCACCGCCGCCGCGACGAGCCGCCGCGCGGTGCGAGACGGCATGAAGCGCGAGATGAGCGCGCCGACGCTCACGGCGTCGAGCGCGGGGCCGAGGCGTGACGAGATCGGCGCGTCGAGCGGCACGCGCTTCATCAGCCAGTCGATCGTCCGCAGCGATTTCTCCAGATCGAGCAGCACGAGCGCCGACACGTCGGGGATGGTGCCGTCGTATTCGCCGCGGCCACCTCGGGTCAGGAGGACCTTCTTGCCGCGGTGGTACGAGGGGAACGTCGCCAGGCCGAGCTCGCGCGCGAGCGCCGCTACGCGCGGCTGTTCGTCGCCGAG
The DNA here is from genome assembly GCA_963169165.1 of Myxococcota bacterium. Classification (GTDB taxonomy): domain Bacteria; phylum Myxococcota_A; class Polyangia; order Polyangiales; family Polyangiaceae; genus JADLFU01. Next base: position 4,456 of record CAUJFL010000070.1, on the reverse strand, counting down.
CCACTGACCGCCGAGATCGAACGTCGCGGCGCCGACCGGCTGCGACCAGGTGCGCCCGCCGACCCTGTCGCGCGCCTCGAGCACGATGACGTCGAGCCCGCGCGCCGTCAGCGCCCGCGCCGCCGTGAGCCCGGAGAGGCCCGCCCCGATGACGATGACGTCGTGCTGAGCTCGCGTGGCGCCGGGCATCGACCGGAGAGGCTACACCGAGTCGACCAGCGCCTCGACGACGAGCGCGCGCGCGACGATCGGCCTGACGGCGAGCCCCGCGACGCGCGCGGGGAGCCAGGTCGCGCATTTCTCGGTGCAGAGCACGACGTCGGCGCGGACCCGCGTGAGCGCGCGCGCGATCTCTGTCGAGAAGGCTGGTCCTCCGTGGTCGGGGAACTCGAGGTGCCCCGCGAGCGCGACGCCCGCGAGCGCGTCCCGCACGCGGCGAGGGCGGGCGATCGCCGTCGCGAGCAGCGCGCTCCCCGCGAACTCTGGCACCTCGAGCCCCATCGCGCCTGGACGCGCCTCGCGCTCGTGCGTCGCCCACGCCCGCATCGTCGCGAGCGGCGCCCTGAGGTCTCCGGCCGGTGGGCAGGCGAGCGGCCCGTCGGGATCGTGACAGAGCAGCCTCGTGTGCGCCCTCGCGCGGCCGTCGACGACGACGACATCGACAGAGCGACCGAGGTGCGCCACGCCGGCGTCGAGCGAGCCGCTGACGATGACCCGACACGACGAGGCGCGCGCGAGCCACAGCGCCTCATCGCCGACGTCGCGGGGGTGGTCACCGGCGCTGACGGCCCGCGGCTCGCTCACCGCGGCGCCGAACGCGCGCGTGACGATCGCAGCGCGAGCGCCCCGCGCGGACAGCGCGAGGCCGAGCGAGAGGACCGTGGGCGTGGCCTGTGAGCCGCCGAGCCGGGAGCCGACCACCGACACCACGCGCGGCGCGCCATCGAGCGGCACGTCGGGAGCCCACCGCGCGCGCGCGAGCCGCGACCATGCCTCGGCCAGCGCCGCGCCCCCGCCCCCCCGCTCGAGCCTCCGCGCGGCCGCCGCGCGCGCCGCGTGGATCATGTGGGCGGGAGCTTGCTCTTCAGCTCCTTCAGCTCGGCGGCCAGCTCGCGCGAGCGCGCGCGCACACCGTCGACGAGCCGCTCGAGCGCCTCGACCTTCTCTCGCGCGGCGTCACGCTCGGCCGTCACCGCGGCGAGGCTGGGCGCTGGGGCTGCGCTGGCCTTCGCCGCGGAGAGCGCCGCCGTCGCCGCGTCACGCTCGACCACCAGCGAGGCCGCGCGCTGCCGCTCGCGATCTCGATCGGCCGTCAGGGACGCGAGCTGGCTCTTCAGGTGGTCGACCTCGCGCCGCAGCGCGGGATCGGCGGGCGGAGGGACCGTGTTTGTTTTGGTAGTTTGAACCGGGGGCGGCGTCGACGGCTGGGCCTTCGCGCGGGCCGCGGTCTCGGCGGCGTCGGCGCGCTCGACGGCGGCGCGCGTCGCCTCTTCTGCCTGACGCAGCTTGGTCCGCAGCTCGGTCGCGCTGGTCTCGACGCTGGCCGCGAGCGCCCGCTCGGCCGCCACCTCGCGCTTCAGCCCCTCGATGAGGTCACCCGCGGCCGCGAGCTCTCGCTCGGCGTCGGACGCGCGCGCCTCGACCTGGTCGAGCTCCCGCGAGGCCTCGAAGCCTGCCCGCTCGGCGCGGGCGCGCCAGCGCTCGACCTCCGCCTCGAGCTCGGCCTGACGACGCGCCGCCTCGTCCTTCGATGAGTCGCCGCCGCGCAGCACCGCGCCGCCCGCGACGAGCAGCCCGGCGCCGGAGAGCGCCAGCACCCACGTGGTCGGATCGAGGTTCACTTGGCCTCCTTCGCGCGGACGCGCACGTGCCCCGCCTGGTCTGGCTCTGCGCGCGCGTCCCCGAGGGTGACGACCAGGCGCTCGGAGTCGAGGCCGATCTCGACGAGCAGCTGCCGCGCGAGCACGCCGCGGCGCCGCCCGAGCGCCGCCGCCTTTTCATCCGTGCCGTCACCGAACGCCTCGATCGAGATCTTGCCGGAGGACTTGCGCAGCTCGGCGGCGTGCGCGACCAGCCGCGGCACCTCACCCTTCGCGAGCGCGATCTCGCCGGCGACGAAGCGGAACGACGCGCCGTCCGCGGGGGCGTGGGCGCTCGAGGAGGCCGAGGGCGCCGCGCTCGCGCTCGCGGGCGGCGCCGCGCTCGAAGACACCGGGGGCGCGCTGCGCGCGGGGACGAGCTCCGGGCACCTGGGGCACTCGACCCGTGGACACTCGGGCGCGGCCCGGGCGGGGACGGAGGCGCGTTGCACCCCGTGCCCGTACGAATCGATCGCGAACAGCACGAGGGCGACGCCACCGCCGACGAGCAGCGAGCCGGTGATGATCTTCATCGCTCCGCTTCCCATGCGCGGTCGCTTTCTACGCCCTCACGGCCGAAATGGGGTCTACTTTCGTCGCCCATGACCAGCGCCGCGACGTTCCCCGAGCCTGCCGACACGGACCCCGAAGAGGTCTCCTGGGCGCTCTCGACCGGCCACGCGATGTGGAAGCGGGGCGACCACGCCGAGGCGATCAAGTGGGTGAAGCGCGCGTCCGACAGCGCGGCCGACTCGGGAGACGACGATCGCGCGTTCGCGCTCGCGCGCGCGGCCGCGGAGCTGAAGGCAGCGACCGGAGCCCTCACCGTCCCGCCGCCTCCCGCGGCCGCGGCGACCCCTCCACCCCCTCCCGCTGCCGCCCACCCTCCCCCGGCGCCAACCCAGCCCTCGAAGGTCGCCGCGCCGCCGCCACCGCGTCAGTCTGGCTCGGTCGCGCCGCCCCCGCGCGCCTCGGCCGCGGCGTCGCCTCCGCAGCGACCTGCCTCCGCCGCCGCACCGCCCGCGCGACCTTCGACCGGCGCGACCGCGCCCAAGGCCGCGACGCCCTTGGCGACGCCGAAGCCCGCCGCCGCCACCGCGACCCCGCTCCCCACCGCGACGCCGAAGCCCTCGACCGCCACCGCGACCCCTCTGCCGAGGACGGGCCGCCCCGTCGGCACGATCGGCCCGAAGCCGGCTGACGCGACGCCGTTGCCCGTCCCGGCCGCGAGGTCGCCGATGTCGACGCCGACCGAGCAACACGCGGCTCCCAATTTTTCTGACGATCTCGACGCGCCGACGATGATGCTCTCCTCGGGCCTCGAGCCAGAGCAGGCCACCCGATCGTTCCCCAAGGAGCTCACGCGCGAGCTGACGTCGACCCACGTGTGGCTCTTCCGGGACGACTCGGGGCGCACACGCGTCGTCGCGCGGTCGGGCAAGCGCCCCGCGGGCGCGCTCGACGCCGTGATGGTGACGAGCGACGGCGCGGCCCTGTCGACGATGCTCGACGAGGCCTGAGCCGTCACTCGGCGGCGGCGCCGTCGACGCGCGAGAGGTACCGCTCGATCTCGACGGCGGCCCGCCGCCCCTCGGCGATCGCCCACACGACGAGCGACGCGCCGCGCGCGGCGTCGCCCGCGACGAACACGCCGTCGACGTCGGTCGCGAAGCTCGCGTGCCGCACGTTGGCGCGGGGATCGAGCTCGACGCCCAGCTGCGCGAGCAGCGGGTGCTTCTTCTCGACGCCGGTGAACCCCATCGCGAGCAGGACCAGCTCGCACGGGATGGCGAAGGTCGAGCCCTCGAGCTCGACCAGGCGCCCGTCGCGCAGCTCGACTCGCACCGCCTCGAGCGCCCGCACCTGGCCGCGATCGTCGCCGAGCAGCCGCTTGGTCTGCACGGCGAAATCGCGCGCGCCGCCCTCTTCTTGCGACGAGCTCGTGCGGTAGACGAGCGGCCACTCGGGCCACGGGTTGAGCGGGGCGCGCTCGCCGGGCGGCGCCGGCATCAGCTCGAGCTGCGTCACGCTCTTGGCGCGCTGGCGGTGCGAGGTGCCCAGACAGTCGCTGCCGGTGTCGCCGCCGCCGAGGATGATGACGTTCTTGCCGGTCGCGACGATCTGTCCGAGCACCGCGTCGCCGGCGGCCTTGCGGTTCGCCTGGGTGAGAAACTCCATCGCCGGGTGGACGCCGCGCAGGTGCCGCCCCTCGACCGTGAGATCGCGCGGCTCGGAGGCGCCGATCGCGAGCAGGATCGCGTCGTGCTCCTGGCGAAGCTCGCGCGCGGTGACGTGGACGCCGGCCTCTACCCCCGCGCGGAACGCCACGCCCTCGGCCTGCATCTGCTCGATGCGCCGATCGATCACGTCCTTCTCGAGCTTGAAGTCGGGGATGCCGTAGCGGAGCAGCCCGCCGATGCGATCGCTGCGCTCGAAGACCGTGACCTCGTAGCCCGCCCGCGCGAGCTGTTGCGCCGCCGCGAGCCCCGCCGGGCCGGAGCCGACGACCGCGACGCGCGCCTGCTTCTTGCGCCGGGCGGGCTGCGGGGTGAGCCGCGGCCCACCGTTGATGCGCTCGCCGAGGAAGCGCTCGACCT
>CAUJFL010000069.1 GCA_963169165.1 Myxococcota bacterium | reverse complement strand
CCCACGCCTTCGGGGCCGCGAACGAGCCGGCGCGCGCGGAGGCCTCGGCGACGACCTCGAACCGCGAGAGCGACGGATCGGCCGCGTCCCGCCAGGCTGACAGGGTCACCCTCCTCGCGCGGGGATCGCTGTCGATAGGCTTCGCCTCGACGCGTACGCGCACGGGCCCGGACACCGGCAGCCAGCGCGACAGCCGCACGTCGAGCAGCTGCCCCACGGGCTCGCCCAGCGACGACTCGGCGGCCGCGACGAGCCTGTCGCAGATCGACATCATCGGCAGCGCGGGCACGGTCCACGTGGGGCGGTGATCCCCGAGCCAGGTGTCGACCGCGGGATCGAGCAGCTCCTCGCGCGGCGACGCCGACGCGCGCGGCTCCCCGCGGACGACGCGCAGCCCGAGGTTCTTCGCCGAGTAGATGCGCTTGCCGTCGACCCACAGGCTCCCGTCGGCGACCGCGAACGGCCCGCGCTCGTCCTCGCCGACCTCGGTGAGCTCGAGCTCGCTCGTGATCAGCGAGTTCTTCGGGACGACCTGGCCGCGGTACTTCCACGTCATCGGGCGACCGAGCATCAGCGGCTCGAACCGCGCGTCGGGGACGTCCGCGCCGAGCCCGCGCTCGATCATCGCGAACTGCAGCAGCTGGATCAGCGCCTCGATCCCGAGCGAGCCCGGCTGCACAGGATCCTGGAAGAAGTGGGCCTTGAAGAACCACTCCCCGACGTCGACGCGCTTCTCTGCGCGGTACACGCCGAGCCCCCGCGCGCCCGCGTCGGGCCAGGCGCCGGTGACGCGATCGAGCATCAGCAGCATCGGCCCGGGCAGCCGCGGCGCGCCGGTGAAGTACCTCGACGACGGATCGTCGAGCTCGATCGGCGCGTGGTGCGCGACGGCGTCGAAGCGCGCGCGCTCGGCCTCCGACACCGGCAGGCCGACCTGATCCTCGAACGCCTCCTTGGGGAAGAAGCCGAAGACCGTCTTCATGTCGTAGACGAGGCGCTCGCCCACGCGGCACTCGACGTCGAACGACTCGATGATCATCCCCGCGCTCGCCGAGATCGACGTGATGGTCACCCGCGTGCGCAGCGTGTCGCCGGGCGCGATCTCGGCGTGCAGCGTGCCCGTGCCGTCGAGGTTGCGAAACAGCAGATCGACGTCGGTGGTGGTCGCGCTGCCGACGAACGACGCGAGCCACCCGCACGGCTGCAGCGCCGCCTCGAGCAGCACGCAGAACGGCATCGACGGCGCGCCCGCCTGCTCGAAGTACCAGGCCGCCGCGGGGACGTCGTACGCGATCTCGGTCTTGGTCCCCGTCTTCATGCCGCCGATCGGGCCGTCGATCCGCGTGACGCGTGACATGAAGTGGTACGGCGGCCCCGGCAGGCGCGCGACCCTTCGGTGCCCGTCGAAGCGCGAGTAGAACGGCCCGAACGCCTCGGACGGCGGACCCCACGCGCACGCGAGCAGCGACGCGTAGTCGAACCGGAAGCCATCGACCTCGGCGACCGGCTCGGGATCGCGGTAGCCGACCAGGCCGGCCTGCGCGGCGAGCGCGAGCGGCGCGCCCGTCTCCTGCTCGCGGTGCGGCCCGAGCGCGCGCCACCTCGACAGCGGAAAATCGGGCACGAGCCGCAGGCCCACGCGCCGCGCGTGGAACGCCTTCTTGCCGTCGACCGTGCAGAGCAGATCGGCGAAGACCGTGGGCACCGGCCCAGCGCTCACCTCGGAGACGAAGACCTCGTACGTGAGGTGTCGGCTCTCCGGGGTCACCTGCCCGCGGCACCGCAGCGAATAGGCGACGTCGGGCACCGGCTCGAACCGCCACCCGTCGCGGCCGATCGTGTGCCCGAGCGACGCGAGCAGCAGCGCCATGGCCTGCAGGCAGCCCTCGAACCTCAGCGTGCCGGGCATGCAAGGATCGCCCTTGAAGTGCCCCGCGAACGACCAGTCATCGGGTGAGACGGGCGCCTCGGCGCGCAGGTAGCCGCGTCCCCACGGCCCGCCCTCCGCCTCGAGCGCCGTCACCTCGTCGAGGAACAGCATCGCGCCGCCGCTGATCGCGGGGGACCGCACGTGCGCGCGCGTGGCCTCCCAGCCGTCGCCGAAGCAGTCGTGCGGCCGCCCGTCGGCGAACGCGCGGACCTCGTCGCGGGTGAGCGCGCGCTTGGTGCACGCCGCCGCGGGCGGGTCGACCGTCGCGACCGGCGGCTGCTCGGCGGCCGCGTCCCACAGCACCCCAGCCGAGTCGCGCAGCTCCTCGTCGGTGAAGAACCCCGCCTGGCCGCCGCGCACCGACAGCCGCACCTCTCCGCGAATGCGGCAGTCGTAGTGAAAGAAGAACAGCCGCACGTCGCCCTGCGACGCGTGCCCGTCGACGTGGATGTCATACGCGAGCGTGTCGCCAGGCTTCGGCAGCCCCCCGCGGTAGGTGAGCTCGCAACCGAGGAGCCGGTACACGCGCTCGCCGCGGTTGAGCATGTCGATCCCGAGCCAGCTGATCAGCAGGAGATCGGCCTGGCCCGACTCGATCATCACGCCGGCGGGCATCCGCCCCTGCGCGTCGAGGTACCACGCGTCCTCGCGGACGTCGGTCTCGGTCCAGATGGTGCCCTTGCCCATCGACAGCGGCTCGGCGTCGATGCCGGTCACCCGATCGGCGAGCAGCAGCGGCGGCTCCGGCATCCGCACCTGGCGCGCGTAGCCGTCCTGCGGCGCGAACTTCGGCCCGAACACCCGAGAGATCTGCCCCGACGCGAGCTCCTCGAGCTCGGCGCGAGAGAGCTTGGGACCAGGCAGCGCGCGCGCCGGGAGCACGGGCGACGCGACGGGTGGCGGCGCGACGGGTGGCGGCGCGACCGGTGACGACGCGACGGGTGGCGGAGGGGCGGTCGGCGAGGAGCCAGGCGCCGGGGGCAGCGCGGGCGCAAGTTGCGCTGGCGCAACGATCGCATGGGCCGCCCCTGCCCGCGCGCGGCGGACGAGCTCGAGCAGGCTGGCCTCGTCTCGGGCGCGCATCTCGAGGAACCGTTGGTGGATGTCGGCCTGGGACGCGACGAACTCGGCGTGGAGCCTCGACAGCTCGCGCTGGTAGGCCGCCGCGCGCGCGAGCACTTCCGGCGCGAACGAGCCCTGCGGCGCCGGCGCGACGGGCGCGGTCGACGGCGACGGGGCGGCCGGACGCGGCGCGATCGC
>CAUJFL010000068.1 GCA_963169165.1 Myxococcota bacterium | reverse complement strand
CGGCGACGCGCTCGCCGGCGCCGCGCGCGCCGACACCTTCATCACCGAGCGGAGGGCCACGCTGAGCGACAAAAAGACGGCCCGAGCGACGCTCGAGCACCTCTCGGACCGCGTCCGTCACTACGCCGACAGGGGCGATCCCGACGTGGCCGCGCAGCTCGACGAGGCCGCGTGGCTGCGCGAGTTCGCCGACACGATCCTCGCGGGGCGCGATCCGCTCCGCGAGCTCGCCGGAGCGCGGCGCCTGGCGATGAGGTCCAAGCTCGACGGGCGCCCGAGCCCGTTCGCCGTGTACGTCCCGCCGAAGCTCGAGCCCGGGCGCCGCTACCCGCTCGTCGTCGGGCTCCACGGCCTCAACGGTAAGCCGATGAACATGCTGCGGTGGCTGTTCGGCCGCGACGATCCTCGCCACGACGGTGAGTGGGAGGACCGACACCCTGGAGCGTTCCCCGACGTCGCGGGGATCTTCGTCACGCCGATGGCGCACGGCAACGCGATGTACCGGTACGCGGGCGAGGCCGACGTGATGGAAGTGACCCGCTGGGCCGTGCGCTCGTTGCCCGTCGAGCCGTCGCGCGTGTCGATCACGGGACCGTCGATGGGCGGCACCGGGACCGCGGCGGTCGCGCTGAAGTATCCCGATGAGTTCTCGGCGGCCGCGCCGCTCTGCGGATACCACTCGTGGAACCTCCGCGGCGATTTCGCCGCGCGGCGCGAGCCCTGGGAGCGCGCGATAGGCGAGCACCGCAGCACGGTGGCGTGGGCGCCGAACGGCCTGTACTTGCCGATGATGATCGTGCACGGCACGCGTGATCTCCCCGTCGAGAACAGCGGCGTCCTCATCGATCGCTACAAGTCGCTCGGCTACGGGCTCGTCGAGGAGCACCCGGACGAGGGACACAACGTCTGGCAGCAGACCTACGAGGGGATGAAGGGATTTCATTGGTTGGCAGCGCACCGCCGCCCCGACCACCCCGCGCGTATCGTGTTTCGCACCGACAACCTGCGCTATCCGGGCACGCACTGGCTCAAGATCGAGCGGCTGGAGCGCTCACAACGGTTCGCCGACGTGACCGCCGCCATCAAGCGCGGCAAGCCGACGCGGCTGGAGCTCACGACCAAGAACGCCGCCGCGCTCTCCATCACGCGCGACGCGAAGCTGCTCGGAGACGCGCCTGTCGACGTGACCATCGATCGCGCGAAGCTGTCCTTCGACGGCGGGGAGGCGATCGCGCTCGAACGTCGTGACGGCACCTGGCAGAAGGGCGTCTCGGCGAAGGTCGGCGCGAAGCGCGGTGGGCTCGCGGGCCCCATCAAGGATGTATTCCTCGACCCCGTCATCGTCGTGTTCGGGACACAGGATCCGCAGCTCACGCGCGCGAACGAGCTGCTGGCGCGCGAGTTCGCCAGGGTGCGCGGCGGGTTCGACGTCGCGTACCCCGTGATCTCCGACCGCGAGCACGACAGGGCCACCGAGAAGACCCACGCGATCGTGCTGGTCGGAGGCGCCGACTCGAACTCTGTGACCCGCGCGCTCGACGGGCGGCTGCCCATCCATGTGCGCTCTAGCCCCCCGCGCGTGCTGGTGGGCGAGCAGGCGTTCGACGGCGACGAGCTGGGCGCCACGTTCGTGTGGCCGAACCCCGACAGCCCCGACCGCTACGTCGTCGTGCTCGCGGGCGCGACCGTCGAGGGGACGCTCCGCGGGATGTCCCTGCCCGATCTCCTCCCTGACTGGATAGTGTGGGACCGCGCGCTCGCGCCCGCGCGCGGCGGGATGATCCTCGGTCGAGGCGCAGCCCGCGCCGGCGGGCGGTTCGGCGAGGACTGGAGGCTCGATGTCGCCGAGGGGGGCTCGAAATAGCGATCAGTCGGCGATCAGAAACGAGACGAGCAGGCCGATCAGCACGCCGACGACGATGGAGGCGTAGAAGCCGACCCGCTTCCACATGACGAGCGCGTGGGTCTTGTCGTCGAACTCGTCGCCGAAGATCGTCTGCCACATGCCGCCCGCGCCCAGCGGCCCCGCGACGAGGAAGATCTTCACGTAGAACTTCTGCCACATCACGATCGAGACGGCGTTGAGGAGGCACAACAGCAGCGCGCCGCCCAGCATCGCGAGGCCGCGCAGCCGCTCGCGCCAGAACCCTTGCTCCGGCACGGTCTCGCCGGGCGGTGGCCCGACCGTCGGAGAGGCGGCCGGATCGCTCGCCCACGACGTCGCCTGCGGCGAGGACGGCATCATCGGCGGCTGCTGCCACTGTTGCGGCTGCGGCGCGGCGGGCTGTTGACCCTGTCGCGGCTGCGGCGCGGCGGGCTGTTGCCACTGTTGCGGCTGCGGCGCGGCGGGCTGCTGCCACTGTTGCGCTTGCGGCGCGGCGGGCTGCTGCCACCGCTGCGCTTGCGGCGCGGCGGGCTGTTGCCACTGTTGCTGCGGGGCCGGTTGTCCTTGCCAGCCTTGCTGCTGCGCCTGCCAGTCTTGGGTCGGCTGCGGCTGTCCCTGCCACGCCTGCGCGGGCGGTGTCGCCTGGCCTCGCCAGCCCTGCTGTCCGGGCGGCTGCCACCCGCCGGGAGGGCCGCCCTGGGTCAAGTCGGCACCGCGCCGGACGCGAGCATCGCGTTGGCGTCTTCTTCGGAGATCTCGAGCGCCTTGGCGGCGCGGAGCACCCAGGCGGCCTCGCGAGGATCGAGGAACCGGTCGGCGTACAGGACGTGGATCGCGATGCCGAGCGCGGCCTCGCGCGTGCGCGCGTCGCCCAGGCGGCGGCGGATGCTGTCGAACCGCTGCTCGCGGCTCGACGACGCGAGCGCTCGCTCGATCGCGGCGAGCATCGCGGTGAGCGCCTCGCGGGACAGGACGCCGTTGGTCGCGCCGATCACGTGTCCGGCGAACACGTCGCGCTCCTCGCTGACGACCTCGCCGTCCGCGTACGCGGCGAGGTACATCAGCTCGACCACAGCCTCGAGCTTCGTCAGCTCGAGTGCACCCAGCGAGAGGACCGTTCCGTCGTGGCTCACACGGCGATGCTACACGAACCCGCCGCGGAGGCGTCAGGTCGCCAGGCGGGCGCGCGCCCAGTCGGCCGCGGACACGCCCGGGACGATCGACGTGACCACGCCGCCCTCGATGAACACCTCGGCGGGCAGCGCGCGACCGTTGTACTGAGACGCCATCGTGAAGCCGTACGCGCCAGCGTCGCGGATCACGAGCAGCTCGGGGAGCGGCGTCGGCAGCTCGTACGTGCCGAAATCGTCGCTGCTCTCGCACACCGGCCCGCCGACGCGCACGCGCGCGAGCGGCGCGTCACCGGACGTGAGCGGCTCGATCCTGTGGCGTGCGCCGTACATCGCGGGCCGGACGAGATCGTTCATGCCGGCGTCGACGAACACCCAGCCCGCGGTGTCGCGGCCGCTCCAGCGCTTCGACTGCACGACCCGGGTCACGAGGGCGCCGTGGGCCCCTACGATCGATCGACCGGGCTCGCACAGCAGACGCTCGACCTCGATGACGCCCTCGATCGCGCGGATCGCCGCCGCGACGAAGTCGGCAGGTCGCGCGCCGCACCCTTCGCCGTAGTCGATGCCCATCCCTCCGCCGAGATCGAGCAGGGAGAGGCGGTGCCCACGCGAGGCGAGGTCGCGCGCGAGCCCGGCGACGACCAGCGCGGCGCGGACATACTCGTCGACGCGCGTCATCTGAGAGCCCACGTGCGACGACAGGCCGACGAGGGAGAGCGACGGCGCGGACGCGAGCGCGTCGAGCGCGGGCCCGACCTCCGCGAGAGGGATCCCGAATTTCGCCTCGTCGTGGCCCGTCGCGATGCTCGCGTGGGTGTCGGCCTCGACGCTCGGGTTCACGCGGAGCGACACCGACGCCCGCTTGCCCGCCGCGCGCGCGCGCGCGTCGAGCCGGGAGATCTCTTCGACGCTCTCTGCGTGCACCGACAAGAGCTCGGCGCCGATCGCGCGATCGAGCTCGGCGTCGGTCTTCGCGACGCCGCTCCAGACGATCTTCCCAGGCTCGACGCCGGCGCCGAGGCACACCTCGAGCTCGCCCTGCGAGACGACGTCCGCGCCACAGCCGGCCAGCGCGAGGCGCCGCACGATGCGGCCCGAGGTGTTGGCCTTCACCGCGTAACAGATGAGGTGCGCGCGACCGTCGAAGCCTGCGGCCAGCGCGCGCGCCTCGCCGACCATCGCGTCGACGTCGTAGACATAGAAGGGCGTCGAGACGTCGGGGCGTCGGGCGAGGGACTCGAGCAGCACGCCTCCGAGGCGCGCGCGCCCCTCGGCGTCACGTTCCAGCATGCGCCGCGCTTAGCACCGCCCCGAGACAGATACGACCGGCGAGGTCAGCCCTTGCGCGCCTCGGCGTGCTCGTTGCTGACGCTGAAGACCACGAGGTCGCGCGCCTC
>CAUJFL010000067.1 GCA_963169165.1 Myxococcota bacterium | reverse complement strand
ACCGGCGCGTCTTGCTCGTCGGCGCCGAGCTGCACAGCCACTCGCTCGACTACTCGACGCGCGGCCGCGACGTGATGGTCTTGTTCGGAGACGGCGCCGGCGCGGTGGTCATCGGCCCGAAGGAGACCGACGATCCCAGGGAGGGCATCCTCTACACGCACTGCGGCGCCGACGGCTCGGGCGCGATGGACTTGCACCTGAAGATCTTCGAGATCAAGCGCGCGCCGTTCGTCGACTACGATCCGCGCGACCGCGAGCAGAACCTCTCGATGTACCCGCAGATGAACGGCAAGAAGGTCTTCTTGAACGCCGCGCGCACGATGGTGCAGAGCGTCGCCCGCGCGCTCGACAAGTCTGGCCTCACCTGGGACGACATCGACTGGTTCGTCCCCCACCAGGCCAACCTTCGCATCAACGAGGCCGTCGTGCAGTATGGCAACATCCCGCCTCACAAGGCGCTCAACTCGATTCAGTGTTATGGCAACACCACCGCCGCGACGGTGCCGCTGACCATCGATCACCACCGCAAGCTGGGCACCCTCAAGAAGGGGGAGCTCGTGCTGTCGACGGTGTTCGGCGCCGGGTACACGTGGGGCTCGGCGATCTTCCGGGTGTGAGCAGGCGGGCCCGGGGCAGCGGCTTCGGCAGCGCAGACCTGCCGTGGCCGCCCCCGCGACGCCGCTCGCCGGAGGCGTGCGAGGGCGGGTTCAGCGAAGCGTGAGAGCGCGCCACGCGCGGTCACACATGTCAGGCGCGCGACGCGACGACTCGGCCCGAGGGCTCGCGCGAGCCGCGGGGGTTGGCTGGTCCGCGCGGCGCGGCACGCGCGAGGTCAGTGCCAGGTGCCGATGCTCAGCCCGATGTTCTGGTAGCGTGGCGCGACGTCCCCGGCGAACGTGATACGCCACTCGGTCTGCTTGCTGTACAATCCAAACATTCCTGATGTGAACATCTTCTGCTCGATGCCGAAGGTGAAGTGCTGTCGGGCGCCCGACAGCAGCCCCGGCTCGGGCGACTGGCGGTAGCGGGTCTGCTCGACGTAGGTGCCGACGCGGGCGATCATCCAGTAGGGGATGGGCTCGCCCTCGATGCCGAGGCGCGGCTGGATCGTGCGCTTGCTGCCGCTCGGGACGTCCTCGCGGCGCAGGAACGACTGCAGCCCGACGGCGTCCCGGCTGGTGGTGGTGACGACCACCTCGGCCGCGACCTGGATGCGCGCGCGAGGCCAGTTGCGGTAGCGCGCGCGGCGGGCGTCCTTCAGCAGGCTGGACCACTCGTCGAGCTGAGCGTCCTCCTCCTCGCGGATCTTTCGCTCGCGCGCCTCGAGCTCGGCCGCCCTGTGCACGCGCTGCGAGGGCTCGACGATCCGCGCGACGTCGACGTCGTTCGCCATCCGGCGCTGGCGCCTCCGGTCCTCGATCTGCGCGCGCACGGTCGCCTCTTGCTCGTGCGGGTTCAGCCATTTGGGGTTGAGCGGGCGGGGGCCCGCGGACAGCACCGCGCCGATCTGCAGCTCGGCCGGCTGCACGACCCGGGAGGGCAGCGCGAAGCCCGCCGCGCGCCGCACGCCGTCGTCGTCGCGCACCACGCGGTCGGGCTCTCCCGACACCGACACCGGCAGGCGGTACGTCGCGCCGAGCCGCCACGGCGACCAGTCGGGCGCGACGACGAACCCGAGCTCGGGCGCGAAGCCGAGCATCGCCAGCGACTGCCCGCTCGTGCTGACGAAGACCGCGCGCGGGCTCGCGCCGGGGGTGAGCGTGTAGACCGCCGTGCGCAGCCCCCGCAGCCCCGCGCCGACGAACAGCTGGTGCGAGAAGAGCGCGTACGCCGTCGACAAGTGAAAGTTACCAAGATTCACGACGCTGCCCGGCGTCGTGTCGGTCGACGCGATCGAGTAGCGCTGAAAGTCGGCGTTGGCGCCGATGCCAAATGATCCCCACTGCAGGATGCCGCCGAGCGTGTAGAAGAACGCGGTCGAGTTGAGCCCGACCTCGCCGCGGTTGTCGAAGTCGGTGCGGCCGAACGCGCCGGGGAGCGACGCGCCATACGAGAAATCGTAGCTGAACCACGACGCCGCGTACGGCGCGCGCACGGCCGAGGCCGCCGCGTTCGAGCCGAGCCCCTCGACGCCGTCGGCGATCGCGGCGTAGGCGCCGCCCATCGCGAGCACCGCGAGCGGCGCGAGCACCGGGCCCTGGACGACCTCGACCGTGTAGTCGTTCCGGCAGAGCGGCGCCCTCGTCGACGCCGCGGGTGGGCACGCGGCGTGGGCCGCGCTCGCGGCCGTGAGCGCGGCGGCGAGGACCCACGGGACACGCCGCGCCAGCATCCCCGCCCGAGTAGCAACCGGCCACGCTCGGAGTCAAGCGACCCCGCGCGCGGTTCTCGCGTCGACGGCTCGCGGAAATGGGCTAACTAGCGCGGCTCACCTCATGGCTCGATACGGCCGCACCTGCCCGTTCTGTCGCGCGTACAACGCCAACGACGACGCGCGCTGCTCGCGGTGCGACGCGTGGCTGCCGCCCGAGACGCTCGCCGCGCCGCTGCGGTGGCTCCGCACGAGGGACAACGCCTCGACGCTGGTGCTCGGCGGGGTCAACATCGCCGTCTACGCGCTGATGCTCGCCGACGCGCTCGGCGCCGGAGGGGGCCTCGCGCAGGCGATGTGGAACATCCCCGCGTCGACGATGATGCGCTTCGGCGCGATGGGCTGGGGCGCCGAGCAGCGCGAGGTCGGGCGCTACCTCACCGCCTGCTTCGTGCACCTCTCGCTGATGCACATCGGCTTCAACATGCTCGCGCTCGCCGATCTCGGCCGCCTCGCCGAGCAGAAGGTCGGCAGCCTGCGCTTGATCGCGTCGTACCTCGTCACCGGCGTCGGCGGCTTCGTCGCGTCGCGCCTCTGGTACGGCCCCATCGGGCCGCCGACCGCGGGCGCGAGCGGCGCGATCTTCGGCCTGTACGGCGTCGTCATCGCCAGCCTCGCGATGAAGCGCGACAAGGAGTGGAAGGGCGTCCTGTTCCGGGTCGTCCTCACGAGCTTCGTCTGGTACTTCGTCCTCCACACCAACCAGGCCGCGCACCTCGGCGGGCTCGCCGTCGGCCTCGCGATCGGCGCCTCGTTCGAGCTCGAGCGGCGGCCCTGGCGCCGTGACGCGGCCCTCGCCGTCTTCGCGCTGCTGGGCGCCGTCGCGACGATCGGCGCGTTCGCGTGGGCGCAGGCGTCGCCGGTCTGGCGCAGGCTGCGCGAGCTCGAGGAGGCGCGGAGGGCGCGAGACAACACGGTCCGCACGATCGTGCGCCCCGCGCCGGACGATCGATGAGCGACGAGCTCGGGGGACGCGCGCGGCTCGGCGTCGCCCTGCTCGCCGCGCGCACCGCGATCGTGCAGGTGGGCGTCCTCGTGGGGCAGATCGTGATGGCGCGCCTGCTCGAGCCGGCCGACTTCGGGCTCTACGGCGCGTGCGTGGTCGCGATGCAGTTCTTCGCGTTCTTCGGCGACGGAGGGCTCGCCGCGGCGCTGATCCAGAAGGCCGACGCGCCGACCGACCGCGAGCTGTCGTCCGCGTTCTGGCTGATGGTGGGCGTCGCGCTCGGGGTCGTCGCGCTCGCCTGGGCGCTCGCGCCGTGGCTCCACCTCGTGTGGCCCGACGCGCCTCGCACGGGCCCCACGCTGCTTCGCATCGTCGCGTTCGAGTTCTTGCTCGTGTCGCTGCGGGCGGTGCCGACCCTGCTGCTCGAGCGCGACGTGAGCTACGCGAAGCTCGCGGTGGTCGAGACAGTGCGCGATCTCTCATACTATTTCGTCGCGCTGCCGCTCGCGGCGTTCACCTCGCTCGGGGTCTTGTCGATCGGCGTCGGCATCCTCGCCGAGGGGACGCTCGGCGTGCTCCTCGCGTTCGCCGCGCGACCGTTCGTGCCTCGCCTCGTGTTCGACAAGGAGGCGCTCGGGCCGCTGCTCCGCTACGGGCTTCAGTTTCAAGGGAGCCGCTTCATCAGCCTCGTCAACGAGGGCGTCGTCCCCATCTTGGGCGGGCGCCTCGGCCTCGCGTCGGTGGGCCTCTTGCGCTGGGCGCGCGAGACGTCGAGCTTCCCGATGAAGCTCGTCGAGATCCTCGCGAGGGTCACCTTCCCCGTGTACGGCCGCGTGCGAAATGAACCCGCCAAGATGGCCGAGACGCTGTCGCGCGCGGTGTTCCTCTGCGCGCTGCTCGCGGCGGGGCTGTCGGGGATGTTCCTCGGGATGGGGCGGCCGTTCGTCAAGATCGTTTGGTCCGACAAGTGGCTGGCGGCCGAGCCCGCGTTTCACGTGTACCTGGCGGCGGCGACGCTGCCGATCCTCTCTCCGCTCGTGTCGAGCGCCTGCGACGCGCTCGGCAAGCCGAGGGTGTTCGTCCGGGTGGCGGGCGCGCTGCTCGCGCTCAACTGGACGCTGTTGCTCGTGGTGCGGCCCGAAGGGCTCCGCGAGTTCGCGCTGACGCACGTCGCGCACGCGGCGGTGGGGTTCGTCATCGCCGCGCTCATCGCGCGCGCGCTCGTCCCCGGTGTGGCGCTCGTGCGGAGCCTCGCGACCCCGCTCGTCGGCGGCGGCGCTGCGTTCCTCTTGGGGACGCTGCTCGAGCCTCACGTGACCGGCCCGATGACGCTGGTGCCCGCCGTGCTCTCCTGCCTCGCGGCCGCGCTCGTCCCCTCGCTCGTGCTCGAGCGCGCGCGGCTGAGGAGCGCGCTGCAGATCGCGTGAAGGGCGCCCCCTGACTCACATCCCGTTGCCGAACGCCTTGTAGTCCCAGATGCCTTCGCGGATGGGCGCGAGCGCGGCGGCGTATTTTCCGAGGAGCGAGAGGGCCGCGTCGGCGCGGCGTCGCAGGTAGTCGTCGTCGCGGCTGGCGGGCGACGGGCCGTGCAGCATCGCGTCGACGTCGCGCACGATCAGGTGCTCGGGCAGGTAGAGCACGCGCGTGTTCTTGTAGCCGCTCTGTCGCAGCTCGGCGATCGGGTAGCTGCCGCCGCGCGAGCCCGAGACGGCGGTGAGCAGGCAGGGCTTGTGGCCGACCTCGCGCGCGGAGCAAAACAGCAACAAATTCTTCACGCCGGGCGGGCACATGCCGTTCCACTCGGGCGTCACGAGCACCCACCCGTCGCACGACGCGAGCGCGGCCTTCGCCGGGGCCCAGCGCGCCAGCGCCTCGTCGTGCCCCGGATCGCCCGCCTCCTGCCAGAGCGGGACGCCGAGCTCGCTGAGCTTGAGCGTCACGAGCGTAGCGCCGAGCACCACCTCCGCGCGCGCGGCGAGATAGTCCGCGACGCGGTTCGACTGCCCCGCGGTGCGGTGCGAGCCGCTGAAGACGACGAGCTTCATCGCGCGCGCACCGGGTTCGAGAGCGCGCCGATCTCGTCGATCTCGACGACGACGGTGCCGCCCGCGTCGAGCTTGCCGACCCCCTCGGGCGTCCCGGTCGCGATGAGATCGCCGGGCTCGAGGGTGAAGACGCGGCTGATGTACGCCACGAGCTCGGCGACGGGGAAGAGCATGTCGCGCGTCTCGCCGTCTTGACGGGTCACGCCGTCGACGCGGCACCGCACTCGCAGGCGCTGAGGATCGAGCTTGGTGACGATCCGCGGGCCGACGGGGCAGAACGTGTCGAAGCCCTTCGCGCGGGCCCACTGACCGTCTCTCTTCTGGAGATCGCGCGCCGTCACGTCGTTGACGCACGTGTAGCCAAAGATCACCGACGGCGCCTGCTCTCGCGGCACGTCGCGGCAGCGCGCGCCGATGACCACGCCGAGCTCGGCCTCGTGGTCCACCCGCTCGCTCTCGGGCGGCAGCAGGATCGCGTCGCTCGGGCCGATCACCGCCGACGGCGGCTTGAAGAACAGGAGCGGCTCCTTCGGGACCTCGTGGCCGAGCTCCCTCGCGTGCGCGACGTAGTTGCGTCCGACGCAGATGATCTTGGAGGGCGTCACCGGCGCGAGCAGCGTGGGCGCCTCGACGCGCTCGCCGGTCTCCTCGAGCGAGCTCCACGGCGCGTCGCGCAGCACGAGCCAGCCGTCGCCCTCTGCCCGCGCGAACCTCGGCCCGCTCGCCGTCGCGATCCGCGCGAACGCGCTCATCGCTCGACGACCACGGCGACCGCCTCGCCACCGCCGATGCAGAGCGTCGCGAGGCCGCGCTTCGCCCCGCGATCCTTCATCGCGTGCACGAGCGTGGTCAGGATGCGCGCGCCGCTCGCGCCGATCGGGTGGCCGAGCGCGACCGCCCCGCCGTTCACGTTGACCCTCGCGAGATCGAGGCCGCACTTCTGCGCGCACGCGAGCGCCACGACCGCGAACGCCTCGTTGATCTCGTAGAGATCGATGTCGCTCGTCTTCATCCCGAGGCGCGCGAGCGTCGCGTCGATCGCGGCCGCCGGCGCGGTCGTGAACCACTCGGGCGCCTGCGCGGCGGAGCCGTAGCCGACGATCCGCGCGAGCGGCTCGAGTTTGTGCTGCTTCACCGCGGCCTCGGTCGCGAGCACGAGCGCGGAGGCGCCGTCGTCGATCTTGGACGCGTTGGCGGCGGTGATCGTGCCGTCCTTCGTGAACGCCGGGCGCAGGCCGCCCATCTTCGAGGCGTTGCCGCGAGCGGGCTCTTCGTCCTCGCCGACGACGAGCGCGTCGCCCTTCTTCTGCGGGACCGACACCGAGACGAGCTCGGCGGCGAACTTGCCTTCCTTCTGGGCGGCGAGCGCGCGGCGGTAGCTCTCCTTGGCGAGGTCGTCCTGGGCCTCGCGCGAGAACGACAGCTCCTTCGCGCAGAGCTCGCCGGCGTTGCCCATGTGGTAGTCGTTGTAGGGATCCCACAGGCCGTCGAAGATCATCCCGTCGACGAGCTTGTCGTTGCCCATGCGGTAGCCCGAGCGCGCGCGGGTGAGGTAGTAGGGCGCGTTGGACATCGACTCCATGCCGCCCGCGACGACGAGCTCGGCGTCGCCGAGCGCGAGGGTCTTCGCGCCGAAGATCACCGCCTGCAGCCCCGAGCCGCACACCTTGCTCACGGTCGTGCAGGGCACCTTGTCGGGCACCCCCGCGCCGAGCGACGCCTGGCGCGCGGGCGCCTGCCCGATGCCCGCCGACAGCACGTTGCCCATGAAGACCTCGCCGACCAGCTCGGGCGCGACCTTGGCTCGCGCGAGCGCCTCGCGGATGGCGACGGCGCCGAGCTTGGGCGCGGAGAGCTCGGCGAACGCGCCGAGGAACGAGGCGATGGGCGTGCGGACGGCGCTGACGACGTAGAGGGGCGGAAGGGACATGGGCGTTCTCCTGCCGCGCCTTCTCGCGCGCGCGTCCCGTGGGGTCAAGCGGCGCCACCGCCCCGTCGAGGGGGGCTCGCGCGTCGGCCGCGCGCCGCATGACGAATACTTGGCCACGACGCCCAGTCTCGCGACGATCGCGGCGTGGACAGGAGCGCGAAGCTCTTCTGGCTGCTGATCGCGGGGCTGCTGTCGGCGTCGACGGCGTTCGGCGTCGGCGCCGAGCGGGGGCGCAGGGCCGTGCAGCAGGCCGCGGGCGCCTCGCTCTCCACCGGCGATCTCGTGAAGCTCGTCACCGTGGTCGACGGAGACACTGTCGTCGTGGCGAAGGGCGGCGAGACGGCCACGGTGCGAGTCATCGGGATCAAGGCGTTCCCGGCGGAGGCGGCCCGCGACGCCGCGGGCGGCTTCGGCCACGCGGCGGTCGAGGCCATGCGGCGGATCCTCGGTGACAAGCCCATACGGATCCTGATGCAAGCGACCAAGAAGGACGCGAGCGGTCGCCACCTCGCGACGCTGTTCGTCGACGGCGAGGACGTGGCGGCGAGGCTGATCTCCGAGGGCGCCGTGCTCGTCTACACTGTGTATCCCTTCGCTGGCATGCCGGGTTATCTCGCCGAACAGGAGCGGGCCCGCGCGGCGCGTCGAGGGCTCTGGTCGAACCCCGCGGCCTCGGCCCGGGCGGACCTGCTCATTCAAGAGTGGCGAACGGCGGTGTCGCCATGATGACGCTGCTCGCGGCGCTGAGGGCCTCGCTCGCGCGCCCCGCGCCGTCGCTGAGGGTCGCGATCCTGCTGCTGGCGCTCCTGGCGTACGGCACGACCGGGTTCTTGTATTTCGAGCTCCCCGCCAGGCCCGAGCTCGGCTGGGGCGACGCCCTGTGGTGGTGCGTCGTGACGCTGACGACGGTGGGCTATGGCGATCTGTTCCCCTCGTCGCCCGGAGGTCGCTTCGTCGTCGCCGTCCCGTTCATGTTCACGGGGATAGGTTTGCTGGGTTACATGTTGTCGCTGGTCGCGACGAGGATGGCAGAGGCGAAGGGCAAGGAGGCGCGCGGGATGGCGACTTTCTCGTTGTCGGGGCACGTGGTGCTCCTCAATTTTCCGGGCGAGAGCCGCGTCTCGTCGGTCGTCGACGAGCTCAGGCACGCGGCGTCGTTCGGCGCCGACGTCGAGATCGTGGTCGTCGACGACGGGATCCTCGAGCTGCCAGCCGAGCTGACGGCGCGGGGCGTGAGGTTCGTGCGAGGCAACCCGTCGCGCGACGAGGCGCTGACGCGCGCGAGCATCGACGCCGCGCGCCTCGCGCTCGTCCACGCGCGGGACCCGGCCGACGCGGGCTCCGACCACCGCAACCTGGCGATCACGGTGGCCATCGAGGCTCGTCAGCGGAAGGTCCACAGCGTCGTCGAGTGCCTCGACCCTGGCACGGAGGCGCTCCTGCGCAAGGCGGGCTGCGACAGCGTCGTCTGCACGACGCACCTCGACGCGTGCTTCATGAGCAGCGAGGCCGTGAGCCCCGGCCTGAAGACGGTCGTCGACGATCTCGTCACCTCCCACGGCGGGCAGCAGCTGTACGTGACCCCGCTGGAGGTCGCGTCCACCTCGACGTTCGCCGAGGTCTCCAGGGTCGCGTCGGCGCGCGGCCACCTCGCGGTCGGCCTGATGCGCGGCGGCGGCTCGCAGATGAACCCCCCCGCGACGACCGAGGTCCGGGGCGGAGATCGCGTCGTCACGATCGGGCACGCGAGGCTCGAGCGGCTCGAGCTGAGATAGGGTGTGCCATGCCCATGCGCGTCTACGTCCCCCTCTTCGGCGTCGCCACGACGCTGGTCCTGCTGGTGGTCCACCAGCTCGCGCAGCGCCTCTTGTCGCCGACGCTGACGCTTCGCACAGAGGTCGCGAAGGGCAACCTCGCGAGAGCGCTGCTCCAGGTCGGCCACGTGTTCGGCGTGTTCATGGTGTCGGCCTCGACGGTCGCGAACTGCGTCGAGGGCGCCGACGTCGCGCGCGACGTCGCCTGGGCGGCCGCGTTCGGCGGCATGGCCCTCGCGCTCCTGTCGCTCACGGGACACCTCGGGGTGAAGCTGCTGTTGAAGCACGAGCTGCCCGCCGAGATCGAGCGGGGCAACGTGGCGGCCGGGCTCGCGGCGGGCGGGCACTACGTCGCGACCGGGATCATCACGTCCCGCGCGGTGGCGGGCAACGACGTCGAGAGCCTGGGGCTGTCGCTCGCGTTCTTTGGCATCGCGCAGCTGACGCTGCACCTCTTCATCGTCCTGTTCCGCGCGCTGACCACCTACGACGACGCGGTCGAGATCCGCGCTGGCAACGCCGCGGCGGCGCTGTCGTACGCGGGGCTGTCCATCGCCGTCGCGCTGATCATCGGCCGCGCCGTCGAGGGTAACTTCGCCGGTTGGTGGCCGTCGCTCCGCTCCTACGGCGCCGCGCTGCAGTACGTCGCCGCGCTGTACCTCGTCCGCCAGATCATCGTGCAGACCATCCTGCTGCGCGCGGGGTTCTCGCTGCGGGGCGGCGCGCTCGACGAGGGGGTCGGCAAGGAGCGGAGCCTCGCGATGGGCGTGCTCGAGTCCTCGTCGTACCTGGCCGCCGCGCTCGCCGCGACCCGCCTTTGAGCGGCGCCGCCTACGACGCGTTCGCGGCCCGGATAGTCGAGCGCGGGCTGCTGCTCGATCCGTGGCTCGCGGGGCGCCCTCGCCTGCGCGAAGCGCCCGTGTTCGTCACGGCGAGCGACGCGGCGGAGCTGCGGCGGGTCGCCGAGGGGGTCGCGCTGCTCCACCAGGAGCTCGCCGCGCTGTGCGAGCGCGAGCCAGAGCTCTGCGAGACCTTCCTGGGCATGACGCCGTTTCAGCGGCTGCTGTGGGAGGCCGAGGGGCCCCGGTGGCACGCGGTCGCCCGCGCGGACGTGTTCCGCACCGATCGAGGCTTCCAGATCGCCGAGCTCAACAGCGACACGCCGACCGGGACCCCGGAGTCTGTCACGCTCAACGCGCTCGCGGCCGAGGCGCACCCCGGCGCGATCGATCCGTCGCGTGACCTCGAGGCGCGCGTGATGGACGCGTTCGAGGCCGTCGCGCGGGCGCGGCTCGGGCCGGGCTTCGAGCGGACGGCGGCGATCGTCTATCCGACCGAGCTCACCGAGGATCTGTCGCTCGTGCGGCTCTACCGCGCGTGGCTCGAGCGGCGAGGGTGGCGCGTCGTGCTCGGCTCTCCCTCGAACCTCACCGCGACGGACGACGACCACGTCACGCTCTTCGAGGCCCGCGTGTCGCTCCTGATCCGCCACTACAAGACCGACTGGTGGACCGAGCGCGAGAGCCCGTGGTCCGACGTGACGATCCCCAACGCCGCGCCGCTGGTCGGACCGATCACGGCGATCGTCCGCGCGAGCGTCGCCGGCAAGCTCGCCGTCGTGAACCCGCTCGGCGCCGTCGTGACACAGAACAAGCGCGCGCTCGCGCTCGCGTGGGAGCGCCGCGACGCGCTGTCCGACGAGGCGCGGGGCGTGCTCGATCGGCACGTTCCACGCACGGTGCGCCTCGAGGCGCTCGAGCCCGAGCAGCTGCGGGCCGAGCGCCGCGACTGGGTGCTGAAATCCGACTATGGCGCCGAGGGCGACGAGGTCGTGGTCGGCGCGGCGGTGACCGAGGCCGAGTGGCGCGAGACGCTCGCGCTCGCGCGGTCGCGGAGGTGGATCGCGCAGCGCTACTTTCACGCCGAGCCCTACGACGACGACGGGGTCGTGAACCACGGCGTGTTTGTCGCCGCCGGGCGCGCCTCCGGCATGTACGCTCGCGTGCAGCGCGGCCCTACCGATCTCCGGGCCGTCAGCGCCCCCATGCTGGTGATGCCATGAAGAAGACCGATTCGACCACGCCCCCCTCCTCGGCGTCCTGGTGGGACGAGAGCTGCTCGGCGCGCACCGAGCTCGCGCGCCGCGATCTGCTGAAGGGGCTGCTCGGCGCGGGGGCAGGCACCGCGACGGCCGTCGGGCTCTACGCGCGCGCGCAGACGACGGTCACGCGCGACGCCCTCGAGGTGCAGCGCGAGCTCGGCTGGAGCTTCGGCGCGGTGAGAGAGCCGCTCGTGTTCGACGGAGAGGCCGAGGTTCCCTACGACGCGGCCGCGCTGACCACGCTCGTCGCGACGCTGCGCCCGTCGGCGTCAGCTCACAAACCCTACTATGTACCGACGCTGCTCGAGGCGCCGCTCGCCGAGCCCACGCCGTCCGAGCTCGAGGCGCACGCGCCGACGCTCGCCGAGCAGCTCGTGCCGGTGTGCTCTGACGAGATGACCGCGATGTACCGGCGGGGCGAGGCGCTCGCCGCGCGCCCGACCTCCCCGGGGACGCTGATCGTCGTGGATCTGTTCGGTCCCGAGAGCGTCGCGTTCGCCGCGGGGATGGCGGACGCCTTCGACGTGGTGCTCGGCTTCGACAACTGGCCCCACCCTCGCGGGGTCGTCGCGTCGCACCTCACGCTCGCCGCGGTCGTCTACTATCACCCGCGCCTCGTGCGCGCGGCGGCGCGGCGCCCGGCCGACGCGCCCGCCGTCATCGCGCTCGATCGAGGGCGGCTCGGCCCCCGCGACGACACGCGCTCGCGCTTCGACAACCGATACCTGGCGCTCGTCCCCGATCCCGAGGGGCTGCGCGCGCTCGGCGTCTCGCGCGTGGTGTACGTGGTGCCGGACGGCGAGGCGACGCTCGAGGGCGACGATCTGAACGCGGATTTCGTGGCGTGGGACGCCGCCGGGATCGAGCTGCGCCGCCAGCCGGCCGACGCGCTCGACCTCGACGGGCCGAGCGAGCTTCCCCACGCGCCGGTCGCGCGGCCCACGGCCTTCTCGTGGGCCGACGGTCAAACAAACAAACCTGACGGATTCGGCGCCGTCGACGTGCTGGTGACGGCGTCGACGGGGCAGGCGGCGGGCGTGCTGTTCGGCATGAGCCAGCTCGGCTGCTGCGCGGGCGGAGACGACGACGACGACGCGTGGGGGCGCGGCTCGAGCACGGGAGGATGACTGGTTGGCACGGCCGTCGAGACGGATTTCCGTGCAACACTGTTCACCTCTCTGGCTCTCGAACCCGAGCGCCGCCCGCTCGCCGCGCGTCACCGGCCCGTGAT
>CAUJFL010000066.1 GCA_963169165.1 Myxococcota bacterium | reverse complement strand
CTTCACGGAGCCGCCGGTCGCGCCAGGGCTCGAGTCATCGAGCCGCGAAGGACATGAACGCGTCAACTCGGCGATGCGCCTGTGCACGGCGAGCAGCCTCGTCGGAGCGCCGGCGGTCGCCGTCCCCGTCGGCCTGTTCGGTGGGATGCCGTGCGCCGTGCAGCTCATCGGCGCGATGTACAGGGAGGACCTGTGCCTCGGCGCGGCGGAGGCCATCGAGGCACGGTTGGGGACGCTCGCTCCGATCGACCCGCGCTGACGAGGCCGCTCGCGTCCTCCAAGCGAACCGGCGTGGGTCTCTCGCGCGACGTCACGCGCGGCGCCCGGACCACCACCGCCGAGCGCGACTGGGTCGTCGCCGACAGCAGCACCTCGAGCAGAGCAAGGTGCGCGGCGACGGCTGGCGTGCTAAAGGCGGCGCCCTCCGGGGAGTAGCACAGCCTGGTAGTGCACAAGCTTTGGGTGCTAGATGTCGCCGGTTCGAATCCGGCCTCCCCGACCCACCGCCTCGACGAGCCCGCGCGGCGCACCTGCGGCGCTGGTCGGATCGGCGTCGCGCGGCGCCCTCGCGCGACGCAAAGAAAAAAGCCGACAACCTCTCGGATTGTCGGCCTCTCTCCTGCTTGTTTTCCCGTCGGGGCGGGGCGATTCGAACGCCCGACCCCCAGACCCCCAGTCTGGTGCGCTAACCAGGCTGCGCTACGCCCCGGGCCGCTCGCTGCTCTGAGCGGGGCGCAACCTAGTCGAACGTGACCCATACGCAAGAGAAGAATCACCCGTTCTCGATCGAAGACGCGGCGCGCCTGATGCTCGAGAAGTACGTCGAGCTGAGCGCGCTCCGGCGGCACGCGCGCGACGGGACCCTGCCGGAGCCGCGGCCGCGGATGCGCGCGCTCGCGGCGCGCTTTCCGGGCGCGCTGCGCGAGCTGGACGCGATGACCGACGACGAGCTCGCGGCGCGCGTCCAGGCGCTTCGCGCGGCGGACGTCACCCTCTGCCCTCCCCCGTGGCTCGAGCCCGTCGCGCGTTACCACGCGGCGCTGTCCCGCGTGCTGTCGCGTGGAGGACGAGGCGGGCGCCCTTCGGCGCGGGCCCTGCGCGAGGTCGCGGGCGAGCTCGGCGTCGACGACGCGACCGCGCGCGAGCTCGTCCACGGCGCCTGCGCGCGCCCACGCCCCAGCCACCGTTGATCCGCGCCTCGTGTATGTTCGTGCCGTGCTCCGACCGTCCGCAGCCGTCGCGCTCGCGCTGTCGTACGTCTCGCTCTCGTCGAACGCCGTCGCCGAGCAGGCCGCGCCGCCTCCCCAGCCCGCCGCACAGCGGGTGGTGGTCGTGCACACGGGCGATCCCGGCCCGAAACCTACCGAATGGACCGCGCCCGACGGCGAGCGCCGGACGGGGCGGTTCACGTTCGGCTCGTACGGCCGCGTGATGACCGCGATCGACGGGCACGGGCGGCGCGGGCGCGACGCGGACCTCGTCGCGCACGGCTCGCGCCTCGACGAGGACAGCTACGCCGAGCTGCAGCTCGAGCGCCACGACTCCTACCAGCTGCCGAGCGAGCCAAGCGCGGCGACGACGAAGATGGTCGCGACGCTCGCGGTGGGCGAGCCGCTGTTTCATCAGTCGGGCAAGTTCGACGCGACGCTCGCCGTGCGAAACCTCTACATCGAGGCGAAGGGCTGGCTCCTGCCAGGGCTCGCCCTGTGGGCCGGCAGCCGCATGTACCGCGGCGACGACGCGTACCTGCTCAACTGGTGGCCCCTCGACAACCTCAACACCGTCGGGGGCGGCGTCCGGCTCGAGCTGCCGCGGTCCCGCACGACGATCGCCCTCCACGCCGGCGCGAACCGGCTCGACGATCCGTTTCAGCTCCAGACCGCGCGCCGCGCGCTGCCCGGGAACCAGCTCGGCGCGACCGACGTGCTGATCCTCGACCGACCGCGCACCGTCGAGTCGCTGCGCGTCGAGCACATCTTCGGCCTCGGCGGCGGCGCGGGCCTGAAGCTCGTCGGGTACGGCGAGCTGCACCAGCTGCCGTCCGGTCAGCGCGAGACCGCGCCGGGTCGCTACGAAGATCTCCCCGCCGACTCGGGCTTCGTCGTGGGCGCGCAGGTGACGGGGTTCACCGGCGAGCGCGACACGCACCTCTCCGTCTTCTTCCGTCACGCGCGCGGGCTACCGGCGTACGGCGGCGATCTGTCGGTGCCCTACGCGCTGCGCCTCGACAAGACCACCAAGGGCGCGACCGACTCGGTGGCGGCGATCACAGGCAACTTCGAGTCGGGGCCGGTCGCCATCCAGCTCGCCGGGTACCTGCGCAGCTTTCGGGCCGCGACCAAGGAGGAGTTCGACTTCGCGCACCTCGACGAGGGGATCTTCGTCGTGCGCCCGCACGTCTACTTCGGGGAGCGCGCGGGCGTCTTCGTGGAGGCGTCGTATCAAGCGCAGCGGCGCGCCGCGCTCGCCGCCGACGGCAAGGGTCTGATGGGCGGCTCGATGACG
The DNA here is from genome assembly GCA_963169165.1 of Myxococcota bacterium. GTDB lineage: Bacteria > Myxococcota_A > Polyangia > Polyangiales > Polyangiaceae > JADLFU01. Next base: position 2,324 of record CAUJFL010000066.1, on the reverse strand, counting down.
CGCGCGGCGCTCGTCCCGTTCCTGTCGCCCGCGGGGCGCGGCTCGTTCAGGCGACCGCAGCTCCGCGCCATCTTCTCCTTCGCGCGTCGCAGCGACGGCGCGCGCGCGCTCTACCCGACCGACGACGTCTACGCGCGTCGCAACGTCGAGCAGTTCTTCGGCCTCGAGGCCGAGTGGTGGTTCAACTCGTCGTACCGGTGATCACGATGAAGAAGCCCTTCGCCTGGCTAGCGCTCGCGTCCACGGTGGCCGTCTCGTGCCTCAGCGCCTCCGACGGCGACAAGCCCGAGATGCACACCAACGTCGCCGACTGGCGCGACGAGATCATCTACCAGGTGCTCGTCGATCGCTTCGCCAACGGCGACGCCGCCAACGACTTCAACGTCCGCCCCGGCGTGCCCGCGCGCTACCACGGCGGCGACTGGGCCGGGCTCGAGGCCAAGCTCGACTACATCGAGGCGCTCGGCGTGACGACGCTGTGGATCAGCCCCATCGTGAAGAACGTCGAGACCGACGCGGGCGTCGACGGGTACCACGGCTACTGGGCGCAAGACCTCACCCGCGTGAACCCGCACTTCGGCGATCTCGCGGCGCTGCGCAGGCTCGTCGCCGCGTGCCACGCGCGCGGGCTCAAGGTGATCGTCGACATCGTCACGAACCACATGGGGCAGCTCTTCTATTACGACATCAACGGCAACGGGCAGCCCGACGTGCAGCTCGCCGAGTCGGGCGACAGCGTCGACGGGCAAGGCCACCTGAAGCCCGTGAAGCACCTGACCGAGTACGATCCCGACTTCGATCCGCGCGGCGTGCAAGGCCGCACGAGCCTCGGCGAGTCGGGGCAGGCCAGCGTGATCTTCGTCTACGATCCCGACGCCAACAAGCTCCCGGCGATGCCCGCCATCTTTCAGGAGGCGCGCGCGTACCACCGCATGGGTCGGGTCGTCGACTTCGAGGCGACCGTGAAGCGCTGCGCGTCCGACACCCGCAAGGGCTGCGCCGAGTGCCCGGGCGACGCGTGCGTCGACTACTACGAGCAGACCGAGCTCGGCGATTTTCCTGGCGGCCTGAAGGACGTCGCGACCGAGCTGCCCGAGGTGCGCGAGGCGATGATCGACGTCTACACGCGGTGGGTGCTCGAGACCGACATCGACGGCTACCGCATCGACACGCTCAAGCACGTGGAGCACGGCTTCTGGCAGGCGTTCGCGCCCGCGATCCGCCAGCGCGTGCGCGACGCGGGCAAGAAGAATTTCTTGCTCTTCGGCGAGTCGTTCGACGGCAACGACGCGCGCAACGGCTCGTACACGCGCGACGGCGAGATGGACAGCGTGTTCAACTTCGCCCACAAATTTCAGGTCTTCGACGACATCATCAAGCGCCACGGACCCACGAATAAGTTCGAGGATCTGTGGGCGGGCCGCGCGTCGCTGTACGGCGCCACCCCGCAGGCCGATGGGGTCGGCGTCGCGCCGTCGAAGCTGCCGATCAACTTCCTCGACAACCACGACGTCCCGCGGTTCCTCTACCTCGAGAAGGACACGCAGGCGCTCACGCTCGCGCTCACGCTGCTGATGACCGAGCAGGGGATCCCGTGCGTGTACTACGGCACCGAGCAGGGGTTCTCCGGCGGCAACGATCCGATGAACCGCGAGGATCTGTGGAGCGCAGGCTACGCGACCGACGGCGCGCTGTTCGCGCACGTCGCGCGGCTCACGCGGCTGCGGCGCGGCTACCCCGCCCTCACCAGGGGCGACCAGAAGGTCGTCTACGCGACGCCCCGCACCGGCGATCAAGACGAAGACGCCGGGATCCTCGCGTTCCAGCGCGCGCTCGGCGACGCCGGCGACGAGGCCGCGCTCGTCGTGCTCAACGCCAACGCCGCGCACGCGAGCCACACCCAGCACCAGGGCGCGACGATGAAGACCGATTTCGCTGGGGGCACCGCGCTCGTCGACGTGCTCGATCCCGCCCGCCCCGGCTACACGGTGGGCGGCGACGGCACGTTGCTGGTCGAGGTCCCCGCGATGGGCGCGCGCCTCTTGATCCCCGCGTCGCAGGTCCGCGACGGGCTCTGACGTGGCAGAGCTGCGGATCAAGGGGTTGACCAAGGGGTTCGGCGAGACGTCGATCCTGAACGGCGTCGAGCTCCGCGTACCCGACCGCGGCTTCTGCGTCCTGCTCGGCCCATCGGGCTGCGGAAAGTCGACGCTGCTCCGGTGCGTCGCGGGCCTGGAGGCGCCCGACACCGGCACGATCGAGATAGGTGGCGTCGACGTCACGAGGCTGACCCCGCGCGAGCGTGACATCGCGATGGTGTTCCA
>CAUJFL010000065.1 GCA_963169165.1 Myxococcota bacterium | reverse complement strand
GGATGTGTTTGTGACCCGGCACCACCTCGCCGCGGCGCCCGCGTCGTACACGTCGCCCGCCGCGGTCAGCGCGTTCGGCCCGCTGAAGAAGCTGCTGTTCCTGGGGAATCACGTCTCGAGCACCTGGAGCACGTACGTCGATCTCGCGCTCGCGTGGCTCGTCCTCGCGGGGCTCGGCGGGCTCGTCGCGTGGCGGGCGCGTGACGTGAGGCTGTGGGCGCCGCTCGTGGTCGCGACCCTCGGCTACTTCCTGGTGCCCGCGGTGTTCATGAACACCCACCTCGTGTTTCAGCGGCTCGCGTGCTGGATCGTGCTCGGGCTGATCGTGGCGTGGCCCGACGCGCCCGCGCGCCTCGAGGCGCGGCTCCCCTCGTGGAGCCTGCGCGTGTCGACGCTGTCGGTCGCCGTGGCGTGGCTGCACCTCGCGTGGTTCGCGCTCGAGGTGGCGCCCGTCGTCCGGCTCGCGCGCGCCGCGCCGCGAGGCGCGCGGGTCACCGGCGTCGTCGAGCTGGCGCGCACGCGCTCGGTGCGGACCGTCGCGCTGACGCACGTCGCGGCGCTGCTCGTGCCCGAGGGCGCGCGCGACGAGGCGTTCTCGTTCGGGCGCTTCCTCAGCATGCCGGTCATGTACCGCGAGGGCGCGACGACCGCGGCGCCGTCGCCGTCGTGGGAGCACGGGCTCGGCGCCTACCGGCCCGAGAGCGCGCTCGCGAGGCTCTTCCCCGTGGTGCTCGTGCGGGTGCGCGATCGTGACGAGCCGACCGAGGCGATCGTCGCGCGGCTGTTCGCCGAGCGGCCCGCGCGGCTCCTCGCGCGCGAGGGCGACCTCTTGCTGCTCGACGCGCGCTGACTCACGCCCTCTTGCGCCGCGCGACGCGGAGCACGAGCTCGAGATCGTCGCGACCGAGCTCGCGGGTGACGATGAGCGCGATGAAATAAACAAATCCAACTGCCGCCGCGAGCGCGATCGTGACGAGCTTGCCGCCGTACCCGAGCGCGACCGGCAGCGCGGCCGCGGCGGCGCCGGCGACGAGGACGCGCGCGAGCGTCCACGGCGAGACGAGCGCGCCGGCCACGCGCCGGACCGCGACGGCGCCGAGCAGCGCCGCCGTCAACAGCGCGCAGCTCGTCGCGAGCGCGGCGCGCTCGGCGAGCGGCGAGCCCTGCGCGGCGCCAGGGACGAGACCCCACGCCGCCGCGGCGACCATCGCGGTGGCCACGCCGTTGAGCGCCATCGACCAGCGCTCCTTGTGCAGGCTCGAGAGCACCGTCGCGAAGATGCCGTACAGCGCGAACGCGCCTTGACCGAGCGCGAGCACGCGCAGGCACCTGCCGCCCGGCTCGGCGATCTCGGGCTTGAAGGTCAGCGACAGCAGCAAGGGACCGAGCCCCGCGATGACGGCGACCATCGCGCCCGCGAGCACGAGCGAGAGCCGCACGCCCGTCCGCACGTAGGTCTTCACCGCCTCGTCGTTGCCGTCCGCGTGCGCCTTCGCGAGCAGCGGAAAGAGGATGAACGTCACGCTCAGCAGCAGCTGGTACGGCAAGAACGCGAACAGCTGGCACGCGCGGTAGATCCCGACCGTGCGGTCCGCCGCGAGCGCGGCCGCCGTCCCCGCGAGCCCGTCGCTCGCCGCGCGCTCGGACGCGAAGTAGCGCAACAGCGTGATGTCGCTCTGCATCAGCATGTTGAGGAACAGCTGCCCGAGCGCGAGCGGCCACAGCAGCTTGAGGTAGTCGGAGAGCGACGGCCCGCCCGGCCCGCGTCGACCGACGCCGACCACGAGCGCCGCGATCGGCACGATAGACACGGCCGCGAGCGCGAACCCCGACACCGCGCCGAGCGGCGCCGCCTGGCGCGCCGCGAAGAGGTACGCGCCGCCGAGCATCGTCACCGTCCGCAGCGTGGCGTAGCCGACGTCGAGCGCCGCCTGCGCGACGAACCTCCGCCGCCCGTTGAGCGCGCCGACCAGCGGCGTGTACAGGCAATAGCCGAGCACGATCAGCGCCGCGACGCGGGCGTGAAAGGCGACGTGCGGCGCGCCTGAGGCGCGCGCGATCATCGGCGCGAAGATCGCGAACAGGCCCGCGATCGGGAGCGCGAGCGCCGCGTGGATCGACAGCGCCCTGCGGTGCGCGCCGTCGACCTCGCCCGCGCTCGCCTCCGCGACCGTGCGGCTCGTGCCCTGGATGCTCGAGGAGATGACGACGTTGTCGGCGACGTTCGCGATCGCCATCACGCTCGAGTACGCCCCGTAGCCATCGGCGCCGAGCAGCCGCCCGAGCAGCGTCTGCTGCACGAAGCCGATCAGGATGAAGTACGCCTTGGCCCCGGCGATCGCGAGGCCCCCACGGCCGGCGTGCGTCGGTGCGGCGGGGGGCTCGTCGTCGCTCATCGCGCGTTCGGATAGCCGAAACGCGCTCCCCGGGAAAAGTGTCCGGCGCGACCGACGGCGAAGAGTCGACACGCCCCGTCGACGCCTGGGTAGAATGCGCGGATGCGCTTGGTCCGTCCTTCGCTCGTCGTCGCCCTGGTCGCGGTGTCCGCGTCGCTCGCCGCCTGCGGCTTCTCGACCGAGGGCACGCTCGCGGACGGAGACTCGCTGGACGGCCAGGCCGGGTTCGGGGGAGGCAAGGCCGGCGCGTCGGGCAAGGCTGGCGGCGGCAAGGGGGGCGCGAGCGGGTTCGCGCAGGCGGGCTCGAGCGGGTTCGCGCAGGCGGGCTCGAGCGGTCAGCCCTCGGCCGGCAAGGCAGGGGCGGGCGGCGCGTCCGGGCAAGGCTCGGGCGGCGCAGGCCAGGCGGGCTCGAGCGGCCAGCCCTCGGCCGGAAAGGCAGGGGCGGGCGGTGGGAAGGCGTGCACGTCCGACGCGCAGTGCAACGACGGCTCGGCCTGCACCTCGGACACCTGCGTCGCGGGTCACTGTGTCAGTCAGCCGTTCTTGAACCCGTCGTGCTCCGACGGGAACGCCTGCAACGGCAAGGAGCTGTGTGACGTCTCGGGCGCGTGCCTGAAGGGCGTCGCGGTGCCGGTCGACGACAAGAACCTCTGCACCGCCGACGTCTGCGACCCCTCGACGGGGGTCGTCACGCACACGCCCGTCTCGATCGACGACGGCAACCCGTGCACCGACGACGCGTGCGATCCGAAGACGGGCAAGATCACCCACACCTCGACCCTCGACGACAACAACAAATGCACCAAGGACGCGTGCGTCCCGCTGATCGGCCCGGTGCACACCGTGATCGATCCCGGCGACGGGGATCCCTGCACGACGGACGCCTGCACCCCGGGCGGCGGCGTCACCCACACCGCGATCCCCGGCTGCCTCGGCTGCGACAAGAACGAGGACTGCAACGACGGCAACCCGTGCCACGCCTTCGCCTGCGATCCCGCGAAGAAGACCTGCACCATCACCGACAAACCCGCCGGGACCTCGTGCGCCGACAACACTGTTTGCAACGGCGACGAGAAGTGTGACGGCGTCGGGACCTGCAAGGTGGGCACCCCCCTCAAGCTCGACGACGCGGACGCCTGCACCACCGACAGCTGCGACCCGGTGCTGGGCGTCAGGCACGTCGCGGTGTCCATCGACGACGGCAACGCTTGCACGGCCGACGCCTGCGACAAGAAGACCGGCGTCACCCACACGATCCTCCCCATCGACGACGGCGACAGCTGCACGACCGACGCCTGCAGCAACCCCGGCGGCGTCACTCACACCCCCATCGCGGGCTGCGTGGGCTGCACCGGCGCGGGAGACTGCGCCGACAAGGCCTGCAACACGAAGGCCTGCACCGCCAAGCAGTGCGTCTACACGCCGGTCGCCAACGACACCTCCTGCGCCGACGGGACAGTGTGCAACGGCGCAGAGAAGTGCGCGGGGGGCGTCTGCAAGCCGGGCACGCCGCCCGTGATCGACGACCAGAACAAATGCACTGTCGACACCTGTGACCCCGTGACAGGCCCCAAGCACACGCAAGTGGCGATCGACGATCAGGACGTCTGCACGACCGACGCTTGCACGGCCGCCGGCGGCGTGACGCACACCCCTGTACCCGTCGACGACTCGAACGGCTGCACGGTCGACAGCTGCGACGCGGCGACGGGGATCAAGCACACGCCCGTCGTCACGACCGACAACGATCCCTGCACCACCGACGCCTGCGATCCCACCTCCGGCGCCATCACCCACACCCCTGTCTCGGGCTGCAAGGCCTGCGCGGCGGCGACCGACTGCGACGACGGCAACGTCTGCACGGACGACTCGTGCGGCTCGGGCGGGACCTGCCTCAACACGCCGGTCACGGCGAGCACCGCGTGTGACGACGGCGACGCCTGCACGACCGGCGAGTCATGCAGCCCCGGGGGCCTGTGCGCGGGAGGCTCGCCCGTCACCTGCGCCGCGCCCAGTTGCGATTCGGGAGGTTTGATCACGGAGGCCTGCAGCAAGACCAACGGCTGCGTGGCGACCACGACGTCCTGCGCTCCGCTCGCGTGCGACGCCGCGGGCAACCCCCAGGCGTGCTTCACCGCTTGCACGCCCGACACCGACGCCGAGTGCGCGTCGCCCACCACCGACTGGTGCTCCGACGGCCTGACTTGCACGCCGAAGCTCGACAAGGACGCGCCCTGCACGAAGGACATCGAGTGCGTGAGCGGGAAGTGCGACTCCGGGGCCGTCCCGTCGCCAGTCTGCCTCTGAGCCGTGCGCGCGGCCGAGCTCGAACCCCCTCACCCCGGCGAGCTGCTCGTCGTCGTGGGGCCGACGGCGTCTGGCAAGTCGGCGCTCGCGCTCGAGCTCGCGGCGCGCTTCGACGGCGAGATCATCGGCGCCGACAGCGTGCAAGTGTACCGCCGCTTCGACAAGGGGAGCGGCAAGCCGAGCGCGTCCGAGCGCGCGCTCGCGCCGCACCACCTCGTCGACGCGGCCGACGCCCGCTCCCCGCTCGACGCCGCGGGGTTCGTGAGGTTGGCAGACGAGGCGATCGTCGGCGCGCGCGCGCGGGGCAAGGCCGCGATCGTGTGTGGCGGCACGTTCTTGTGGGTGCGGGCGCTGCTGTTCGGGCTCGCCGAGGGGATGCCGCGGGCCGACGAGGTGCGCGCGCGCCACAGGCGAGAGGCCGAGTCCGAGGGCAGGGACGCGCTGCACGCGAGGCTGCGCGAGGTCGACCCGCTCGCGGCTGCGAAGCTCCACCCCAATGACTTGCTCCGGGTGTCGAGGGCGCTCGAGGTGTTCGAGCTGACAGGCAAGCCGATGAGCGCGGCGCAGGCCGAGCACGGCTTCGCGACCGAGCGCTATCCTCACCGGCTGCTCGCCGTCTCGCGGTCCCGTGACGAGCTGGATCGAAGGATCTCGCTGCGAACTCGGCAGTTTCTGGCCGACGGTCTCGTCGACGAGGTGCGCGGGCTCGTCGCGGACGGCTACGGCGACACGCGCGCGATGGCCTCCGTCGGCTACCGCCAGGCGAGGCTCCACGTCGACGGCGCGCTGTCTGCCGACGCGCTCCCTGACGAGATCGATCGCGCCACGCGCGTCTTCGTGCGACGCCAGCGCACATGGCTGCGCGACCGAACCATCGTGACGATCGATCCCTGACCCAGGGCCTGGGCCGCGCGCTCGCGCTCGCCGGGGTCGCGCTGTCAGTCATGCGGTGCGGCGCGGGCGACGGCGGCGCGCCCCCCGCCCCGCTGGGCGCGAGCGGCGGGATGACTGGCGGCGTCGGCGGCGGGATGACTGGCGGCGTCGGCGGCGGGATGACTGGCGGCGTCGGCGGGATGACTGGCGGCGTCGGCGGCGGGATGACTGGCGGCGTCGGCGGCGGGATGACTGGCGGCGTCGGTGGAGCGAGCGGGACCGGTGGAGGCGCTGGCGGCGAGGTGACCGGCGGCGCGGGCGGCGGGACGAGCGGCGGCGCGCCCGGGCGTGACGAGCTGTCGCCCGCGTTTCGCGGGTGGCTCGACGCGCACGGCTACGGAGCCGACGACTTCGCGCGCGACTCCCTGGTGGGCGGCGCGTTCGGCGGCTGTGAATCGCTGTCCGACCTCCCCCAGCGAGAGCCCGTGGTCTTCGTACACGGCAACTCGGACCGCGCCCACGGGGGCCCGATGCACGGCTTCGCGGCGGCGCGGGACCACCTGCTGGCGAACGGTTACCGCCCCTGCGAGCTCTACGCGACGACGTGGGGACCGGCCGACGCGTCGCAGGCAGCGCAGCAGGACCACGCGCGGCTCAACGTCCTGCGCGTGAGGCGGTTCCTCGACGCCGTCCTCGCCTACACCGGCGCGCCGCGCGTCGACGTCGTCGCCCACTCGATGGGCGTGACCCTCGCTCGTCTGGCGGTCCAGGGAGGACAGGCCGACGATCAGTCAGGCGCGTATGAGGTCGGCGCGCCGCTGTCTCAGAGGATCGACGCCTTCATTGGCATCGCGGGGGCCAACCGCGGGCTCACCGCTTGTTACTCGGCGCCCTCCGCGCCGACCTGCGGCAAGGTCGCGGGGCTCTACCCGGGGACGGCCGCGGGGACGATCGTCAGCGGCCGCTCGAAGCTGCTCGACACCCTCGACGCCGCGCCGCACGACGAGGGCGCGCGTGTCCACACAATCTGGTCACCGGCCGACGAGGTGATAGGGTTCGGAGGGATAGTGTGGGGCGCGCCGACGTCGAAGATCGCGGGTGAAGACGCCGATCACGAGCTGCCGGGCCTGAAGCACCTCGAGCTGAAGGACGAGACGGTCGGGCTGCAGCTGACGCTGCTCGGACCTTGAGGACCGGAGTTCAAGCCCGAGCGGCCGACCTTTCAAGCTCCGAGCTGCCACACTGGTCGGCTACCTCGCCGCGATCTTCGCGACGGTGTCCCACGTGCGGGTCGTCAGCTGCTCGCCGAACGTCCGCTCGATCAGCGTCATGAACACCGGGCCCGCCTCCTCGCGCTCGTAGAGAGTGAACGCCTCCTGGCCGTCGAGCGCGACGACGCGCGCCTTCGACAGCGACGCCGGGAGCCTCGGTAGCCTCGACGGCGTGGCCTTCAAGAAGGTGACGACGCGCTTCTCCGCCGACCGCGGCGCGAAAGGTGCGAACGGATCGCCCGAGAGGAGGGCCTCGAGCGCCGTGACAGGGCGCACGATTGCGTCGAACCCACGACCGAGGTGCGCCTCGGTCGCCGCCTCGACCCGCCGCTCGAGCTCGGCCGGCGGCGCCGCGTCGGTGTCGAAGACGGCGTTGCCGCTCGACAGCACGGTGACGACGCGCTCGAAGCGCGCCGCCTCGAGCGCGCGTCTGAGCTGCTCCATCTTGCAATTCATCGGGCTGACCCCTCGGAGGAGCGCGGCGTAGCGGGGCATCCAGGCAGCCATAGCAGGCTGCCTCGCCGCGGGTCGTGACCTACTTGTGACGCTTGTCCCGGCGACCCTCGGTGAACGACGCGACCTCGCGCGGCGTGTGGCAGGTCACGCGCTGCCCGTCGAGGCCTATGCGCGCGCCGACGTCCGCCACCAGCGCCTCCCCGGCCGCGAGCGTCGGCACGAGCGCGCCGACCCACGTCTCGCGGCCGTCGTCCTCGGCGATGTAGCGTGTCCCCGCGAGCCCTGGCTTGTTCGCGACGCTCTCGCGGAGCCACGGCAGATCGTCCGGCACCCAGCCCGCCTTTCCCACCGCGACGAGCGGCACCCAGAGCGACGTACAGGCCGACGTCGCGAGCGCCTTTCCGTGCTGCGCACGCGCCGCGAACGACGCGCGCTTGTCCGGGACCGTCACGACCTCGGCCGCCGCGGCCGTGCCGAGGAGCGCGCCGCCTTCGGGCCCGGCGACCGAGATCCAGGCGTGCGCCGCGTCGGCCGCGACGACGCCCGTGACCGCGCCGTTCGACGCGCCGAGCGACCACGCGCCGGTCACGTCGCGCGCGGCGACGGTGGCCCTGTCGGCGACCCACGTCGAGCCGTCCGCCCCGAGAGAGAGCGCGACCAGCGGCGCGAGCGCGGGCGTCTCCACTAGCGTGGCGCTCGCGCCGTCGTACCGCACCAGCGCGCCGCGCGCGCCGATGCCCCCCGCGATGAACACCTCGCCGCCGCGCGCGCGCACCGCCGAGATCGTCAGGCCCGTCGGCAGCGCGACCTCGCGCGGTGCCGCGCCCAGATGCAGCAGGATCGGCGCTCGGCGCTCGCAGCTGACGCCGACGATCACGAGCGCGCCGCCCTGCTCGACGAGCCACACGCGCGGCGGCACGAACGGCGACGGACAAGCCTCGGTCGCCGCGGGGAGCGTGGGGATCTCGACCGCGTCCGTCGCGCGGACCACCTCGAGCTTCAGCCCGGCGGGCGGCGCGGAGAGGAGCGCGACGGTCGCGCCGCGGTGCTCGACGATCGCGAGCGGCGGCGTGTCGTGCAGCGGGCTCGGCGCGGGCGCCCAGCGCTTCGCGTACCAGCGATAGGCGCGCTCGCCGAGCGGCGCGCCCGTCGCGCGGTGCGTGAGCGACACCACCAGGAACGCGGCGTCAGGGAATTCGCCCATCGCGCGCACCGGCTCGGCGTTGCCCTCGAGCCCCTCGCCCAGCGCCGGATCTTGAGACAGCCGCGGGCCGAGCGCGAGCACCGTGGCGCCGGCCGTGACCAGCGGGCGACCCGTGACGTCGTGCACCGACACCGGATCCTTCGACGTGAGCCATCGATGCAGCGTGAGCGCCGTCGGTGGCGTGTGCGACGCGACGGGCGCGGCCGACGCGGCGCCGCCGGTCGGCGCGGCGCGCCCCGATGATCTGCACCCCGCGACGGCGAGGAGGAGCGCGAGCGGCCACCGCATCGGCGATGCACCATAGTCGGCCACGCGCGATCGTGCGAGGATACGCCCCCCGATGCGGGCCGCCCTCCTCGCGCTGACGCTGACGCTCGTCGCCTGCGGAAAGTCCACGATCGACGACTTCGGAGGGCCGCCCGCGGGTGCGCCCGCGTCGCCAGCCCAGATGAAAGCGCTCGACGGCTTGCGCCCCGGCGACGCGCTCGCCGGAACGAAGGTCGTCCGGGTAGACGCGGTCGATCGCGGGATGATGCCCGTGATCGTCGAGGCCCAGGGCGCGCGCGCGCGCCTCGACGTCTGCCTCTTCAGCGACGAGGCGCCCGGGCCCGTCGCGAGGACCGAGCGCTACGCGATCTACCTGACCTCCGGCGACAAGGGCGCGCCGCAGCTCCCCGCTGACGTGACGACGGCGGCGATCGAGGCGCTCGCCGCGCGCCTCAAGAAGGTCGAGTCCTCGGCGCCGCCGCCCGCGGGGGTCACGACGTACGCATCAGAGAAAGCCCCATGAACCACCGACATCTTCTCTTCTCGTCCCTCTCGCTCGTCCTCCTCTCGCTGGGCGCCTTCGCGGCGTGCGGCGGCGATTCGTCCGACGGCGCCGCGCCGCCGAGCGCGCAGGCAGGCGCGGCAGGCGCGGCAGGCGCGGCGGCGGGCGCGGCCGGAGCAGCGGGCGCCGCGGGCGAGGGGGGCGGCTCGACCTGCACCCCCGGCGTGCTGAAGGGGCCGTGGTCGCTGCGCACGTCCGGCACCGAGGCGACCGTCCGCTGGCAGACCTGCGTGCCCGGCGCGAAGGCGGTGTCATTCTCGCCCGAGGGCGGTGGCGACCCGAGGTCCGCCGACGCGAAGGAGACTCCGTACACGACGACCTACCGCTATCCGTCGGTGCTGAGCGACGCCCCGGCCGACGAGCCCGGCGACTACATCATCTACGAGGCGACGCTGACCGGCCTCACCCCGTCGACCTGCTACGCGTACTCGGTCGCGGGCGAGGCCGCCAAGAAGGGCAGGTTCTGCACGGCGCGCAAGCCAGGCGAGAAGCTCACGTTCCTCGCGATCGGCGACACGAACCCGGCGCTCGGCACCACCGACGCCACGCTGTCGTTCACCCTCTCGAAGAACCCCGACTTCGTCGTGCACGGCGGCGACATCCAGTACTACTCGGGCCTCGAGACCTGGGCGTACTGGTTCCCCAAGATGCAGCCGATGCTCGCAGCGGGCGCGTTCCTCCCGGCCGTCGGCAACCACGAGAGCGAGAAGCCCGACGAGTACGAGCAGTATTTCTGGCGCTTCTTCGGCGACGCCGGCTTCGACGGCAAGACGGGCTACTTCACGTTCGAGAGCGCCGGCGTCCACTTCTTCTCGGTCAACACCCAGGAGCCGTTCGGCGCGGCGAGCGAGCAGGGCAAGTGGCTCACCGCGAAGCTCGAGGCGGCGTCGATGGCTCCCGGGTTCCGCGGCTCGATCGTCTATCAGCACCGGCCCTTCTTCACCTGCGGCGACTCGGATCACCACCCCACCGAGCAGGCCGAGCTCGAGCCCGCGTTCAAGTCGTTCAACGTCAAGCTCGTGCTGCAGGCGCACATGCACGGCTACGAGCGCTTCGAGAAAGACGGCATCGTCTACATCACGACCGGCGGCGGCGGCGGCGCGATCGGCAACATCGACGACGCGATCGATCGGCCCGAGTGCGCCCTCCGCAAGGCGTACGGCGCGTTTCCCCACGCGACGGTGTTCGACGTCGACGCGACCAGCTTGGTCGGCACCGCGATTGACTCGAAGGGCGCGACCCGCGACACCTTCACGATCGCGCTGCCGTCCCCCAAATGAGCGAAAGCCGACGACGCGCGCGTCGCCGGCCTTCGATTGCCCCGTGGGGTTAGAGATTAACCAGGAGCCGTGGCTGCCGTGCGAGCCGTGGCTGCCGTGCGAGCCGTGGCTGCCGTGCGAGCCGTGGCTGCCGTGCGAGCCGTGGCTGCCGTGACTGCAGTGCTGCGCGGGGATCGCGCCGTCACCGTCGCCGACACCGGGGAGGCGCTCCGCCTCGTCCTTGCAGCGGTCGAGGAGCTGGTTCTCGTCGCGGTGGAGCATCGCGTCTGCGCGGCGGCCATACGTGGGGAGATCGTCGTCGGGCGAATCTGAAGACATGAACACCTCCGTGGGGGCAGCGCACAGTCTGCATCATTGATCGCGGTCGTGTCCAGCCCTCGCACGAAGCGCGTGTCGCTTTTCGTCGGCGTGCGGGCTTGGTACGCCGCGCGGCGATGAGCGCACACGAGAAGCTGAAGGACACCCTCGCCCGCGTCGAGAAGGGCGGGGCGGCCAAGTATCACCAGAAGAACGCCGAGCAGAAGAAGCTGTTCGCGCGCGCGCGGATCGCGCTCCTGGTCGACGAGGGCTCGTTCGTCGAGGACGCCGCGCTCGCCAACAACCGCGACCACGATCTGCCCGCGGACGGCGTCGTCACCGGCACCGCCACGATCGACGGGAGGGTCGTCGCGATCATGGCCAACGACTCGACCATCAAGGCTGGCTCGTGGGGCGCGCGCACCGTCGAGAAGATCCTGCGCATCCAGGAGACCGCGCAGCAGCTCCGCTGCCCGCTGATGTACCTCGTCGACTCGGCCGGCGCGCGCATCACCGATCAGATCGAGATGTTCCCCGGGAGGCGCGGCGCGGGCCGCATCTTCTACAACCAGGTCTCGATGTCCGGGCAGGTGCCGCAGGTGTGCCTGCTGTTCGGGCCGTCGGCCGCCGGCGGCGCGTACATCCCCGCGTTCTGCGACGTCGTCGTGATGGTCGACGGCAACGCGAGCATGTACCTCGGATCGCCGCGCATGGCCGAGATGGTCATCGGCGAGAAGGTCACGCTCGAGGAGATGGGCGGCGCGAAGATGCACTGCAGCGTCTCGGGCTGCGGCGACGTGCTCGTGAAGACCGAGGAGGAGGCGATCGCGTGGGCGCGGCGCTACCTCTCCTACCTGCCGACGTCGTTCGAGGGACAGCCCCCGCGCGCCGTGTCCGCGCCGCCGAAGCAGCTCGGAAAATCGATCGAGGAGATCGTCCCGCTCGACGAGAACAAGCCGTTCGACATGATGCAGGTGATCGAGTCGGTCGTCGACGAGGGCTCGTTCCTCGAGATCAAGAGGCTGTTCGCGCGCGAGATGATCACCGGCTTCGCGCGGCTCGGCGGCCAGGTGGTCGGCGTCGTGGCCAACCAGCCGAAGTGGCTCGGCGGCGTGCTGTTCGTCGACAGCGCCGACAAGGCCGCGCGGTTCATCTGGCTGTGCGACTCGTTCAACGTGCCGCTCTTGTACCTCGCCGACGTGCCGGGCTTCATGATCGGCACGAAGGTCGAGCGACAGGGGATCATCCGCGCCGGCGCGAAGATGATCGCCGCTGTCAGCGAGGCGACCGTGCCCAAGATCTCGGTCGTCGTGCGCAAGGCGTACGGCGCGGGCCTCTACGCGATGTGCGGCCCCGCGTTCGGGCCCGACTGCTCGCTCGCGCTGCCGTCGGCGAGCATCGCCGTCATGGGCCCGCAGGCCGCGGTCAACGCGGTCTACTTCAACAAGATCCAGGAGGTGCCCGCGGGGCCCGAGCGCGACGCCTTCGTCGCCGGGCTGCGCGACGAGTACCGCGAGGGCGTCGATCTGATGAAGCTCGCGAACGAGCTGGTCGTCGACGCCGTGATCCCCTCCGAGCAGCTGCGCGACGAGCTGATCAGGCGCTTCTCGAGGTACGAGGGCAAGCGCGAGGCGCGCCCCGCGAAGAAGCACCTCGTGCCGCCGGTCTGAGCGTCAGCCACGCATCAGCGCGCGGACGGCGTCTCGGTCGGCGGTCGGCAGCGCGCCCCAGCCGGGCTCGTACCCGAACACCTCGGGCGCGCTCCGCTTGGTCAGGCCGTCGAGGATCTCGACGCGGTCGAGCGACACCTCGGCCGGGTGCAAGTACCCCGCGGCGTGGGTCAGCGACAGGAGCTCCTTGCGGAGCGTGATGAGGTAGTTGGCGAGGCGCGCGGATTTGAGCGTCGGATCGAGGCCGCCCATCAGCCATTTGCGCTGGGTCGCGACGCCGGTCGGGCAGTTTCCCGTGTGGCACTCCTGCGCCTGGATGCAGCCGATCGCGAGCATCGCCTCACGCGCGACGTTGACGAGATCACAGCCCATCGCGAGCGCGAGCAGCGCCTGGTGCGGGAAGCCGAGCTTGCCCGAGCCGATGAACACCACCTTGTCGTGTGCGCCGCGCTCGGCGAACGCGCGGTAGACCTCGGCGAACCCGAGCTTGAACGGCAGCGCGACGTGGTCGGAGAACACGAGCGGCGCCGCGCCCGTGCCGCCCTCGCCGCCGTCGATCGTGATGAAGTCGGGAGCGCGTCCCGTCGTGTCGATGAGACGCGCGAGCTCGCGGAAGAACTCGGTGTCGCCGACCGCCGACTTGATGCCGACGGGGAGCCCCGTCTCCTCGGCGAGGCGCTCGATGAAGTCGAGCATCGACGACGCGTCGGAGAACGCCGAGTGCGACGCGGGCGAGATGCAATCTCGTCCCAGCGGGATCAGGCGGATCTTCGCTATTTCGGGCGTGATCTTGGCGGCCGGAAGCACGCCGCCGAGCCCCGGCTTGGCGCCCTGGCTGAGCTTGATTTCGAGCGCCTTGACCTTGGCGGTCGCGAGCGTCTCCCTGAGGCGCTCCATCGAGAAGCGGCCGCGCTCGTCGCGACAGCCGAAGTAACCAGTGCCCAGCTGCCAGATCAGCTCGCCGCCGTGGCGATGGTGCGGGGAGATGCCGCCCTCGCCGGTGTTCTGCAGCGCGCCGGCGAGCGCGACGCCGCGGTTGATGGCCTCGACGGCGGGCGCGGACAGCGAGCCGAAGCTCATCGCCGAGGTGTTGACGATCGACGCCGGGCGAAACGCGAGCTTGCGACCTCGGTGTGCGCCGACCACCTTCGCGCAGGGCAGCGAGTAGGTGTCGTCGTGCGGCGCGTCGACCGGGAACGCCGAGTGCCGCACGATGACGTAGCCGTGACCGCCCTCGAGATCGTTGTCGGTCCCGAAGCCGAAGTAGTTGTTCTCGCGCTTGCTCGACGCGTAGACCCAGCGCCGCTCGTCGCGCGAGAACGGCCGCTCCTCGTCGTTGCTCGCGACGAGGTACTGCCGCATCGGCGGGCCGAGCCGCTCGACCCAGTAGCGAAATCGCCCCACGATCGGGAAGTTGGAGATGATCGTGTGCGTGCGCTGCAGTCGGTCGTGGACCGCGAGGCCGAGCAGCCCGATCGGCACCGCGGCGGCCGCGGCGATGAGCGGGGTGTCCATCAGCGGACCCTCACGACCGTGCCGCGATCGAACTCGGTCGGCAGCGCCGCCGACCAGCCCGCGGGCACGCGAGGCCCCGTGAAGTGATAGAGCCGCTCGGCGTCGAGCGGCGCGAGGTTGACGCAGCCGTGGCTTCGCACGCGGCCGAACGAGCGATGCCAGAACGCCGCGTGGAGCGCGACGCCCTTCGAGAAATACTGCACGTGGGGCACGTCCTCGATCGCATACACGTTGGAGGCGTACTCGTCCTCGAGGTTGTCCATGGTCGAGCTCTTCAGCTTGACCCAGATGCGAAACGCGCCCTTCGGCGTTCCGGTCGCCGAGCCGGGCCTCCCCTTGCCGGTGCTGACGACGGTCGCGAAGACGGGGCGTTCGCCCTCGTAGGCCACCAGCGTCTGGCTCGCGAGCTCGACGTCGATCCACCGCTCGCCCGCGCCGACCTCGAGCGGCACCTCGCCGCGCGTCGGCCGGCGCACGTCGCGCGCGCGCATCCACAGCTCGTCCTCGATCTGCACGAACGCTTCGTTGCCCTTGCCCGCCTCTGCCTTGACGGTGACGACCTGCAGCCGCCCACGCGTCTCCTTCGTGCGCGACGCGAGCGACGGGCGCTTGAACGTCGGCGCGCCGTCGTCGAGCACCCACGCGATCGTGAGGCCACGCGCGCCGAGCTCTTCGCCCTGAAACAGGTATGGGCGCACCGGGACGAGATCGCGCATCGGCACCCACTGTCCGTGGTGTGTCAGCCCGTAGCGCTGATCTCCGCGCTGGCGCTCGTCGACCAGCGCGACGCCGAAGCCGGGCTGGAGATCCATCTCGGGCTCCGCGTCGTCGGCGAACTCGAGCCGACCATAGGCCGCGCTGCCGTCCCGCCCCACGAAGTAGTAGCGGTAGGGGAGCCCGTCGGGGCGCGCGGGGGGCACGTCCGAAGGTGTGAGCGCCGGCGCCTCGGAGAGCTGGACCTTCGCTCGGCACACCCAGGCGAGCGGACCGACCATCAACCAGGTGGTCTCGCACCCCGCTCCTGTCCGGGACGCGAACACGGGCAGGTGAGCGCCAGCGAACACGCTGCCGCGGCGCGGTGAGTCAGCCCTCGGGAACCGGTACAGCGCCTCGTCCTCGCGCGTGAACCGCGCGCTCGCGACCAGCTCGCCGAGGGGGACCGCGCCCGGCTCCGACCACGGCGGCCCGCCGGCGGCCGCCGCGTGTACCCACGTCGCGAAGGCGGCGAGGGCGAGACGAGCGGCGCGGTGCGAGGTCACTGATACGTGAAGCGGACCTCGTGGTCGCAGATGCGGTAGCTGTCGCCCTCGACGATCACCTTGCGCGCGATGCGCTGGCCCATGTACTCGACGCCGTTCGTGGAGCCCATGTCGACCATGTAGTACTGACCGTTGAGGAACTCGACCATCGCGTGCTGGCGCGAGACGTTCGGATCCTTGATCGTGAGGTCGCTGGTCTGCTTGCCGCGACCGATGATGAAGCGGTCCTTCGTGACCGGCGTGCGTTCACCCTGGTACAGGGCCACGAGCACCCGCGCGCCACCCTGCGGCTGCGGCGGAGGCGCTGGCTGTCGCATCCCACCAGGCAGCGGCGGGGGCGCCGACGCGCGCGCAGCGGGGGCGCCATAGCCCGGCATCGGCGGGGGCGCGGCGGGCATCGGGGGCGCGGCCATCGGCATCGGCGGTCGTCCGCCGCCGGGCGGAGGAGGCAACGGCATCCGCGCGGGAGGAGGAGGCGCGCCGCCCGCACCAGGAGGAGGCGGCAGCGGCGGACGCCCGCCCGCCTGCACCGGTGGCAGGCTCGGACGTGTCTTGACCGGAGGAGGAGGCGGGGGTGCGGCCGAAGGGCGCTGCGAAGGCATCGGCGGCGCGGCGGCGGGCGCGTGGCCACCCGACGACGGAGGGCCTCCCCCGGGGAGCGGCGTGCGGGTCGCGCCGCCGTAGCTGCGCTGACGCGCGTACTGCTTCATCGCCTCGTTGACCAGGTAGTCGATGGAGCACTCGAGCTCCTTCGCCATCTGCTCGAAGGTCTCCCAGAGCACATCACGGCACTGGAAGGTACGAGCGCTCTTCTTGTTCGGGTCGCCGGTCATGGTCTCACTTTCGAGCCTGCATCGCGGGGATCACGCAGTATTTGACGAACTCGCCGACGTTGGCCATCTCCTTGGTCTCTTTCGGCGCGGGGCACTGCCACGTGCCGTCGCCGTCCTCGACCTTGGGTACGGCGCGCCCGTCAGTCTCGAGCGCCTGCATCAGCGGGACGTCGGCGGCCTTGCCGTGCGCGTAGAAGTAGCCGATCGCGACGAGGCTCTTCGAGAGCTGCGGATCTCGGACGAGCGAGGCCATCTCCTCCTTCTTCGGCGGCGGGTTCATCTTGCCGATGAGATCGCCGTAGGTCAGCGGCTCGCTCATCGCGAAGCCGGCGGCCGAGCCGGGCGGCAGCTTGGAGTAGAACTCGGGGAGGTTCGCGAGCTGCGAGAGCTTGAGCACCGTGGAGGCGGCGACCCAGCGCACCTTCCACTTCTTCAGATCCCTGGCGGTGACGATCTCGTAGAGCTTCGGCGCGACCGAGTCGCGGGGGAACTCGGCGGCGCGGGAGAACGCCTGCTGGCGCACGCTGTCGGGCGTTTCGTCGGCCTTCGCGATCTCGAGCACGCGGGCCGCGTCGTTGGGGTTGGAGCGATCGAGGCGGCCGTCGAGCGCGGCGAGCGCGGCCTCGCGTCGCTTCTCGGGCTTGGCCTTGTCGGCGCCGACGCCCAGCAGGTACTCGACCGCGGGGCGGCCGCCGACCTTCTTCAGCGACGCGAAGACCTTCGTGACCTGCTCTTCCTGGTAGTCCTTCGTCTGGATGGTGAGCTTGTCGTCGGCGACCTTGTAGCCGGCGGTCTCGTTGGCCTCCTTGACGCGCTGCTTGTTCTTCGTGAACCACTCGGCGCCCTCGGTGTACTGCCCGAGCGCGACCAGCGCCTGCGCCATCTTGTCCTTGGTCGGCGGATCGCCGATCTCTGCGACGAGCGCGGTCATGCGGTCGAACGACGAGTCGGGCTTGACTAGCGGTGGCAGCGCGCGGCCGGCGTCGGCGCCGATGAACCGGAAGATCTGCTCGATGTTGTAGAGCTGCGACGAGATCGCGATGCGGCGATCGAAGTCGGCCGTGGACCAGCGGATCAGCGCGTCGGTCAGCGACTTCTTCACGGCCTCGTCGGCGACCAGCGCCGTCTTGTCGTAGCTGACCAGCGCGTACGCCGCGTCCTTGAACGGGATGCTCGGATCGCCGCCTTTCTGCTGGGCGACGCCCTGCTGCGTGACCGGCGGCTTGTCGATCTCCTGGATCAACAGCGGCGCGATGCCCGCGACCAGCTTCGCGCGGTCGGCGGCAGGGAGCGACGCCACCGCCTCCTGGAGCTTGCCGATGCCGATGCGACGACCGGAGCGCGGCTTCATCCGCACGAGGGCCATCGCCGCGTCGGTGCGCAGGCGCCAGTCGTATTTGTCGTGGGTGATCACCGCGACGAGCTTGGTCGGCCCGAGCTCGGTCGTCTCCCAGCGCTTGACGTCGGTGTCGTTCACGCGGCAGCCGGTGGTCGAGAGCGCAGCCGCCATCGCGGTCAGACACATCACAATCGTTGTCGTACGAGCCGTGCGAGCCATTCTGGTCCTTCCCGCGGGCGCGGAGGATAACGAGGCCCGCGCGGATCTACAACGTCGGTGTCTGGGTGGACGCCCCGTCCACTGGAGATCGTGGCCAGGTCCACCTGTCATCTGCCAAAAACGCGCAGAAATCCAGCGTCGAATGCCTGGCACGCCGCGCGCATTGAGGGGCCGCGACGGTCGCCGCCGCGTCGGCGTGCGCCCGAACACGGAGACAAGACCATGGAAAACGGCACGAAGATGAAGGTGATCTGGATGATCCAGGAGCGCGGCGGGGAGAAAAAGGCGATCTGGACGCGCGTCGGCGTGGGCTTCGTGAACCGCGACGGCTCGATCAACCTGCAGCTCGAGGCGATGCCCGTCGCGGGCGGCAAGCTGCAGCTGCGGGACTACGTCGCGCGCGACGCCGACGCGGGCGACGATCCGTTCGCGTCGGTGCCTCGCGCGACGCCGCAGCGGTCGAACGGTCACGAGGCGCGGCCGTGAGCGCCGTCGCCACGATCTCCGAGCGCGCGGGCCCGGAGACCGTCGCGCGGCTCCTCGCCTCGCAGGCGACGTGCCACGAGGCCGCGTCCGTCGACGAGACGAGGCGGCGCAGCTCGAGCCTCCGCGCGCGCGCGCTCAAGTGGTTCGGGGGCGCCGCGCTGGTCGCGGGGCTCGCCGGGCTCGGCGCGTGGACCTCGGCGTCGAAGAGCGCGCGCGCCGCGCCCCCGCCGCACAACATCGAGGTGCCTGAGATCGTGGTGACGTCGGCCGCGCCGCCCGCGGCCTCCTCGACCGACGCCGCGCCCGCGCCGCCGCCCTCGGGGATCCTCGCCGACGGGCGCGTGGTGCTGAACGTCGCCTCCGAGGAGGAGCTCACCAGGCTGCCGAGCGTCGGCGCGACCCGCGCGAAGGCGATCGTCGCCTTGCGCACGCGCCTCGGGAAATTCAGGCACCTGAGCGAGCTGCTCCGCGTGAAGGGGATCGGCCGGAAGACCCTCGCGAAGATCGCGGCGAAGGCGGTGCTCGACGCGCCGCCAGGGTGAGGTCGCGCGGCGCCCGGCCGACGTGAGGGTCGGGCGCCGCGCTACCTCGCGGTCGCCTCGAGCGAGATCTGCACCTTGTCGTCGATCTTCTTGCCGATCCGGTCGAGCGCGCCGGCGAGCAGCGAGCCGATCTTGTCGCGCGGCGCGACGTCGTGCTCCTTCAGCGACAGCGCCCAGGGCTCGGACGTGGCCAGCGACAGCTCGGTCGGCGCGTCGGCGGGGCCCTTCGCGACGACCTTCACGATGAACGTCTTGTCGGACGAGACGCCGTGGAGCACGAGCGCGCCGGAGAGCTTCGCGTCGAACGCGCGCGCGCCGCCCGCCTCCTTGACGTCCGCGAGCTTGGGCGTCGACGTCGAGACGCTCTTCAGCGTGAACGTCGCCCACTCGAACTTCGCGCGTTTGTCGGCGGGTGACTCCTTGCCGACGTCGAGCCAGTTGTGGGCGTGATCGCCCTGGGACTCGTTCTTTCCTGGGTCGCTGAACGTGGTCGTCTTCAGCGAGGTCAGGCGAAACGACACCTCGCCCTTCGACTTCGTGAGATCGGCGACGTCGAGATCGATGAACCCCTTGGCCTCGGTGGTCTCGCCCTTGATCTTCTCGAGCGGCGCGTCGATCAAGAACGACGCCTTGCCCGCCGCGACGGCGAGGCGCTTGTGGCCCGCGGCGGGCGCGGGGGTGGAGGCGGTCGCGGTCGCGGCGGCCGCGGTCGCGGCGGGCTTCGCCTGGGACGGCGACGCGGTCGGCTGCGCGGGGGACTCCTTCTTGTCGCAGCCGACGGCGGCGAGCACGAGCAACGACAGACCTGCGACGGAACGCATCTTCATATTTCGGGGATTCTTTCTCTGGTTCGACGCTCGGCCCGCGCTCAGTCGCGCGACCGAACGGCGCCGGAGGTGGCACGCCCGACCGCGTTTGTCCACCGGGCGAGCTCGGCCTCGCGGCGCTCGCGCGGCAACGTCGGCTCGAACGTGCGGTCGACCCTGGAGAGCGCCGCCGCCTCACGCGGGCTCGAGAAGATCCCCGCGCCGAGCCCCGCGAGCATCGCCGCGCCCCGCGCCGTCGACTCGAGCTCGACGGGGCGCTCGACGAGGACGTCGGAGAGATCGCTCTGCAGCTGCATCAGCAGATCGTTGGCCGCCGCGCCGCCGTCGACGCGCAGCCGCGCGGCCCTGGCGCCGAGATCTTCGGCCATCGCGCGGATGAGATCTCCCACCGAGAACGCGATCCCCTCGAGCGTCGCGCGGGCGAGGTGCCCGCGGGTCGTGCCGCGCGTCAGCCCGCAGACGAGCCCGCGCGCGCCCGCGTCCCAGTGCGGCGCGCCCAGGCCGGTCAGCGCGGGCACGAACGTGACGCCGTCCGAAGACTCGACCGAGCGCGCGAGCGCCTCGATGTCCGAGGCGTTCTGGATCAGCCCGAGGCCGTCGCGCAGCCACTGCACCGCGGCGCCCGCGACGAAGCTCGCGCCCTCGAGCGCGTAGGTCACGTCCGCGCCGAGCTGCCACGCCACCGTGGTCAACAGACCGTGGCGGCTGGGCTTCGGGCGCGCGCCGGTGTTGAGCAGCACGAACGCGCCCGTGCCGTACGTACACTTGACGTCGCCCTCGGCGAAGCACGCCTGACCGAACAGCGCGGCCTGCTGATCTCCCGCGATCCCGGTGATGGGCGTGCCGTCGGGGATCTCGCCGAAGCCCTTGGTCCTCGCGATGCGCGCGGCCGACGGGACGATCTCGGGGAGCGCGGCGCGCGGCACGTCGAAGCGCCGCAGGAGCTCGTCGTCCCAGGCGCGCGCCTCCAGGCTCATCAGCAGCGTGCGCGACGCGTTGGTCACGTCGGTCGCGAGCGTCGCCCCGCCCGACAGTCGATGCACGAGGAACGCGTCGATCGTGCCGAGCGCGAGCTCTCCGCGGGTCGCGCGCGCGCGGAGGCCGTCGACGTTCGACAGCAGCCAGGCCATCTTCGTGCCGGAGAAGTACGGATCGAGCACGAGCCCCGTCATCTCGCGCACCCGCGCCTCTTCGCCGGCGTCGCGCAGCGCGCGGCACGCGGGCTCGGTGCGGCGGTCCTGCCAGCCGCTCGCGCGGTGGGCCGGCGCGCCGGTCGACTTGTCCCACGCGCAGGTGGTCTCGCGCTGGTTGGTGATGCCGATCGCCGTGACGTCGCGCCCGGACAGGCCCGCCGCGCGAAGGGCGTCCGCGACCGAGCCCTCGACGCTGCGCCAGCTGCCGCCGAGCTCGTGCTCGACCCAGCCGGGCGACGGAAAATGCTGCGGAAATTCGCGGTTCGCGCGGCCGAGCGTGCGCCCGTCCTCGGAGAGGAGGAGCGCCGTCGAGCCCGTCGTGCCTTGATCGATCGCGAGGAGAGCCACGCCGCGAACCTCGGCGACGTCGCGCGTCCTGTCAACGGCTCGCGAGGTGCTCGCGCAGGCGGGCGAGCAGCACCTCGGTCGCGACCTTCATCATGTCGAAGGTCTCGGGGATGATCAGATCGGCGTGGCGCTTGGACGGCTCGACGAACTGCGCGTGCATCGGCCTCACCGTCTCGCGGTACTGCGCCGTCACCGACTCGACCGTGCGTCCGCGCTCCCGCGTGTCGCGCTCGACCCGCCGCAGCACGCGCTCGTCGGCGTCGGTGTCGACGAACACCTTGATGTCGAGCGCCCGCCGCAGCGACGGCTCGTGAAGGATCAGGATCCCCTCGACGATCACCACCCGCCGGGGCTCGACGCGGCGCCGCGCGGCGTGGCGGCGGTGCTCGGCGAAATCGTACGCGGGCTGCTCGATCGCCCGCCCCGCGCGCAGCTCACCGAGGTGCTCGACCAGCAGCGTCGTCTCGAGCGTGTCGGGGTGATCGAAGTTCAGCCTGTCGCGCTCGGCGGGCGAGAGGTGCGACTGATCGCGGTAGTAGCTGTCGTGCGACAGCAGCGCGACCGAGTCGGGCGGCAGCGCGCCGACGACGCGCGCCGCCAGCGTGGTCTTGCCCGAGCCGGTGCCGCCCGCGATGCCGACGAACAGCATCAGCTCGCGTCGACCGCGAACATCGCCTCGATCGCGGCGGCGAAGTTCTGGTTCTCGACCTAGCGCTACACCTTCAAGGTCGGCGACAGCTCTCCGGA
>CAUJFL010000064.1 GCA_963169165.1 Myxococcota bacterium | reverse complement strand
GCGCCGCACGACGCGCCCGTCGTGATCACGGTGCCCGGCACCGCGCCGTGGGGCGAGGTCGCGATCGGCGATGGCTTCGTCTGCGGGATCAAGGGGACCGAGCTCTACTGCTGGGGCAAGAACGACGTCGGGCAGTGCGGGCTCGACAGCGGCGGGAAGCCGACCGGCCCCGTGAAGGTCACGCTGGGAGAGCCTCCGCTGAGGGTGGCCGCGGGCCGCGACCACGCGTGCGCGGTCGGCTCGGGCACCATCACCTGCTGGGGCAGCGTCACCGCGGGCAAGCTCGGCCGGTTCGGGTTCGAGAGCGCCCCTGGCCTGGTCGACTTCATGCCCTGAGCCTTCGCTCGACGGCGCGCGTGACTTTTGCGATCGTGCGACCGCGATGACGAAGGCCATCAAGCTCAGCGTGCTGCCGTCGCTCGAACCAGAGCGCGCCGCGCTGGAGGTCTGCGTCTACTGCCCCAAGCTCTGCCGCGCGGCGTGCCCGATCTCGGACGCGTCGCCGCGCGAGGGGCTGATCCCCTGGGGCAAGATGACGACGGCGTATCAGCTCGCGCGGGGCGCCGCGCCGCTCGACCACGCGCACGCCGTGTCGGCCTGGGCATGCACGGGGTGCATGGGCTGCCGGGAACGCTGTGACCACCGCAACGACGTCCCCGCCGCGCTCGGGGTCGCGCGCGCGGCGCTCGCCGCCCAGGGGCTCGCGCCGCCCGCGGTCGAAGCGCAGCGACGCGGCTTCGGGCGGCACGTCGCGCGCGCGGAGCGAGGGCTCGCGCGCGTCGCGGCGAGCGCAGGTGCGGCCGTCGATCCCGCGGGGGCGCCGCTCTTCGTCGGGTGTACCTACGCGCGCGCCATGCCGGACGAGGCCGCCGCCATGGCGCGCGCCGTCTCGCGCCTGCTCGGGGGTCCGGTGCGCCTCGTCGGCGGGTGCTGCGGCGAGCCGCTGCGGGACGCGGGTGATCCTTTGGGGGCCGATCGCGCGCGGGACTCCGTCGCCGCCTCCGTCCGAGGCGAGGTGCTGTGGGTCGCAGATCCAGGGTGCGCCTTCGCGCTCCGCTTCGGCGGGCTCGACGCGCGCTCGATCGTCGAGCTCGGCGCGACGCGGCTGGGCACGCTGCGGCAGCTCCCCGAGCTCGGCCCGGTGCGCTACCACGACTCATGCAAGCTCGGGCGCGGGCTCGGGCTCTACGACGAGCCGCGCGCCGTGCTCACGGCCATCCTCGGGCGCGCGCCAGGGGAGCTCGACGATCGTCGAGAGCTCGCGCGGTGCTCGGGCGCGGGCGGCGCGCTGCCCACGAGCCACCCGGAGATCGCGCGCGGGATCGCGTCCGCTCGCCGCGCGGACCACGAGGCCGCCGGCGGCGGCACGCTCGTCACGGCGTGCCCGTCGAGCGCGCTCGCGCTGCGCAGGGCGGGCGTGCGCGCCGTCGAGTTCGGCGCCCTGCTCGATCGCGCCACCGAGTGAGACCTGCCCGCACCGTCGCGCGCCGAATTCTCGCGTCCTATGCGGCGGCGCTGTTCACGTTCGCGGTCGCGGTGCTGTACTCGATCAACGCGCAGAAGCTCGCGGCCGACGACGCGCTCCTCTTGCGGCGCGGCTACGTGCCGCTGCTGTTGTCGCTCGGCTCCGCGCTCGAGGCGCAGAACCTCGTCTCGGCGCAGCTCAACCACATCACCGACGCGCGCAACCCCGCCGACGCGCGCGGCTGGATCGAGACGCAGCGGCGCCTGCGGCCACACGCGCTCGCGGCGGTGCGCGCGGCGGCCGATCGCGGGGTGGGACAGCACGGGGACTCGGCCACGCAGCGCCTCGCCGAGGAGGTCGCGCGGGACGTGGGAGAGCTCGAGGCGTTCCTCAGCTCGGACGGCGCGCACCTGAGCGCGCTGTTCGACGCGCTCGAGCGCGGCGATCGTGCGAAGGCGGAGGCCGCGCGCGACGTGGTCCTGGCGCACGAGGTCGAGGGCGCGCGGCGCCTACGCGAGCTCGCCCGTCGGGTCGAGCGCTCGATGGATGAGCTGCTCGACGAGGTCGCGTCGCGCGAGCGCCGCGCGCTGTGGCTCGCGGCCGCGCTCGGCGCCGGCACGCTGCTCGTCGGCGCCGGGCTCGCGCTCTATGCGCGGCGCGTGCTGTCCCCGCTCGGCCGGGTCACGGCCCGCGCCGAGGCGGTCGCGCGCGGCGACCTCACCCCGCGCGCGGTCGAGCGCTCGAACGACGAGATCGGCGAGCTCGCAGCGACCTTCGAGGAGATGGTCGGCGCGATCGCCCGCGCCCGCGCCGAGGTCGTGCAGGCCGAGCGCCTCGCCGCGGTGGGCAAGCTGGCCGCGCAGATCACGCACGAGATCCGCAACCCGCTGTCGGCGCTCGGCCTCAACGCCGAGCTGCTCGAGGAAGAGATCGCGACGCGCGGCGGCGGCGAGGAGGAGCGAAAGCTGGTGGCGGCGGTGCGCGGCGAGATCGACCGGCTGACCGATCTCTCCGAGCGCTACCTCGGCCTCGCCCGCCGCCCTACGCCCGAGCCCACCGACGGAGACCTCGGCGCGCTCGTGCGCGAGGTCGGCGGCTTCGTCGAGCCCCAGCTCGCGCGCGCGTCGGTGTCGATCTCGCTCGAGATCGCGCCGGGCCTCCCGCGGCTCAGGTTCGACGAGGCGCAGGTGAGGCAGGCGATCTTGAACCTCGTGCGCAACGCGATCGAGGCGATGAGCGGGGGCGGCGCGCTCTCGCTGCGCGTCGAGGCCGGCGACGGAGAGCAGCGGGTGATCATCGACGACGACGGCGTGGGGATGCCCGCCGAGCTGCGCGACACGCTGTTCGATCCGTTCGTCACGACGAAGCGACAGGGCACGGGCCTCGGGCTGTCGATCACGCGTGACATCGTGCTGTCGCACGGTGGGCGCATCACCGCCGAGGCCCGCGTGCCGCGCGGCACCCGCTTCGTGCTCGCGCTGCCCGAGGTGTGAGCGTCAGGCGCGCGGGCGCGTCGCCTGCATCGACGGGCGCTCGGCGAACGCGTCGTACCACGCGAACAGCCCAGGCCGCGCGGCGCGGAGCTCGCCGAGCGGCGCGCGGAACTCGAGCCACCCGAGCGCGCAGGCGATCGCGACGCACCCGATGTCCGGCTCCCGCCGGAGCGTCTCGACCTCGCGCTCGAGCGCGTCGAGCCCCGCGCAGGCCTTGGTGACCTGGCCCGCCTGCCAGCGAGGGTCGCGGGTCGCCTCGTCGCGGTACACGGTCTCGTAGAAGACGAGCACCGAGGCGTCGAGGATCCCGTCGGCGAGCGCCTGCTGACGCAGCGCGAGCAGCCTCGCGCGCGGCTCCCGCGGGAACATGGGCCGGCCCGCGTGCAGCCCGTCGAGGTGCTCGCAGATCACGCGCGAGTCGTAGACGGCCTCGCCGTCGTCGGTGATGAGCGTCGGGAGCTTCGCTAGCGGGTGCGCGGCCGCGAGCGGCTCGGCGGGCGCGAGCGGGCTCGTCTTGAGGGAGACCTCTTCGATCCGGTCCCACAGGCCGACCTCGCGCGCGAGCACCGACACCTTGCGGACGAAGGGGGAGGTGGTCGAGCCATAGAGCTTCATCGCCGCGCCGTCTGGCTCTGGTCCGCGCGCGTGTAAAGCGCCGTCGAACAGCCCTCGCAGGACTGGCGGGAGTCTCCGCGCGTCGAGATCGCTCGAGCGGGGCTCGCCGCGCAGGACCGGCTCGTAGGGTTCACGACCGGGGCGCGGCAGCCGCGCGGCCCAGTAGAGATCGAGCGCGTGACCGCCGGGCAACCGCCGCACGAACGGCTCGAGCGGCACCAGCAACCCCTCGCGGAATCGCGCGAGGTACACGATGTTCCCGAGGCGGGCCTGGCTGCGCAGCCCGACCACGCGGCGCTCGCCTGCCGCCACCGGGCCGGTGTGATCGACGTACACGATCCGCTGCCCCTCGCCGAACGGATCGGGCTCGGTGCGCTCGATCGACACGAGCGTCCACGCCGCGAGCGGACGCAGCGCTCGCAAGAAATCGGCCGTCGTGCGCTCGAGCTCGCCGACGTCCTCGGCCGCGCGTGCCTCCGGGTACACCTCGTGCGCGAAGCGATTGCGGAGCGAGTGAAGGCGCTCCGCGACCCCGTCGAGGCCAGGCCCACGCGCCGCGTCGACGCGCGACACCGACGTCGCCAGCTCGGAGAGCGGCCCGTCCGCGCCCTCGAGCTCGTGGGCACACAAGCGGGCGAGCGCGCGCCACGTGCCGAGCGGATACGCGTGGCGCGTCGCGTTCGCTGCGGCGAACGCCGCGAGCCCGTCACAGGCGACGCCGTCCGCGAGCCGGGCGGCGGTGAGCACCCACGCGATCATTCGCCAGGCGCCCTCGAGCACGTCGAACAGCAGCTTGATCCGCTCGACCGCCGAGGTCGCCGTGGCCGCGAGCGCGACGCGGCCGGCGATCGGGAAGGGGAGGCCGGCCGCGCGCGAGGCGAGCACGCTCGGATGCCCGCGCATCGCGGCGGCCAGCTCGGACGCGGCGGACGCCAGCTCGCCTTGCGCGAGCTCCGCGACGAGCGTCCGCGGCAGTTCCATCTTGCCGTCCAGCAGCGGCGGTCGCGCGTGCCACTCTCGCTGCACCTCCGCGGCGTACGACTCGGCGTCGGGCGCGTGTACGCGCGCCGCGACGATGGCGCCGCCGACGCACGCGACCTTGGTCTTGCCGCGCGCGAGCGACGCGGCCACCGCGAGCAGCTCGTCGACCAACGTGGGCACGACGGCGGGGCCGAGCGACTCCAGCGCGCCCAGCTCGCCCAGCGCGAACAGCACCAGCGGTCTCCGCGGATCCGCGGGCTCGGCGAGCAGCTCGACCGACGAGGCGATCCGGCTCATCACGGGGCTGTCGCGGAGCGAGACCACCTCGCCGCCCTCGTGCGCGCCCGCGGCCGACATCAACAGCTCGAGCTCGTGACCGACGCGGCCGACGTCGCCGGTGAGGCTCCATGTCCCGACGACACGCGCGCCGAACGCGCGGGCGAGCTCTCGCGCGCGCCCGATGAGCTCGTCGAGCGGCGCGTGGTCGAGCGAGAGCGCCGCCGCGATCTCGCCCTCGGCCATCACTGGCAGCCTCGGGCTCGACGCGTGCAGCTCGAGCGCCGCGCGCGCGGCCTGCTTGCCGTCTCCGCCGCGGTCGAAGGCGAGCGCCACGACGACGCCGCGCCGACCGATCGCCGCGAGCCCCGCGAGCTCTTGCTCGAAGCCGAGCCGCGACAGCAGGCCCGTGCGCGGATCGACCATCCCCGCCGGCAAGAGCGGCGCGACGAAGCGCCTGTCGACGAGCGAGAGCCGCAGCTTGCCGATCAGCAACACATCGCCGTGGACGACAGGCGCGCTCTCGCCGCGCCCGAGCGCGCGCGTCCCGAGCATCGTCGGCACGCGCTCGTGGCACTCGTCACGCCGCGCGAGCCACCAGCGCGCGCCGTCGTGCGTGAGGCGCGCGGCCTGACTCGACACGAACCCCTCGTGCGCGACCGTCGGCGGCTCGACCATCCCCGCCTTCGCGCGCCCGAGCCGGTGCGAGGTGCCACGCGGCAGCGGGAGCTCCTCGACGCCCGAGGGCCCGTCGACGCGGAGCCAGTCTTCCGTTCCCACCTCACCCCGCCAGATGGATGTCGCCGGCGTCTGGGTCAGCCACGCCGTCGCCGCGGCCAGCGAGGACGTGCGGAGCTCGGCGCGCGGCGGCTCGTCGCTCATGCTCGCGAGGCCGGGCGCTTCTTGTAGCGCGCGAGCGCGGCCTGCAGCTGGGACGTCACGCTCTTCACGAGCTTGGGCGGCTCGACGACCCGCGCCGTTCCGCCCCAGCCGAGCACCCACGAGCCGATCTCGGTCGTGTCGCTGACGGTGATCGTCAGGCGGACCCCGCCGTCCGGGAGCGACGAGAGCTTCTGCGTCGCGTGCACCTTGCGAGACCGGACGAGCTCGACGACCTCGGGCGAGAAGTCGACGACGACCTTGGTCTGGGTGTCGCCGCGGAACATCCCGAACTGGCCCTCGAAGTAGTCCTCGATGTGAAAGTCGGCCGGCAGCTCGAAGCGCTCGGTCATCGCGAGGCTGGTGTCGCTCATCCTGTCGAGCAAGAAGGTGCGGACCTCGCCCGTCGTCGTGTGCAAGCCCACGCAGTAGATCCCCTCTTTGTAGAGGACCATAGCGTACGGGTGGATGACGATCCGCTCGTCTGATTTGTCGCGCGTCGCGCGGTAACGGCACGCGAGCGGGCGAAGATCGGCCACCGACTGGAACAGATCGTCGAGCTCGTCCGTCTTCTTCGAGTAGTCCTTCGGCGCGTACGGCAGGTACAGGAAGCGATCCTCGAGCCGCGCGTCGGCGACGCCCGCGTTGGGCCCGCGCCCAGGGCGCCGAGTCACCGAGAGCAGCCGCTGGGTCGCCAGACCGATCTCCTCGTACAGCGTGCTGCCGCGCATCGGCTCGAACACGCGGCGCGCCGCGAGCAACGCGTACGCCTGCGTGCGCCGCAGCTCGATCTTGCGCGCCTGCGCGGCCGGCCCGAGGCGCCACCGCACCGCGCCGCCGCCGCGCTCGCGCGTGCCCTGCAGATCGAGGTCGCGCTTCATCTCGGCGACGTACCGCCGCATCGAGCGCGGCGTCACGTCGAGCGCCTGGGCCAGCTCGTAGAGCGTGAGCCCGCGAGGGGCCTGCTCGAACAGGCGCGTGACCGTCTCGAGGCGGCGGTGCTGCGTGAACCGCCCCGGCGGGCGTCCCGGCGACTTCGGCATCGGGCGCCGATCGTATCACCTCGCCTGCCGAGCGCGCGCTACTGGCCGATGGCCTCGCGGAATACCCAGCCTTGCTTCTTCGGCTCGCCGAACTCGATCTTGTACCAGCCGTCGCGCTGCTCGAGGACCGAGGCCTTCGCGCCCTTCGTCAGCCGCGCGATCACGGCGCCGGTCTTCGGGGACTCGCGCACCTGCGTCGTGCGCCACGTGACCTCGACCGTCTTGGTGTCGGCTTGGGCCTCGTCCTTCTTCGCGTCTTTCTGCGGGGCGGGCTCGTCCTTCTTGCCGAACGAGAGCTTGTATTCGGCCGAGTACCGCACCTGCTCGTGGGTGAGATCGTCGAGCGAGACGCCCGACAGCGCTCGCTCGGCGCACTTGGTCAGGCCGTCG
Source organism: Myxococcota bacterium (assembly GCA_963169165.1). Lineage (GTDB taxonomy): Bacteria > Myxococcota_A > Polyangia > Polyangiales > Polyangiaceae > JADLFU01. Next base: position 5,288 of record CAUJFL010000064.1, on the reverse strand, counting down.
AGGGTCGTGCGCGGCAGCTTGGCCCTCGCGCGCTGCACCTTCAGCGTCTTGTGCTTGAAGTCGAGATCGAACCCGAGCTGCACGTTGCCCGTCAGGCCGATCGCGGACGGGCATTTCGGCAGCTCGCGCAGGCGCGGCTGCAGCAGCGGATCGAGCGCGAGCTCGTCGCACCTCTCGACGGCGCGTCCCTTGGCGTCGCGACAGCGAGTGATCTCGATCGCCGACAGCTCGAAGCCGTCGCCGCTCGCCGAAGGTGGCGCGCCGCTCGCGACCGCCGGCGCCGGGGTCGTGGCCATCAGCGCTGGCTCCTTCGCCCTGTCGCGGGCCTCTCGCGCGGAGGTGGCGGGCCTCGCGTCGCCGGGGACGTCGGGCCCGAGCTTCCAGCCAGCGAGGCGCGGCCACGCGACGCCGACCACGAAGCCCACGACCGCGATCACGCCGACCTTGGCCCACGCCGGGCTGTCGGCCGAGCGCGGCGGGAGCTCCACCTTCAACGGCTCGTCTGCTCGTGCCACCCGGCGCGCGTAGCACGACCCCCGCGACGAGGCCCAACTTCAGGTCAATCGCGCGGAACCGGCACGCCGAGCAGCCCGAGCAGCTCGAGCGCGAGCGTCAGCACCAGCAGCTGGACGATCAGCATCACCGTCGTCGTCAACGCCGCCCAGCCAATTCGGGCGCCGAGCCTCCCGCCTCGTGTCGCGAAGACTCGGAGGCCGCAGCACAGGAACGCCGGAACGAAATGGACGCCGAGCATCCCGCCGAAGACGGCGTTGATCGTGGTCGCCTCGTACCACTCGACGTCCCGCCGGCGTGATCGACGCCTGTCCCACAGGACGAAACCCCCGGTCACCACCGCGCTCGTGACCATGCTGGTCAGCAACACGGCGAGCTCTCCCATCGCTAAGACCGGCGCGGGCCCGCCGAACGCGCCGAAGAACCGCGAGATCCACACGGCGAGCGCGACCGCGGCGTAGAGCCAGATGGCGCGGTTCCACCACTTGCCTGATTTGGAGTCGAGGTAATTCCAGCTGCCGCGACGCAGGTACATCAGGCCGTTGACGCCGAAGAACACGATGAGCGTCGGCAGGATGACCAGCACGAGCGGATGAAAGTGAAGGGCCGAGCGCAAATCCCCGCGCAGCAACGCGAGCGTCGCGCGGGTCATCCCGCAGCCTGGGCACGGATGACGCGTGACCAGGGCGAACGGGCACGGCAGCAGCCCGAGCGTGATCATCCCGCCCAACAAAGCCGCGACGGCGAGGGCCTTCGCCGCTCGCCGCCCTACGCCCGGTACAGCTGCTTCCATCACGGGTGCTCAGTGTAGCGACCGACCTCCGAGCCGCACGCCGGTGACGCGCGGCCCGGGGCGCGCGGTCAGCTCGGCTGGACGCCCAGCTTCTCCCAGATCTCGTTCGCGTCCTTCGGGATGAAATAGAGCCCGAGGAGCCAGTACATGATGAGGCTGCCGTTGCCCTGCGTCGCCGTGCCAGCCTTGGCGCGGGCCTCGCCGATCAGCGCCGGCATCGAGAGGAGCGGGATCAGCGGGACGATGAACCACATGATGGAGCCCTCGTTCCCCTTGCCGAGGTACGCCTTCAGCTCTCCCTCGATCGCCCGGCCCTGCATCAGCCCATAGAAGCAGCAGATGTAGGAGATCAAGAAGACCATGACGGGGTTGCGGATCGTTCCGGGCGGCCCGCCCGACTGCATGCCTTGGACCATTGTATGCTCCTGTTATTTCCCCCCGCGCGTGCAGGGCGTGAGTTGTCAGACAAAGTGAACGCCCGCCGTACGCCTGGCGGGACCTGCTTAACGCCGCCTTTACCCCGAGACGCTCCCAGACCTCGTTCGCGTCCTTCGGGATGAAGTACATTCCCAGCAGCCAGTACATGATGAGGCTGCCGTTGCCCTGCGTCGCCGTGCCAGCCTGCGCGCGCGCCGCGCCCATCAGCTCGCCCATTCCCAGCAGCGGGATCAGCGGGAAGATGAACCACAGGATCGAGCCGCTGTCGCCCTTGCCAGTGTAGCGGCGCAGCTCTCCCTCGATCTCGCGGAGCTGGAACATCGCGTAGAAGCAGCAGATGTAACCGATCAAGAACACCATGATCGGGTTGCGGATCTGCCCCGGCGCGCCGGGCCCACCTCCGCCCGCGGGCACCATCGGCGCGCCGCCCATCGGGGCCATCGGCCCACCCATCGGGGGGCCGCCCATCGGCGCCATCTGTTGGGGAGGCGCTCCCATCGGCGCGCCCGGAGGAGGACCACCGAAGCCACCGTCAGGCGCACCACCCATCGGAGGACCACCGAAGCCGCCGCCCGGAGGAGGACCGCCGAAACCGCCGCCCGGAGGAGGACCGCCGAAGCCGCCACCCGGAGGGGGACCGCCAAAACCGCCAGGCGGCGCGCCACCCGGATCGGGCGCACCGAACCCGGCAGGCGGTCCGGCGGGCGGCGGGCCACCAAAACCGCCGGGGGGTGGGAAACCCATCGACGGATCGGCGACGAACGTGCTTCCCATCGGGTTGACCGCGCCCCCGCCGAACGCAGGACCGGGAGGAGGGGCCGCGGGAGGCGGTTCGAACCCGCCCATCGGCGCGGGCTCGGGCGCGGCGGGAGGCGCGGGAGGCGCGGGAGGCGCGACCCCACCGAACGCAGGCGGGGCGACCCCCACGATCGTGCCCTTCATCGCGGACGGCGCCTTGGGAGCCGCGGCCGCGGGCGCACCAGGCGCGCCGCCGGCGGCCGGCGAGTTCATCATCAGCATCGTGCCCTTGAACTTGGGCGCTGCAGCTCCCTTCAGGTTGAAGCTGCACTTCGTGCACGTGGTCGCCGTCTCGGGATTCTGGGTCCCACAGTTCGGACAGAACAAAGCTGCCTCCCTCGCGTGAGTGGTGTTGGGTTGGGGCCATATGGCCCCAGAGCGCCGGGAGACTACCGGCACCTACGTCGGTCGGACAAGCTGGAAAGGCCACCTCGAAAGAAAATCGAGGCCGCGCGCCCTGATCTCGATCGGGCGGGCGGCCTCGTCGGCGCACCGGCGAGCGGCGCGGACGTAAGGTGAGCTTCTGACGGACCTCTTCGACCTCGAAGACCTCGAGGATGTCCCCCTCCTTGAGCGCCTCGAAGTCGTCGATGCCGATGCCGCACTCGAAGCCCTCGGCGACGTCTTTGACGTCCTCCTTGAAGCGCTTGAGGCTGACGACCTTGCCGTCGTGCAGGAGATCGGCGCCGCGGCGGACGCGCACCTTCGCGTTTCGCTTGACGACGCCCTCGGTGACCATCGAGCCGGCGATCGTGCCCGCCTTGGAGAGCTTGAGGACCGCGCGGACCTCGGCCTTGCCGAGCGGCTTCTCGACGAGCGTCGGGGGCAGCAGGCCTTCCATCGCCGAGCGGACCTCGTCGATGACGTTGTAGATGATGTTGTACTGCTTGATCTGGACGCCCTCGCCCTCGGCGAGCTGCGCGGCCTTGCCCGCCGGGCGCGTGTTGAAGCCGATGACGATCGCCTTCGAGGCGATCGCGAGGTTGATGTCGCCCTCGGTGATCGCGCCGACCGAGCCGTTGATCACGCTGAGGCGCACCTTCGGTCCCGACAGCCGCAGCAGCGCCTCGCTGAGCGCCTCGACCGAGCCCTGCACGTCGCCCTTGATGATGACGCGCAGCTCGGCCTGCTCCGCCAGCGCGGCGCGGGCGGCGAAGTCTTCCATGCTGATGCGCTGTGCGCTCGCCATCGACGTCCGCGCCTTGACGCGGCGGCCCTCGGCGATCTCTTGCGCCTTCTTCGTGTCGCGGACGGCGTCGATCAGATCGCCCGCGTTGGGCACGTCGGAGAGGCCGAGCACCTCGACCGGCGTCGCGGGGCCGGCCGACGAGGTCGGACGACCGCGGTCGTCCGTCATCGCGCGGACCTTGCCGACCGCGGGGCCGGAGAGCACGAAGTCTCCGACGCGCAGCGTGCCGTCGGTCACGATGACCCGCGCGACGGGGCCCTTGCCACGATCGAGCAGCGCCTCGATCACGATGCCGTGCGCGGGGCGCTCGGCCTTGGCTCGGAGGTCCATGATCTCGGACTGCAGCGCCAGGGTCTCGAGCAGATCGTCGACGCCCTGCCGGGTCTTCGCGGAGACCTCGACGAACAGCGTGTCGCCGCCGAGATCGTCGGGCACGAGGCCGACCTCCATCAACTGGCGCTTCACGCGCTCGGGATTCGCGTCGAGTTTGTCGACCTTGTTGACCGCCACGACGATCGGCACCTTGACGGCGCGCGCGTGCGCGATGGCCTCGCGGGTCTGCGGCATCACGCCGTCGTCGGCCGCGACGACCAGCACGACGATGTCGGTGACGCTCGCGCCGCGCGCGCGCATCGCGGTGAACGCATCGTGGCCGGGCGTGTCCAGTAAGCAGATCGGGCCGCGCGCCGTCTGCACGCGGTACGCGCCGATGTGCTGCGTGATGCCGCCGGCCTCGCCGTTGGCGACCGTCGTCTTGCGGATCTGGTCGAGGAGCGACGTCTTGCCGTGGTCGACGTGGCCCATCACGGTGACGATCGCCGGGCGCAGCTCGCCGCCGTCCTCGCTGGCCTCGCCCTCGCCGCGGGCGATCGAGAGCTGGGTCTCCTCGCTGACGGCGACGTCCTCGACCTCCCACCCGAACTCGCTCGCGATGAGCTTCGCGGTGTCGGCGTCGAGCGACGAGTTGATGTGCGCGCCCGCCATGCCGAGCGACAGGAGCTTCATCAGCACCTCGGTCGCCTTGAGGCTCATGCGGCCCGCGAGCACCTGGAGGTTCACGCGCTCCTCGATCTTGATGACCTTCTTGTCGGCGCCCATCTCCTTGGTGGAGACCGCGACGGGGCGCTTCGGCTGCGGGGGGCCGAACCGCCGCGAGTGCGGCCCGCCGCGCATGCCGCCGCCCATCGGGCGCTGCGGCTGCTGTCCGGGGCGCAGCGGCTGGCCCGTCTGACGGATGTTGTACTCTTGGCGGCGCGGCGCGGGCGCCTGGGTGCGAGGAGCCTGCGGCGGCGGCATCGGCACGCCGGGGCGCCCGGCCCACGTCTCGATGCCCGTCTTGGGCGCGGCAGACGGGCGCGCCGCCGGGCGAGGAGGCTCGGACGCAGGGGGCTGGGACAGAGCCGGCGGCTGGGGCGCCGCGCTCGACGGGGCCGAGCTCGGGGGCGGCGCAGCGTCCGCCGGCGTCGCGGCCTCGACGGGCGGCGGCGGCTCGAGGGGAGGCGGCTCGACGGGAGGCGGCTGCTCGACGGACGGCTCGGCGGCGGACGGCGTCGCGAC
>CAUJFL010000063.1 GCA_963169165.1 Myxococcota bacterium | reverse complement strand
GCAGCGCTGGCGGAAAGGCGGCGCCGCCGCCGTCCTGCGACGCTCCGAAGGTGTCCGTCTCGGGCGGCAAGTGCTTCACGCGCGGCAAGGGCGCGGGTTCGACGGGGTCCAGCGGCGCGGGCGGCAGCGCCGCGGGCGCGGGCGGCAGCGCTGCAGGCGCAGGCGGCGACGCGGCCGGTGCGGGCGGCAGCTCCGCTGGCGCGGCAGGATAGGGCGGCGACGCGGCGGGCGCGGGTGGCAGCGGCGGCGTCCCGGCCGATCCCACGTGCGGCGGGTTCTTCGACCCGCAGAACATCACCAAGTGCGACGAGTGCTTCCGTGGCTCGTGCTGCGGCGCGGTCGAAGCGTGCGAGGCCGACAAGACCTGCAAGGCGTGTCTGAGCGACTCGCCGCCGTCGTCTTGCTCGTCCAACGCGCTGCTCGACGCCATCGTGAAATGCGGCACGGGCGCGGGCGCGCTCGAGGACGAGCAGGGCAACCTCTCCGGCATGTGCGCCGCCGAGTGTGACTCGCGGTGCAACCCCGTGACCAACGACGGCTGCGACCCCGGCTCCACGTGCGACTTCGCCGACACCAGCTCGGGGTTCGCCTGCTACCCGCCGCCCAACGAGGCCGCCCTCTGCGCGGCTTGCGACAACTCCGCCGGGCCATTCTGCCAGGGCGGGATGGCGTGCCTCGGCGGCAAGTGCGCGCGCTTCTGCTGCGACGACTCGGACTGCGGCACCGGCAAGTGCGACAAGTCGCTGTTCGAGGACGACGAGGTCGGCGCCTGCGTCGCGAAGTGAGCTGAACCAGCGTCGAAGCCCGCGGGCGCGTCGCGACGAGCGGCGCGCCCGGCGCGCTTTTGTCCCCAGGGAGTTGGCCCCTGGCGACCAGATGCGCTGCACTCGGGGGCATGCACCGCGACCCCCCCTGCCCCGTGTGTCGAACCCACGGCTGCGCGACGCGCGCGGGCGGAGCGTGCGTCGTCCCGACCGAGCGGCGCGAGGGCGCGCGCGACCGGCGGGTCGAGGATCGACGGCTGTTTCCCCGCGCCGAGGGGCGCCGTCGCGCCGGCGGACGCCGACTCGGTGATCCTGACGGATGACACCGGGGGGTTGCGATCCCGCCCGGACCGCGACCATGATGCGCGCCGACGATGGGCGACAGGAAGAAGATCGCGCTGCTCGGCGGTGACGGGATCGGCCCCGAGGTCGTGCGCGAGGGCAAGTTGCTGCTCGAGCTGTACCGGGACGTTCGTGGCCTGCCGCTCGAGCTGTGGGAGCTCGATCTCGGCGCGGAGCGGTACCTGAAGGACGGCGCGACCTTCCCGGCCGAGATCCGCGTCGCCGTGCAGCGCGAGTGCGCGGCGATGCTGCTCGGCGCGCTCGGAGATCCGCGCATACCTGACATGGCGCACGCGCGGGACATCATCTTCGGGATGCGCCAGGGGATGGATCTCTTCGCGAACGTGCGCCCGTGCCGCGCGCTGTCGGATCGGCTCGTCCCGTTGAAGGACCGGCGCGCGAAGGACGTCGACTTCGTCGTCTTCCGCGAGAACACCGAGGGCATCTACGTCGGCATCGGCGGCCAGTTCAAGCGCGGCACCCCCGACGAGATCGCCATCAACGAGGACATCAACACCCGCAAGGGCGTCGAGCGCATCATCCGCGCGGCGTTCGAGTTCGCGAAGCGCACCGGCAAGACCAAGGTCCACATGGCCGACAAATCGAACGCCATGCGCCAGGCGCACGAGCTGTGGTTGCGCGTGTTCGATGAGGTGTCGCGCGAGTACGCGCCGACCATCACCGCCCAGCACGTGTTCGTCGACGCGCTGTGCCTGTACTTGATCCAGGACCCGTCGCAGTTCGAGGTCATCGTGACCAACAACCTGTTCGGTGACATCGTGACCGATCTCGGCGCGGCGCTGCAGGGCGGCCTCGGGATGGCCGCGAGCGCGAACGTGCACGGGTTCACCACGGGGCGGGTCGCGATGTTCGAGCCGGTGCATGGCTCGGCGCCCCCGCTCGCCGGCAAGGATCTCGCGAACCCGTTCGCGTGCCTGCTCACCGTCGGCATGATGCTCGCCCACCTCGGTTGGCCCGAGGAAGAGCGCCGCATCGAGGAGGCGGTCTCGCGCGCCATCGACGAGCGGCGCTGCACCCGCGACGTGGGCGGCGAGCTGGGCACCCGCGCGGCGAGCGAGTGGGTCCGAGGAGAGGTTCGCCGCTCGCTGGGCTGAGCGCTTGTCCCCCGCGCGGCGCATCGGCGAACATGTCGGCGCATGCGCGACTTCGATCCAGACGAAGACGAGGCGCCCGAGGTCCGTCAGGCGATGTCCGACGAGCTGGAGCGCCGCGAGGCCGAGGACGCGCGGCGAAGGCACGCGGAGCGCTTTCGCGCGACCGAGGCGCGCCTCGCTCAGCAGCGCGCCGACCAGAAGGCCGAGACCTCGCGCGCTCGGGGGCGTACGGTGATGCTGCTCGCGGGCGCGTTGGTTTTGTTCGTCGGCGCGTTCGTCGCGTACAGCGTGATGAACCTGCGCGAGCGGGCGAGCGCGGACGTGTCGAGCCACCTCGCCGCCTTTCGAGGCACCGGCCTCACGCTCGCCGAGGCCATCCCGTCGAAGCAGGGCGCGCCCCTCACCCGCGAGGTCGATGTCGAGGGCTGCGCCGCGTTCGTCGGGGTCGGGCCGAGCGGGCCGCTCGACGTCACGGTCACCCGCGCGAGCGGCGTCACGCTCAAGGGCAAGCGCGTGGCGCTCTGCTCGTGCGCCGTCGAGCGCGTGACCGTCTCCGTGCCCGAGCACGATCCGAAGCAGGCGCCGGGCAGCGCCGCGATCGGCGTGCTGCGCGGCACGGCCGAGCAGACCGGCGGGCCCCGAGCGCTGCGGCGCGTTCCTCGTGACGAGATCGTCCTCGGCGCGGACCCGCCGACCGATTGCGTCGAGGCCCAGCTCGACGCCTGGGCGGCGCGGACGCACGCCGAGGAGCTCACCGACGAGCAGAAGCGCGCCTTTCCTGCGATTCACGGCGCGACGCCGGTCGCCTTCGCGGGCGCCGACACCACGCTCGCCACGCTGACCACGACCGCGAGCCTCTGCTACCTGGTGGTCGCCAGCGAATCTGTCGACCTGCGCGCGACCGGCGGCAAGGTGTCGGCGCAGGGCAGGACGATCGCGCTCTGCGACGCCGGGACGACCCGAATCCTCTCGAAGGCCGGCGGCACCTTGTCGGTCGGCGCGTTCGATTCGGCGAAGGTGGGGGGCCTGCTCGGCGTGGTCGAGGCGGCGGTCGCGGCGGGCCTCCCGCCACCGGCCGTCGAGCTCGCGGCGGCGAGCGCGAAGACACAGCCGAAGACGGCGCTGCTCGCGAGCGGCCTGCTGTCCAGCAACATCGAGAGCCCTGATTCGGTCAAGCCCGCGCAGGTGATGCGAGCGGTCGCGCTCGCGCACGCGGCGGGCGACGTGCGTGATCCCAAGCTCGCGTGCGCGCCGTCCTGGCCGAGCCCGGTCGCGGTCTGCGTGCTGCCCCCGGGGCAGGCGTTCGCGACGTCGACCCAGGCGCTCTCGCTCGCGACGGCGCCGCTCGGGGGCATCTCGGGCGCGCTCGCCCCCAGCAAGGATCCTGCTGCGGCGACGGCGGCGTCGCGCCTGCTCGCGCTCGCCCGGCGCCTCGGGCGAGATGGGTTCGAGCCGACCATGATGGAGAGCGCGAAGGACCTCGGCGGCGGGACCGACGTGTCGGCGCGCCAGGGGGACGCTGAGATCGTGGCGGTCACGGTGCAGCCGGGCGCTCCGTACGTCGTGCCGCTCTCGGACACCAAGCCATGGAAGCTCGGGGACGCGCCGCGCGTCGCACCGATCGCGCCGGGCAAGCACGTGGTGATGACAGGCGTCGGGCTCGCCAGCCCCGCCGTGCGGCGCACGATCGTCTGGCGTCGCGCCGCTGCCAGGTGAAGCTCGGCTCAGTCGCCGACGGTGACGTCGCGCGTGAGCTCTTGCTTCTCCATCAGGCAGTTCTTGTCGGAGCAGACCGACAACGAGACCTTGCCGGCGACCTTCACGGCACCGGATTTCTTTGGGGTGAACGGCACGCGCAGCACGGCGCGCTTCGCGTCGAACGAGCCGCCATCCTTGCCGGTCGGCCCCTTGAAGGTGACGTCGTCGCTCTCCTTGGGGGTGAACTTGAAGGGGTACTGCTCGTTGATGTGCTTGTCGCCCTTCGCCTCGATGACGACCTCGATGACGCCCTCCTTGTCCTTGGAGTAAGCGCCGCTCGGCTTGAGCTCGACCGAGTAGTCGTCGGTGTCGACCTTGGCCCCCGCCGTCGGCACGGCCGCGCTGGATTTGTCGCGGGTCGTGGCGGCCTCGCTGCGGTTACACCCTGCGGCGGCGCCTGCGAGCAACACCGCGGCGGAGAGCCCAACGACGCCTTCGGAGAACTTCGTCATGACTGGGATGCGTATCACGGCCCCATCACGCTCGCCAGCCAGGGCACCAGGCGCTCCTCGTCGACCTTGACCCGCGGCTGACGGGAGGCCGACGATGGTGATCGATGGCGAAGAAGCCCAACCCGGCCGATCTGTCGACCCGCGTGCTGATGGTCACCCTCGGGAGCGAGCGGCGCTGGACCCGGATCGCGCTGCTCGCTGGCGGGGGCGTGCTCGCGCTCGGGGCTGGAGGCTATGTGGTCGTCAGCGCGCTCGACGCGCAAGCGAAGGGCGAGCGTGACGTCGCGTGGAGCTCGCTGTCCGCGTGCTTGCTCGGGACCGAACCGCTCAAGGACAAGGACACGGCTGCCACGCGGGTGCGCGCGGTCCAGCTGCAGGTGCTGGGGATCCCGAAGCAGCGACGCGCGGAGGGCGGCGCGGTGCCGTGGCCCGCGTCGTGCGCGCCGTTCGCGCACCGGCTCGCCGAGAGCACCCGAGGCGTGGGCGACGCGAGGGCCGGGCTGTCACCGTCGACCGACGCGCTCGCGAAGGCGCTGGGCGATGACACGAGCGGCCTGCGGGATCTGCGCGTGGAGGTCGACAAGGTATGGAAGGAGGCCGAGAAGCTCGGGCTGAAGGCGGGTCCTGCCCCCGCGGGCGTGAAGGCCGCGCCCAAGATCGAGCGGCCCGCCTGGACCAGCGAGCAGTTCAAGGACCTGCCGAGGACGCTCTCGGGGGCGTTCTCGATGACCCACGTCCGACCCGACCCGACCGTCACGACCCGCGCGGGCTTCGTCGTCGACCAGAAGGACGTGCCCGAGGGTCCCGTACGCTGCGCCGTCGGACCGGGCGACACCGGCCTCAAGTGCGTGAGGTTGCCTCCAGCTGCGCTGCCGATGTCGCCGGGGCTCCGCCCGCTCGGGACGTTCGAGGACGGCAAGGAGCCTCTGTTCGTGTCGGGGGACCGCGGCTCGACCGGCGTGTTCAAACCCGCCGGCGAGGTGATCGCTCGCGTGCCGCTCGTGGGCGCCTGGCTCCGCGAGGACGGCGGCGCGTGGCTCGTCGCGCGCAAGGACGCGAAGACCGCGGCGCTGATGTTCGCGGCGCCCAAGGGCCAGGCCGTGGAGCGGCCGCTGTTCGGTCCGGGCGAGCTCGAGAGCCCGCTGCACGCGACGCTCGCGTGGGACTGGCTGCTCGCGCGCACGAAGGCGGGCAAGCTCATCGCGCGCAAGCTGCCGAGCGGCGCGGGAGAGGTCGGCGCGGCGACCGTGGTCGGCGAGCTCACCGAGCCGACACCGACCGAGGTCGCGCCTGGCGACGACGACGTCATCTCGGCCTGTCGCGCGAGCGACCGCACGACCTTGTTCATCCGGGTGCGCGGCGGGAAGAGCGACTCGTTCGCGGTGCTCTCGGGCTCGACCTGGAGCGGACCGTGGAAGACCTCGTCGAAGGGCGGCACGCTCTCCTGTTCGCCCACCTCGCTCACCATCACCAGGACCACGCACGCGGTGACCGCCGACAAGGATCTCGCGACCGTGGCTCAGACGATCTGCACGCGCGCGGGCGAATGCACGCAAGGCTCGAGCGGCATCGTCGAGATGACCGGCGGTCAGACCGAGCTCGCGCCGGCCGATGCGCAGGGCTTCGCGGCGGCGTCGATCGGCGACAAGGTCGCGGTCGTGTACCACGCGGGGCTCGTCGGCGGCCTGCGCGTCCGCGTCGCGCCGGTGTCGAAGCTGCGCGACGCGGAGGACCACGCGATCTTCGATCCCGGCGAGGCGGGCGGCACGCTGAAGCTCGGCACCTTCCTCGACGTGAAGCTCATCCCGGCCACGACGTTCGCGGTGATCCTCGTCGGGACGACCCACGGCGTGCGCGCGCTGAAGCTCGACTCCGCCGGCGCGCTCACGCCGCTCGGCGCGACGCTCTGATCAGCGCACGAGCGACAGACGCGGCCCGGCGGTCAACGCCTCGAGGTGGCCGCTCTCCTCGGCGACGTACACGTCGCAGCGCTCGTCGACGCGCAGCAGATCGGGGATCAGGTCGCACGGGACCTGCCCGAGATCGGCCCCGTCGCTCGGGCGCACCACGTGGACGCCGCGCTGGGGGACGAACAGCGCGCCCGAGCGCAGCACCGGCTCGAGCCTTCGCGGCGCGGTGTCGCCTGGCTCGGACGAGAGGCGTCGCCGAAATTTCGTCGCGCCGCTGTCCGCGTCGAGCGCGACGAGCTCGCCATCCGCCGTGTTGGCGAAGATCGCGTCGTCGACGACGAGCAGCGCCGCCTCCGCGGACAGCAGCCCGGGCGGCGCGCTCCAGCGAGGAGCGCCCGAGCGTCGGTCGAACGCGGCGAGCCCGAGCCCGCGCTCGCCGCGCGTGGCGACGGCGACCACGCTGGGAGTGACCAGCGGGGGGACGGCCGCGACTCGCCCCTCGACGCGCGACAAGAAGCGACGCTCACCGGTCCACGCGTCGAGCCCGAGCAGCGAGTCCGCGTCGCGTCGGCCGGCGGCCGGATCACCCGAGACCGCGAACACGCCGTCGAGGTCGAACGTGGGCGCGACGCTGAAGGGGCGGTCGCTCGGGACCTTCCACACGATCTCGCCGCTCTGCACGTCGACCGCGGTCAGGGAGGCTCCTCCGTTCGCGAACAGCAGCAGCCGACCTGCGCGGCGCACGCGGCAGGCGCCGCCGCGCGACAAGGTGTGTCGCCACCTGACCTCTCCGGCGACGAGATCGACGGCGCTGAGATAGCGCTCTCCCTCGGTGACCACGAGCAGCTTGGGGAGCCCCGGCGCGTTGACGACGCACCCGCCCGGGGCGCTGCCGATACGCGGCGAGAGCTTGAGCGAGAGCGTCGTCTCTCCCGTCCCGAAATCGAGGACCGACAGCGCGCCCGACGCCTCCAGCCGCGCGAGCCCACCCGGCGTCGGCACCGTGACCGCGCGCGACAGCGGGCGCGACCAGCGCGGTTCACCGGTGGAGCGCTCGAGCGCGAACAGCTCGCGCCCCCCGTGGGCGAGCAGGACCTCGCCGCACAGGAACGTGCTGCCGAGATCGATGGCGGGGATCGCCTGCGCCCAGCGCCTCGCATACCGGAGCTTGGTGGGAGACTGGGGCGCGGGCGGCGCGCGGCGGGTGGCTTGCGCGTAGGCGCGGTAGCTCTCGGGCGCGTCATTCAGCAGCGTCTCGAGCCCCGCCTGCGGCTTGAGCCTCGCGAACAGCGCGCGCTGCGAGCCGCGGAACGCCTCGAGGCGCAGGTTGTCGTGCTGGCTGCGATCATGACGCACGATCGCGCGCGACACCGCGCGGGCCAGCGACGCGACGGCGAGCGCGAACGCGCGCGGACACAGCCCCGGGAACGTCTCGCCGATGGCGCCGGCGTCGTCGCCGCGGCGCCGCACGGTCATCCCCATCCGCCCGTCGGAGCCGACTCGCGCGATGAGCCGCACGCCCAGCAGGTCCACCCGACGGTGGGCCGCGGAGCCGCCCTCGTGCGCGTCGAGCAGCTCCGCCGCGAGCGACAGCAGCGCCTCGGTCGCGAGGAACACGAACCCCTCACCGAGCGCCCGCGTGCGGCCGCGGACCGACAGCTCGAGGGAGCCTCGAGCCAGGAGCGGCAAGAGATCCGAGCGCGCCGACGACGGGCGCGCGTCGCCCATCGCGCGCAGGCTGACCGCGCCACGCAGCGAGAGCGCGCCCGCGCCGCCGTCGAGCGGGACGAGGCGCCGGGGCTCGAGCGCCGCGCCGTCGTCGAACCCGGCGACCTGACCCAGCATGTCACGGGCGCACGTGAGATCGATCTGGGCGTCGCTGCTCGCGAAGCGCGACAGCGCGTCGCCGATCGCGGCGCTGAGCCCCTTGCGCAGCGTCTCGCCCGCGACGCGGCGCTCGAACACGGCGACCTCGGGCGCGCCGGTGGAGCGGTAGACCGACAGGAGCACGTCGCGACCATCGCGCAGCAGCCCGAGCTCCCAGGCGTCCTCGGACAGATAGAACGGGACCGCGACCCGCGCTCGCCGCTGCGACGCGAGATCGGCGGCCGCGTGCGCGAGGTCACGCAAGAACGGGAGGACGTGGCCCTCACCGACGCGCGCCGTCACGTTGGTGCCGTCGATCAGCACGTCGAGCACGCCGAGGAGTCCCTTCGGTTCGGGCGCGGTGGACCTCGTACCCAGGACGATCGAGAAGCCGCTCATCGAGTGCGCGAATCCTAGGCAACGCGCCCCCGGCACCAGAACTTTTCGGGCGCCTTTGCCGCGGAGTGGACACCGCGCGAAGAGTTGTGATCTCGCGGCGACGCCGACGGTATCGTCCGGCGCGTGCGCGGCGCCGAAGGCAAGCTGGGAGGGCTGGTCGCGGCGTGCCTCGCGCTCGCGGCGTCCGTCGCGCTGTCTCGGTTCGTGGTCGACGACGCGTGGATCCCGCTGCGCTACGCGGACCACCTCGCGGGGGGCCTGGGCTATCGCTTCAACGCGGACGGCGCCGTGACCGACGGCGTGACGCCGCTGCCGTGGGCGCCGTGGCTCGCGGTGTGGGTGTGGCTCGGCGTGCCCGCGCTCGCCGCCGCGCGCGCGACCAGCCTCGGTGGCATGCTCGCCGCGGCGTGGCTCACGGGCTGCGCGGTCGGGCGGCTCGGGGGCGGCGTCGGGCGGTTCGCGCCGCTCGTCGCGTTCGGTGCGGCGCCGGTGGGCGCGTGGGCCGTGGGCGGGCTCGAGACAGGCGCGGTCGTGGCGCTGATCGCGATCGGGCTCACGGCCTCGCGCGCCGCTGTCGCCGCTTCGGTCCTGGGTGCGGCCGCGGCGCTGCGCCCCGAGTGCCTGCCGCTGGTCGTCGTGCTCGCGGCTTCACGCGAGGGGTCACCGCGCGAGCGCGCTCGGCGCGTGCTGGGCGCGATCGCGCCGTTCGTCGTGGTGGTCGCGGCGCGCGTGGCGTGGTTCGGCCGCCCGGTGCCGCTCTCCGCGCTCGCCAAGCCAGCGGAGCTCTCGCACGGCGCGCCGTACGTGATCGCGGGGCTGATCCTGCTCGGCGTGCCTGCGTTCGTGCTCGCGCCTCGGGCGCTGTCGTCCTCGCGGCACGGCACGGCCAGGTGGCTCGTCGCGGCCGTGGTCACGCACGCGCTCGCGGTCGCGTGGGCGGGCGGCGACTGGATGCCGCTGTCGAGGCTGCTGCTGCCTGCGCTGCCTCCGCTCGTGCTCGCGGGCGCGCACGTCGCCACGGACGCATCGCGTGCGGCCACGCTCGCGCGTCTCGCCGTCGCGCTCGCGGCGCTCGGGTTCGCGTGGGCGACGGGCGGTCGCGCGGCGGCGGCGGACATCGCTGGCACGCGCGCGGCGCTGATCGAGCGCGGCGCGCGGGCGCTCGAGGGTCGGCGCTCGATCGCGGCGCTGGACGTCGGGTGGGTCTCCGCGGCGACGCGCGCGCGTGTGGTCGATCTCGCGGGCCTCACCGATCCGGCGATCGCGGCGCTACCAGGCGGCCACACGTCGAAGCGGATCCCCCCGGCGTTTCTCGACGACCGCCGCGTCGACGCGCTGGTGCTCTTGAGGCGGCGCGCCTGCGTGGGCACCTGCGTGCGCGACGACGGCGGCCCCTACGAGCGAGCGGTCGAGGAGCGGCTCGCGGGCGCGTCGTGGATCCAGGAGACGTTCATCGTCGACGCGACCGTGTCGGCGGGGCCGCTGGTCTACGTCGTCTGGAGGCGGCGGTGAGCTATTTGCCGACCGCGCCGAGCGCCGCGAGGTACGCCGCGAGCGCGGTGTCCATCTCGACGCGCGCGCGGTCGAGCTCGGGGCCCTTGCCGAACCGCTCGGTGCAGACCTTCTGGAAGGCGTCGCGCTTGCCGGAGAGCGCCTTGCCCGCGTCGCTCGCCGCGCGCTGCTGATCGAGCACGCGACCGGGCGGATCGCTCTTGATGAGCGCGTCGTACGCGGAGACCGCGTCGTTGGAGGCCCTCACGTACTCTTGGTACTTCGCGTTGGTGTCCTCGACGGCCGACTGCCACGTCGAATTCTTCGCGACGCGGGCGCAGCGCTCCTTCAGCAGTCCATCGAACAGCTGGGCGGTGCGCGTCGACGCGCGGGCGTAGGCGTCGATCTTCTTGGGGTTGGCCTGCTTGCAGCCCATCAGCCCCAGCAAGCACAGCGCGAAGCCCCCGGCGCGCATCGCCTCGATCAGAAGCGGCCGGCGGCAGAGAGCCCGGCGAAGCCTGGCGCCACGACCGGCGCGATCGCGGCCTTGTCGCTCGGCTTGCTCATCAGGTACCAGGTCACGCCCGCGCCGACGCCCGCGAGGCCGACGACGGTGAGCACGCCGCCCGTGGTGACCTGGCTGCGACCGGAATTTCCCTTGTCCGCCGCGTCGGCGGTGCAGCTCTTTCGATCGGGACCGCACGCATCCTCGGCGTCTGCGATCTTGGACTTGCCGCCGAAGTACACGACGGTGCCGACCAGCGCGACGACGCCGCCCGCGCCCGCGACGATGAGCGGCGTGAGCTTTCGAGCGGGCTTGGGCTCGACGGACGCGGTGGCGGTCGGCTCCGTGGTCGGCGCCGCGGTCGCGGCCGTCGGCGCCGCGCTGGTCGCGGGCTTCGCGCTGGCGACCGGGGGGCGCGGGGCCGCGGCGGCGCGCTGCTTCTTCATGTTGTCGAGCCGCTTCTGGATGGTCGGCGCGTCGTCGGCCGTGGGGCTGCGCTTGAGGTACGTTTCGAGGCTGGTGATCGCGGCGTCGAGGTTGCCCGATTTTTCGTAGGCGTTGGCGAGGTTCACGAGCAAGAGCGACGCCGTGCAGTCGCGCTCGAAGGCGTCGCGCCAGTACTGGATGGCCTTCGCGTGATCGCCCTCTTCGTAGGCGGTGCGCCCGGCCGCGAAGAGGCCCTTCGCGGCGTCCTGGTCGGCCTTGGTCGGCGCGCCACCGCACGCCTTGTAGCTGATATCAGCGGCGAGCACGCCCGCGGCAGGGAGGGCGACCGAGAAGGCGAGTACGAGCGAGAGAGCTTTTCTCATGGGCGGCCTGCGCTGGCGTCGGGGCAACCTACAGCGACCGCGGAAAAAGCGAAAAGAAAAGCGTCACGGCTGGCGGGCGTCGCCGGGCAACACCTGGGCATGCAAGAGGTTCGTCGGCGCACGCGGATCGGGGCGCTCGTCAGGAGCGAGGAAGAAGGCGGCGCGCAGGACGTCAGGATCGAGCCACGCGAGGCCCGGCGGCAGCGCTCCTCGTGGAGCGGCGAGCGGCGACTTCGCGAACAGCGCGTGCCCGCGAACACCCGAGGTGGGCAGCTCGACCCGATACGGGAGCGCGTGCAACCCTGCCGCCGAGATCGCGCTCACCGCCGAGGAGAACGCCCGGCGCTGCGAGAGCGGCGACGGCAACGCGACCGCCCCGACGCCGTCCTCGGCGAGCCGGCGCGCGAGCCGCACGAACGCGGCGCGCGTGGTCAGCTTCGAGCGCGCGGGCGTGTCGGGCTCGGGTGTGTCGAGCAGGATGACGTCGAAGCGCTCGTCACCGTCGGCGAGGTACGCGAACACGTCGCGCCGGACGCGCTCGACCCGCGCGTCGCGCAGCGCCGCCCCGTTGTGCTCGAGGAACACAGGGTTGTGGACGCCGGCGTCGAGCACCACGTCGTCGGGTTCGACCACCACGACGCGCGACACATCTGGCCAGCGCAGCACCTCGCGCGCGGAGCCGCCGTCTCCGCCCGCGAGCACGAGCACGCGACCACGCCGGGGTGCGGACAGCATCGCCGGGTGCGCGACCGCCTCGCGGCGACGGTGTCCATCGAGCGACGAGAAGCGCAGCGCGCCGTCGACGTAGGCCTGGTTCGAGCCGCGCCCGGAGGTCACGACCAGCCTCGCGGCGGCGCCCGTCGCGGCGAAGACGGGCGCCTCGGGCCACGTTCTGGCCTCGGAGACCGGCGTGAAGGTCTCGGCCACCGCGAGCAGCGGCGCGATGACGATCGTCGCGACGATCGACGCGCCGAGCACCCGCCGCGCGCCCGCCGCCGCGCCCGCGCGGAGGGCGGCGCCCACGCCCGCGAGCGCGATCAGCGGCAGCCCGAGGCCGGCCGCGGCGCGCAGCGGCCCACCGCGCTCGATCAACATCACGAGCCCGATCAGCGCGCCGAGCGCGAGCGCCACCGGCCCCGCTGACACCGCGCCCGCGAGCCCCGCGCGGAGCGGCACGAGCCCCACCGCCACACGCGCGAGCGACGCGATCGCGCCGCCGAGGCAGAGCCCGACGACGACCGACGCGGCCGGCAGCGCCACCCGCGCCCGCGCGAGGTCTCCATACGCGACGAAGACGACGAAGGACCCGACCGCGATCGAGCCGCCGAGCGCGATGGTCCACGCGCACGCGCGCCACGGCGGCGCCGCGCGACCTCGCGAGGCGACCCACGCGCCGAGCGCCGCCGCGCAGACGAACACGGTGACGACCGACGCGCGCGACGCGACGAGCTCACCGAGCGTGTACGCGGCGCCGCGCCGCACGAGCTCGCTCACGCTCGCGGCGAGCGCCCACGCGACCGCGAGCGCCCACCAGCCGAGCCTGGCCGAGCGCGCGTCCTCGGTCACATCCGCACGTCGACGTGGACGCTGCGCTTCATCTCGTCGAGCCACTGTCGACGAGCCTTCTGGAGCCGCTCGCTGAAGACCTCGGAGGCGACTCGCTCGTGCGCGTCCTCGAGCGGCGGGAGCGAGCTCTTGTCCCGCGCGACGACCTTCAGCACCGCGAAGTCACCGCCATAGGTGACCGGCGCCGACACCTCGCCGACGTCGAGCGACGCCGCGACCGCGTCGAGCTCGGGAGCGAGCTGTCCAGGCTTGAGCGGCGGCAGCGCGCCTCCCTTGGCGCGGGTCTCGGAGTCGTCCGAGTACGCCCGCGCGAGCGCTCCGAAATCGGCGCCAGGCTGCCGCGCGAGCGCGACGACCGTGTCGGCCAGCTCGCGGCGCTCCTTGCGCGCCTCGACGGACGAGCCCGGCATCACGCGGATGATGACCCACTGCGCCGAGAACCCGAGGCGCCTTCGCTCCTCGCGCACGAGCCGCGTGTAGCCGGCCTTCACGTCCTCGGGAGAGATGCGGACCCGCGGCATCACGCGGAGCGAGATCATCTTCTGTTCGAGCAGCTGGCGCATCACCTGCAACCGCAGCTCTTGAGGGGTCATGCCCGACTCGATGGCCCGAGCCATCAGCTCGTCGGCAGAGAAGCCCTGCGAGGCCGCGATCTGCGAGAGGCCGCGGTCGATCTCCTCGGCCGACACCCGTCGCTGCGCGCGATCGGCGGCGAGTTGCACCAGCCGCTCGTCGACCATCTGCTGAAGCAGCTCGCGGTACATCTCCGACTCGACGGCGCTCCGCTGCGGCCCCGCCGGGACGCGCTCGGCGATCTGCGCCAGCATCGGCTTGGCGCGGTGGCGAACGTCGGAGAGGAAGATGGCCTGGTCGGCGACCACCGCGACGACCTTCTCCACGAGCACCGCGTGGGCCGACGCGGCGGACATCGAGATGGCGAGCGCGAGCAGCGCGCCCAGGCCCCTGGCGTTCGAGCGCACCTGGCTCACTCGACCACGTAGACCGCGCCGCTCATCCCGGACGAACCGGCGGGCGCGTCACTGCCGTGAAAATTGCAGTGGTAGCCGTAGGAGCCCACGTCGGAGAACGTCACCGAGATCTCGGTGGCGCCGGCGCTCTCGGCCGCGTGGATGGGGTTGGGCTGCGTGCCGTTCTGCTGCATGCCACGCAGGGGGTGGCTGCCCGACTGCGGGAGCACGACCGTCGAGCCCTTCTTGATCTTGAGGCACGGCGGCGAGTACGCGAACGCACCCGACGCGATCGTGACGGCGGTCGACGCGTCGCCCGTCTTGTCGACCGCGGTCGAGAACTCGCACGAGGCGACGGCGACGAAGCTCGTCCCGCCAGCCGCTCCCGCGCTGCCGCCGCTCGCTCCCGCGCTGCCGCCGCTCGCTCCCGCGCTGCCGCCGCTCGCGCCCGCGCTGCCGCCGCTCGCACCCGCGCAGCCCCCGCACGCTCCCGCGCAGCCGCCGCGCGCGCCCCCGCGGCCCCCGGCGGCCCCCGCCCCGCCCCCGCGGCCCGCGCCCGCGGGCCCGCCCGGGGAGGCCGCGCGCCCGCGGCGCGCGC
>CAUJFL010000062.1 GCA_963169165.1 Myxococcota bacterium | reverse complement strand
ACGGCAGGCCGAGGCGCGCGGCGACCGCGGCCGTCGTCGTCAGCGCGAGCTCGGAGCCGGTGGTCGCGATCGCCGTCGCGCCGGTCGCGCGCACGGCCCTCGCGATCGCGTCGGCGTCGCCCGTCGACGCCTTCACCAGCTCGCTCGCGAGCGGCGCGCCGACCGCCTCGAGGTTGAGATCGAGGCCGATGACGTGCAGGCCGAGCGCGCGCGCGGCCTTCAACAGCCCCACCTGAGGGAACCCACAGCCGACGATCGCGATGCGTGTCACAGCGCGTCGGCTTCTACACCAAGGCTCGCGCGGTCGAGCACCTCGGCGACCAGAAACTGCGGCCGCGCCTGCGCCTGCACGTAGATGCGCGCGACGTACTCGCCGATGAGGGAGAGCGCGACGAGCTGCATCCCCCCGAGCACCGACACCGTCGCGATGAGCGACGCCCAGCCGCTCATCGAGGTGCCCCACACGAGCTTGTAGACGACCGCGCGCACCGCGACCACAAGGCCGATCACCGCGACCAGGAAGCCCAGCGTCCCCACGTAGCGCAGCGGCTTCGACGAGAAGCCGACCACGAGATCGAACGTGTGATTGAGCAGCTTGGTGAAGTTGTACTTGGTCGTGCCCGCCGCGCGCGCCGCGTGCCCGACGTCGACCGTCGTGTACCTGGCGCCCACCCAGCACGCGAGCGCGGAGAGGAACTTGTTGCGCTCGGGCAGCTCGGCCAGCAGCTTGGCGGTCGACGCGCGCATCAGCCGAAAGGTCGAGATGTCCTCCGGCAGCTCGATAGAGAGCATCCGCCGCATCACCCACCGCATCGACTCGGACGCCAGCCTCCGAAACAGCGGATCCTTGCGGTTCTTTCGCACGCCGTAGACGATGTCGAAGTCGGGGCCCTCGCGCGCCAGCAGCTTCGGGATGTCCTCGGGCGGGTTCTGCAGATCGCCATCCATCTGCAGGATCCACTGCCCGCGCGCGTGCAGGTAGCCCGCCTGCACCGCGGCCTCCTGACCGTAGTTGCGGGTGAAGCGAACGACGCGCACCTCGGCGTGCTCGCGGATCGCCGCGCGCAAGAGCGCGGGGGTCGCGTCGCGGCTGCCGTCGTCGACGAACACGATCTCGAAGGGCTCGCCGATCTCGGTCATCACCTTGGTCACGCGGTCGGCGAGCGCGCGCACGTTGCCCTCCTCGTTGAAGACCGGGATGACGACCGAGTAGCGCGGCGTCACAGCAGCGCCTGCTTCAAGGTCGCGACCACGTGCTCGACGTCGGAGTCGGGCAGCCCCGGCCACATCGGCAACGAGATGGTGCGTCGGCCGAGGTCGAGCGCGCGAGGCAGCGCGTCGTCGGGCAGCCCGAAGCGCTCACGGTAGTACGTGTGCGTGTGCACCGCGCGATAGTTGACCGCGCAGCCGATTCCGGCCGACGAGAGCGACAGCAGCGCGTCCTCGCGTCGCTCGGCCGGCACTTGGACGGGGAAGAGGTGGTGCGTGCTCGTCCCGACGCGCGCCATCGTCTCGACGCCCGGCACGTCGCCGAGCGCCGCGACGTAGCGGTCCGCGAGCGCGTGGCGCGCGTCGCGACGGGCGTGCGCGCGAGAGAGCTGCGGCAGCAGCAGCGCCGCCTCGACGTCGGTCATCGCGCCCTTCACGCCGAGCTCGACCATATCGAAGTGCGAGAACGTGCCGCCGTAGCGCGACACCGCGTCCTTGTTCACGCCGTGGTTGCGCAGCCTCCGCAGCCGTGCCGCGAGCTCGGCGTCGCGCGTCGCGACAGCGCCGCCGTCTCCGCTCGTCATGGTCTTGGTCGCGTAGAAGCTGAACACCGCCGCGTCGCCGAGCGCGCCCGGCCGCGCGCCGTCCCGCTCGCACTCGAAGCCGTGGGCCGAGTCCTCGACGAGCGCGACGCCGTGGCGATCGGCGAGCGCGCGCAGCGCCCGCATGTCGGCCATCTGACCGTAGAGGTGCACGGCGACGATCGCGCGCGTCCGCTCCGTGAGCTTGCGCGCGACGTCGTCGGGATCGATCAACCCGGTCGTCGGCTCGACGTCGGCGAACACGGGCGTCGCGCCGACGTACAGCGCGGCGTTCGGCGTCGACAGGAACGTCATCGGCGTCGTCACGACCTCGTCGCCCGCGCCGACACCGAGCGCCGTGAGCGTCATCTGCAGCCCCAGCGTGCAGCTCGAGACCCCGACGACGTGCGGGGCGCCAAGCTCGGCCGCCAGCGCCCGCTCGAACACCGCGACGCGCGGACCCAGCGTCAAGAAGGGCGTCGCGAGCGTCTCTCGCAGCGACTCGAGCTCGGCCTCGCCGAGGTCGTGCTTGTAAAATTCCACCCGGCGCGGCTGCATCTGGGACGCCGCGTTAGCCCGGCCCCGATCGCGAGAAAAGAGGCGTCTCGATCGCCCCACGCGCCGTCGATTCGGCTAGGCTCGAGGGGTCCCATGCGTCGAAGCCTGCTCTCCTTCCTGCTCCCCGCCTTCACCGCCATCGGCTGCGCGAACCTCGTCGGCCTCAGCGATCTCGAGAAGGTCGACGGCTGCGTGAAGGACTGCGGCGCCGCCGGCGCGGCCGGCAACACGGCGGGCGCGGCGGGCGTCGCGGGCGTCGGCGGAGGCAAGGCTGGCCAGGCCGGCACGGGCGGCAGCAAGGCGGGCACGGGGGGCACGGGGGGCACGGGCGGCAAGTCCGGCGCGGCGGGCCAGTCGGGCGCGGGCGGCGCGAGCGGCAAGGGAGGTCAAGGCGGCGCGAGCGGCGCCGGGACGGGCGGCGCCGGAACCGGCGGAAAAGCGGGCACCAGCGGAGCAGGCGGCGGAGGCGGCGCCGGATCCGGCGGGGCAGGCGGCGCGGGCGGCAAGGCGGGCGCGGGTGGAGGCGGCGCGGCGGGCGCGGGCGGCGCGCCCTGCGTCCCCAAGACTTGCGACGAGGTCGGCGCGTACTGCGGCAGCGCGACCGATGGATGCGGCACTTCCCTCTCGTGCGGCGACTGCAAGGCGCCGCTCGGCTGCGGAGATCCTGGCAAACCCAACGTGTGCGGCTGCGCCCCCGGCAAGTTCTCGTGCGTCGCGAACGAGCTGCAGGTCTGCGCGGCCGACGGGCAGGGCTACGTCAAGATCGCCGCCTGCCCGAACGGCACTTGCAACGCTACCTCGGGCAAGTGCAACCTCAACCAGGTCGGCGCCAAGTCTTGCCAGGGGCAGCAGCTCTACGTCGTCGACTCGGGCGGCCTGCTGCAGACCTCGGGCGCGCCGTGCCCGAGCGACGAGATCTGCTACCCCGACGCGCCGTCCGGCTGCGCCAAGTGTGTGCCCAACGGCCTCACCTGCGACGGCCTCACCCTGAAGAAGTGCAGCGCCGACGGCCAGTCGTCGACCCTGCTCGAACAGTGTGGCAGCGCCGAGCTCTGCCAGGTGGGAATCTTCGCCAAGAAATGCGCGAAGCCCGTCTGCCAGCTCGGCGAGACCCGCTGCAACGGCAAGGTGGTCGAGGAGTGCAACCCCGGCCGCACCGGCTTCCAGGTCAAGGACACCTGCGCGACGGCGGCGCTCTGCGTCGGCGGAATTTGCAAACCGCCCGCTTGCCCCGCCAACGACAAGAAGTGCGTCGGCAACTCGCTCGGCACCTGCAACGCCGACCAGACCGCTTACGACACCGTCCCGTGCACGTTGCCGCAGGGCGCCTGCGAGAACAACGCCTGCGTCAACCGCGGACCCACGCCCATCCCGCTCGGCACCCCGCTGAAGGCCTGGGTCGACTCGACCGAGGTGACCAACGCCCAGTACAACGCGTTTCTCGCGAGCAAGCCCGTCGCCGCGAGCCAGCCTTCGTACTGCTCGTTCAACAGTGACTTCGGGATGCCCGGCCCCGACGATCAGAAGCCCGTGGTCAACGTCGATTTCTGCGACGCCCGCGCTTACTGCGAGTGGGCCGGCAAGCGACTCTGCGGCGGCTTCAACGGGCAGAGCAGCACGTTCGGCGGCGCCGCCGATCCCTCGCTCGACCAGTGGACGTTCGCCTGTCAGGGCCCGTTGGGGTTCAAGTACCCCTACGGCGCGAGCTTCAACATGACGAACTGCCAGGGCCCGTCGGTGGCCTCGTCGGCCGTGGTCAAGAGCAAGGACAGCTGCCAGGGCGGCTTCGGGGGCCTCTACGACATGAGCGGCAACGTCGCCGAGTGGGAGGACGCCTGCACGGCCCAGGCTGGCAAGGACGACATCTGCATCGTCCGCG
Source organism: Myxococcota bacterium (assembly GCA_963169165.1). Lineage (GTDB taxonomy): Bacteria > Myxococcota_A > Polyangia > Polyangiales > Polyangiaceae > JADLFU01. The sequence continues at coordinate 15,955 of CAUJFL010000062.1, read as the reverse complement.
GCGGCTCGTGGAACAGCTCGACCGGCGCCGACCTCGCCTGCGACACCACCAACAGCACGAAGACTCGCGACACCAAGAGCGACAGTATCGGCTTCCGATGCTGCGCCGATCCGTGAGGCCCCGCGTGATCACCCCTCCCTCCTCCCAGAGCCACCTCGTCCCGGGCTTTCGGTTCGATCGGTACGAGCTGCTGTATCCGCTCGCGCAGGGCGGCATGGCCACGGTCTGGGTCGCGCGGCTCGTCGGCAAGCACGGCTTCGAGAAGCTCGTCGCCGTCAAGACGGTGCTGCCACAGTACGCGGACGACGCCGATTTCCAGTCGATGTTCCTCGACGAGGCGCGCATCGCCGCGCGCATCCGCCACCCCAACGTCGCCGAGATCCTCGACGTCGGCGAGGAGGCGGACATCACCTTCCTGGTGATGGAATGGGTCGAGGGCGACTCGCTGGCCAAACTATACAATTCTCTCATTCGCGCTGGGCAGCGCTTCCCGGTCCCGGCGCTGTTGCGGATCGCCGCCGACGCCTGCGCGGGGCTGCACGCGGCGCACTGTCTGGCCGACGAGGCGGGTCGACCGCTCGGCGTCGTTCACCGCGACGTCTCGCCGCAGAACATCCTCGTCGGCGCCAACGGCATCACCAAGATCATCGATTTTGGCGTCGCGAAGGCGGCGCAGCGCGTGACGGCCGAGACGAGCGCGGGGCTCGTGAAGGGAAAGATCCAGTACGCGTCGCCCGAGCAGGCGATGGGCCGCGCCGTCGACGGGCGGTCGGACGTGTGGGCGGTCGGCACCGTGATGTATCAGATGCTCTCCGGCAACCTGCCATACGACGGAGACAACCAGCTCGCGACGCTGCACATGATCACCTCGGGCCAGCCGCCGCGCCCGCTGCCGCCCTGGGTTCCGAAGCCTGTGGCCGACCTCGTCAAGAGGGCGCTCGCTCACGATCCTGACGGCCGCTTCCCGAGCGCCGGCGAGATGGCGCGCGCGCTCGAGGCGCTGCGGCCTGCCTCCGCCGCCGACGTGTCCAAGGTGATGGGTCAGTTCCTCGGGGACCGCGCCGAGGCGCGCAGGCGCGACGTCTCCGAGGCGCTCGCCGCCGTCAACGCGGGTCGTGCACGCAACCTCGCGGTCAACACGCCATCGAGGCCGTCCGCCGCCGTCGCGTGGAGCGCGCCCGGCACCCCGGCGGGGACCCCTGGCCCGGCGGCACCGCTGCCCCCGCCTCGCGCGCCCTCCCCGTCTCGTCCCGGGCTGGGCATGACGATGCCCCTCTCCGCCGTGCAACCCCAGCAGTTCGCGCCTCCCCCGGCGATGCTCGCGGCGGCGGTGCAGCCCGCGCCGATGCCGGTTGCCCAGCCCGAGGCCCCCTACGTCGATCCTTCGGTGTCGGGGATGCGCACGGTTCACTACGTGCTCGGCGCGCTCGCGACCGCTGTGACGCTCGGCGTCTGGGGGTTCGCGCTCACCATCCTGCTCTCGTCCCCGCGAGACGCGTCGGCCGCGGTCCAGCCCGCCAGCGCGCCGCCCTCCGCGTCGGCGAGCGACGCGCCCAGCGCCGCGCCTCCGGCTCCCGCGACGACGACCGCCCCTCCGTCCGCGACGACGGCGGCGCCGCCCGCGACGGCGACCCCGCCTCCGCCGACCACGACGACGACGCCCCCCGCGCCCGCCGCTCCGCCACCCGCCGCGACGACGCAACCCGCCGCGCCCGCGAAGACCGCGGCCGCCCCGCCGCCAGCCACCCACGCCGCGCCACCCGCCGCCCCTCCCAAGAAGAAGAAGAAGGTCGATGATGGTTTCTAATCGTTTGCTCACGCGCGTCGCGCTGTCGCTCGCGCTCACCTCGTCGTTCGTGCTTGCCGGACCGACCGAGGAGCAGAAGAAGGAGGCCCGCACCCACATGGCCGAGGGGCGCGAGCAGCGCGAGGAGAAGAAGTTCGGCGAGGCGCTCGAGTCCTTCAAGAAGGCGCACGCGCTGATGGGCGTGCCGACCACGGGGCTCGAGGTCGCGAAGACCGCGCTGCTGATGGGCAAGCTGCTCGAGGCGCGCGAGGCCGCGGACGAGGTCGCGAAGAGCGCCCCGCAGCCGAAGGAGCCCGAGCCCTTCTCCGTCGCCCGAACGGAGGCGCAGCGCATGTCCGAGGAGCTCGACAAGCGCATCCCGACGATCTCCGTGAAGCTGAAGGGCGTGAAACCCGGCGACAAGATCGAGGTGCGCGTCGACGAGCGGGTCGTCGGCGACTACGGCAAGGTGCGTCGCAACCCCGGCAAGCACTCGATCTCCGCGACGGCCGGCAAGGAGACGAAGAGCGCCGACATCGAGCTCGAAGAGGGCAAGACCGCCGAGGTGCCGTTCGACTTCACGCCGCCACCCCCGAAGAAGGCCGAGCCCGAGCCCGAGCCGCCGCCCCCGCCCCCGCCCCCGCCCGACACCTCGTGGAAGCTCCCGACCTATGGCGGCTTCGGCGTCGCGGGCGTGGGGCTGCTGATCGGCACGATCACGGGCCTCGGCGCGAAATCGAAGGCTAGCTCGGCGAAGGACCAGTGCGTCGACAACCGCTGCCCGCCGTCGGCGCACGCCGACATCGACAGCGGCAAGAGCCAGGCGACCCTCTCGACCATCTCGTTCGGCGTCGCGATCATCGGCGCGGGCGTGGGCTTCTATGGCCTCACGAAGAAGCCCAAGGCAGGCGCGCCCGCGAAGACCGACGAGGGGCGCTTCGTGCGGCCATACCTCGGCGCGGGGAGCGCCGGCGTGTTCGGCCAGTTCTGAGCTTCGCGCCCGCCGCGCCGTGGTATCGCGCGCGCATGTTCGATCTGAGCTCGAAGGTCGCGTTCGTGACGGGTGGCTCGCGCGGGATCGGGCGCGCCATCGTCGAGGCCCTCGCCGAGCAGGGCGCGCACGTCGTCTTCACGTACGCGACCCAGGTCGCCGAGGCCGAGGCGGTGTGCGCGGGCGTCCGCGAGCGCGGCGGCGTGGCCGAGGCGATGCAGCTCGACGTGCGCGACGTGGCCATGAGCGAGGCGCGGGTCACCGAGACCGCGAAGCGCCTCGGTCGCCTCGACGTGCTCGTCGCCAACGCAGGGATCGCCCGCGACGGCCTGTGGGTCCAGATGAAGGACGAGGCGCTCGACGAGACGCTGGCGGTGAACGTGCGAGGCTCGCTCGGGTGCGCGCGCGCGGCGCTTCGCCCAATGATGAAGGCGCGCAAGGGGCGGATCATCTTCGTCTCCAGCGTGGTGGGCGAGATGGGCAACGCGGGACAGACGGCGTACGCGGCGTCGAAGGCCGCGCTGCTCGGCGCGACCAAGTCGCTCGCGCGCGAGTACGCGAAGCGCAACGTGACCGTCAACGCCGTGACCCCGGGCTTCGTCGACACCGACATGACCCGCGAGCTGCCGCAGCCGGTGAAGGACGCGATGCTCGGGGCGGTGCCGCTCGGACGCACCGCGACCGCGCGCGAGATCGCGACGCCTGTCGTGTTCCTCGCGTCGGACGAGGCGTCGTACGTGACCGGCGCCGTGCTGCGCGTCAACGGCGGCATGCTGACCTGATCGTGTGCCGCAGAGCGTCGGCGAGAGAGCGCGCGCCGCGGCTCCACGTGTCTCGGCGAGCGCCACGCTCAGAACGGCGGCGCGAGCCCCAGCCGCGTGTAGAAGTATGCGGCGGCGACCTTGCCGGTCGCGGTGCGCGGCACGTACACGTCGCCGAGCGCGCCGAGCAGGTGCGCGCCCGACAGCCGATCGCCGCGCTCGAGGCGCGCGAGATCGTGGGCGAGCGCGCGCATCGAGCGGTATCGGTTGCCGGGCGACTTGCGGAGCGCCGCCTGCAGCACCGCGTCGAGCCCGGCGAGGCCCGGCGCGAGCGTCGACGCGCGCGGGGCGGGCTCGGCGATCTGACGCGCCATCGTGACGACGCGGTCCGAAGACGAGAACGGCAGCACGCCCGTCAGCGCGCGGAACATCGTGAGCCCGAGCGCGTACACGTCGGTGCGCGCGTCCACCGGATCGCTGAGCGCCTGCTCGGGCGCCATGAAATCGCAGGTGCCCGCGACGACGCCGTCGCGAACCTCGTCGGTCGACCTGTCGTGCTTGGCCAGCCCAAAATCAACTATTTTCACATTGGTCGCGTCGCCCGCCGGGCCGACGAGGAAGATGTTGTCCGGCTTCACGTCGCGATGGACGATCCCGGCCGCGTGCACCGCCGCGAGGCCGTCGGCGACCCGACGAAACAGCTGGATCGCCGCGTCGATCGGCAGCGTCTGCTCGCGCCGGAGCCGCTCGCCGAGCGTCTCTCCCACCAGCAGCTCGACGACGACGAACGGCGCGCCGGACTCGGCCTCGCCCGAGTCGAGGTAGCGGAGCACGTTGTCGTGCTCGACGCGCGCGCCGACCGACGCCTCGAGGCGCAGCCGCGCTCGCTCGTCGTCGGAGCGATCGTCGTCGAGCATCTTCACCGCGACCCACGGCGCAGGACCTCGAAGGTCGGACGCGAGGTACACGGTGCCCATCGCGCCTCGCCCAAGCACGCCGCGGATCACGTATCTCCCCGAGAGCGTGGCGCCGGCGAGCGGCGTCGCCTCGACCGGCGGCAGCGACGCGCGCTCGGCGTCGTCCGCGCCATGGACCGGACAGGCAGGGGTGTAGTCCCGCCCGCATCGCTCGCATCGCATCGTCGCCGACGGTATCACGAGGGCGCGAGCTCGGGCGACAGGCCGCGAACGGGAGCCCTCCGTCGTCGTCCGAGCTCGGCCTCAGCGGATGGTCACCGGCTTGCAAACATAACAATCATGAACAGTGTGCGTTCGCGGGAGCCGCGGCGGACGTCGATCGCCCTAGAGGGATCGACGGCGGCCCTCGTCACGCGCTGTCGGTCGGCTCGACGTGGACGGTGGTGCTCGCGCCCTCTACCACCTCCGCGACGGCCGCCTCTATCCGGTCGCAGCAGGCGTGCGACGCCTTCACTGTCGTCTCGGGCGGCACGACGAGCCGCACCTCGACGAACGTCGCGTGCCCCGCGCGCCGCGTGCGCACCTCGACCACATGACCGTCGTCGCAGGCGCCTCGCGCCGCGGCGGTGACGGCGGCGACCTCGGCCTCGGGCAGCGCCTCGTCCATCAGCCCTCCGACCGCCTCGAGCACGAGCCTTCCGCCCGACCAGACGATGTTGACCGCCACGAGCCCGGCGACGAGCGGATCGAGCGCGCCGATGCCGGTCGCGTGCGCGGCGCCCACGCCGAGCAGGACGCCAGCCGACGTCGCGACGTCGGTGAGCACGTGCGCGCCGTCGGCCCTCACGGCGGCGGACCTCAGCGCGCGCCCACGCGAGACGAGGTACACACCGAGCGCCCCGTTCAGCGCGGTCGCCGCGCCCGACGCGAGGCCCCCACGGAGGACCTCGGCGATCGGCGCGGGCGACGCCCAGCGCTCCCACGCGGCGCGCGCGATCGACCAGGCGGCGACGAGGACCAGCGCGCCCTCGAGCCCGGCGGAGAAATACTCGGCCTTCGCGTGGCCGAACGGGTGCCCGGCGTCGGCGGGTCGCGCGGCGATCGTGACCGTGACGAGCCCGGCCCCCGCGGCGACCACGTTGACCACCGACTCGAGCGCGTCCGAGTACAGGCCGACGCTGCCGGTGAGCCAGAAGGCCAGCCACTTCAGCGCGAGCACGACCACGCCGACGACGAGGCTCGCCCACATCGCGCGGCGCGCGTCGGCCGCGCGGCTCATGTGAAATGGCGCAACTGGGAGAGCTCGCGGGTCAGCTGGGCGCGAAAATCGGGGTGCGCGATCGAGATCAGCGCGAGCCCACGCTCGCGCAACGTCATGCCGTGGAGGTTCACCGCGCCGTGCTCGGTGACGACCCAGTGGACGTGGCCGCGCGTCGTGACGACGCCCGCGCCCGGCTTGAGCGTGCACGAGATGCGTGACACCGTCCCGCGCGCCGCGGTCGACGGCAGCGCGATGATCGGCTTTCCGCCGAGCGAGTGCGCGGCGGCGTGCATGAAGTCCATCTGGCCGCCGATGCCCGAGTAGATCCTGTGTCCGATCGAGTCGGCGCAGACCTGCCCCGTCAGATCGAGCTCGATGGCCGAGTTGACCGCGACGACGCGGTCGTTCTTGCGGATCAGCGAGATGTCGTTCGTGCGATCGCAAGGGTGAAACTCGACGAGCGCGTTGTCGTCGACGAAATCGAAGAGCCGCTGGGAGCCGTTGACGAAGCTCGTGACGATGCGCCCCGGGTGCACCTTCTTCTTCGTGTTGGTGATCACGCCCGCCTCGACGAGCGGCGGGATCCCGTCGGAGAACATCTCGGTGTGGACGCCGAGATCGTGCTTCTCGAACAGACGCGCGAGCACCGCGTCGGGGATGCCGCCGATGCCGAGCTGGAGCGTCGCGCCGTCGTCGACCAGCTCGGCGATCAGCGCCCCGATGCGCGCCTCCGTCTCGGTGACGGGCTCGGGCTCGTGCGCGACGAGCGGCCTGTCGGTCGCGGTGAACGCGTGGATGCGCGACAGCGGCAGGGTGGAATTGCCGTGCGTGCGCGGCATGCGCTCGTTGATCTCGGCGAGCACGAGGCGCGCCGAGTCGACGGCCGCGCGCGCCGCGTCGACCGAGGTGCCGAGCGTGCAGTCGCCGTGCCGATCGGGCGGGGACACCTGCACCATCGCGACGTCGAGCGGCACGCGCCGCGACGTGAACAGCGCCGGGATGTCCGACAGGAAGATCGGCACGAAATCGGCCCTGCCCTCCTCGACGGGCTTGCGCAGCGACGCGCCGGTGAACAGCGACACCGAGCGGATGCGCCCCTCCTGCTCGGGCTCGGCGAACCGCGCGGGCCCCTCGACGTGCAGGTGATACAGCCGCACGCCCTCGATCCCCGCGCGCCCGGCCAGCGCGTCGAGCAGCGGCAGCGGCGTCGCGGCGGCGCCGTGCACGAACACGCGGTGCCCCGACTCGATGTGCGCGACGACGTCCTCGGGCGAGCAGGCGCGACTCCGCCAGTTGTCGGTCATGCCCGGCTTCATATCGGATCCCGCGCCGCGGCGCCGCGCGGGGCCTGATCGATGTCGTCCGGGTCAGCCCTCGCCGGCCTCGCGCTCCTGCGCGACGCCCAGCGCCTCGGCCTTCTTCGCCTCGCTCTTTCGCTTGGCCTGGTAGAGACGCTGGCCCTGCTCGGTCACGACGCCGACCTGGGGGCCGCCCTGCTGTTGCATGTCTGCGAGCTCGGCGCGCGCCTCGCGCACCCGGCGTTCGAAGTCGGCGCGCCACGCGTCGTAGTCGCGCAGGGGATACGACGGATCTCGCGGATCCTGGATGATGCGCTCGACCACGCGGCGCAGCGAGACGAACACTGGCGAGAGCTCGGCCGGATCGTAGCCATTGCCGCGATCGAACAGCCCGCCGCAGATCGGGCGCAGCGAGCACTCGTCGCAACCCTCGGCGTACAGGTGCTCCCAGTCGGTCTGCCGCACCGTCTGCTTCTGATCGAGGAAGTGTACGACGCGCTCTTCACCCTTCACGATCTTGCGCGTCTCGGTGCTCGCCCACGCGAAGTCGGTCATGTAACAGAGCGGCACCTTCTCGACTCGAAAGCTCCTGCCCGCCGCGTGCAAGAGCTTCATCGCGCGGTACAGCGAGCCCTCGAAGTCTGCGAGCCTCGGGGTGTAGGTCGCCTGGTTGACCTCGGCGCGACCCATCGACGGATCGAGGTTGTTCCACACGAAGTGTGTGATGTGGGGGTGGTGGCGGAGCAGGTACCGCACGTTGGCGTCGAGGTGATCGGCGTTGAGTTTGTTGATGACGCAGTTGACGTTGACCTCGACGCTGAAGCGGTGCGCGTTGTCGATCGCGGCGAAGGCGCGGGACAGCGTGTCCTTCGCGCCGCGCAGCGTCTCCTCGACGTCGGGCTTGACCGAGTAGATCGACACGTGGACGAGCTTCAGCCCCGCCTCGGCCATCTCCCTCGCGAACTCGGCGTCGGCCAGGCGGTGCCCGTTGGTGATCATCCGCACGTGCAGCCCGCGCTCGGTCGCGTAGCGCGCGACGGCGGGCAGCTCGGGGTGCAGCGACGGCTCGCCGCCGGTCAGGATGGCGCCGAAGTAGCCGCGCGCGACGAGATCGTCGACGAGCAGCTTCATCGAGTCGATCGTGTGGACGTACGGCGTGGTCGGGTTCGAGCAGAAGCCGCAGAAATGGTTGCAGTGCCGGACGACCTGGATGTAGCCGATGTTCGCCACGCGAGGGCGGGAGCCTAGCGCATCGCGGGCGCGCGCGCGTATCCTCGGCGTCCTTTGACCTCGCCGACGCTCCGCCTCACCCTGCTCGCCGCGCTGCTCGCGCCCGCCGCGTCGTCGTGCGGCTCGGACGACGCGACCCCCGCGCCGAAGACCTTTCACTATGCGCGAGACGGCGAGCTGCGGCTGACGCACATGCAAGTGAAGGCGACGCACAACAGCTACCACGTCGAGACCCCGGGAAACACGCTGCCCGACTGGAAGTACACGATGCCGCCGCTCGACGTGCAGCTCGCGCGCGACGGCGTGCGGAGCGTCGAGCTCGACGTTCATTTCAAGGGCGACGGCGCGCCGATCGAGGTCCACCACCTGCCGCTGCTCGACGAGACTACGACCTGCCCGACGCTCGTGGCTTGCCTGACCACGCTGAAGGTCTGGTCGGACGCGCACCCCGCGCACCAGCCGCTCTACGTGCAGATGGAGATGAAGTCCGGCGTCACGACGAAGAACGCCGAGGACTTCTTCGCGGCGATCGAGGCCGAGATCCTCTCGGTGTGGCCGAGGTCGCGCGTGCTCACCCCGGATGACGTGCGCGGCGACGCGGCCACGCTGCGCGAGGCGCTCGCGACCACCGGCTGGCCCACGCTCGGCGCGACCCGGCAGAAGATCTTCTTTGGGTTCGACGAGTCGGGTCCGCTGCGCGACGCGTACACGCGCGGCGGCGCGGGGCTCGCGGGGCGGCTCGCGTTCATCGACTCGGCGCCCGCCGACGCGTTCGCGGGCGTCGCGATCGTCAACGACGCCAAGGACTCTGCCGCCATCGACGCCGCGCTCGCGGCCGGCATGCTGGTGCGCGTGTTCGGCGCGGCGGTCGGCGACGATCCCGCCGACAACGAGGCCGCGCTCGCGAGCGGCGCCCACGTGCTCAGCACCGACTATCCGGGCGTCGAGCCAGACCCTGTCCGCGCGCTGACGATCCCAGGCGGCACGCCGTCGCGCTGTAACCCGCGGACCGCGCCGCCCGACTGTCGCCCCGAGGACATCGAGGATCCGGCCTTCATGCGGTGAGCGTTCACGAGTCGGCCGGGCCGTACCCGCCGCCAGCGCTTGGCAAAGCGGCCTGACCGGTCGCCTCGGCGGCGGGCTTGACTTGCACCTCGCCGAACGAGTGCTCGGGCCCGGGGAAGTCGCCCGCCTGCACCTCGCTGACGTACCGCGCGACGGACGCGACGATGGCGTCACCGTGCTCGCCGTAGCGCTTCACGAACTTGGGACGGATGTCGCGAAACATCCCCAGCATGTCGTAGGAGACGAGCACCTGGCCATCGCAGCCGACGCCCGCCCCGATGCCGATCGTCGGGACGTCGACCGCGAGGGTGATCTTGCGCGCGAGGTCGGACGGGATGCCCTCGAGCACGATCGCGTAGGCGCCGGCCGACTCGAGCGCCTTCGCGTCGGCGAGGATGCGCTGCGCGGCGTCGTCGGTCTTGCCCTGCACGCGGAACCCGCCCATCGCGTGGACGCTCTGCGGGGTCAGGCCGACGTGCCCCATCACCGGGATGCCGGCCGCGACGATGCGGCGGACGTGCTCGGCGACGTCGACGCCGCCCTCGAGCTTCACGGCCTCGAACGCGCCGTGCTTCAGCAGGTAGCCCGCGTTGCGCACCGACTCGTCGGCCGACACCTGGAAGCTCATGAACGGCATGTCGCCGACGAGGTGCGCGCGGCTCGCGCCACGCGCCACGGCCCGACCGTGGTACGCGATCTCCTCGAGCGTCACGCCGAGCGTGTGCGGCTGGCCTTGCACGACCATCCCGAGCGAGTCGCCGACCAGGAGCACGTCGACCCCCGCCTCGTCATACAGGCGCGACATCGTCGCGTCGTAGGCCGTCAGCATCGCGATGCGCGGCCCCTTGCCCTTGCGCGCCCGCAGAACCGGCACGGTGATTTTCTTTGGCGTCATCGTCCGAGAGCGACCTCTACACCGCCCGACGCGCGGTCAGCGGTGCATTTTGCTTCGCCAGCCGAGTGGAGAACGTCTAGAGGATCGTGATCGTGATGAACCGCCCTCGGATGGCCTGGTATGCGCTGGTGTTCGCCTCCGTCCCCGCGATGTTCTTCGCGTGCGGCGGGCGCTCCGACCTCGGCCTCGAAGAGGAAGAGGGCCCGCAGGTGGCCGGCCGCGGCGGCACCGCTGGCCACTCGGGCGCGACCGGCACCAGCGGCAAGGCGGGCACCTCGAGCGGCGGCATGTCCCAGGGCGGCTTCACCGGCGGCGGCGGCGTGACCGGCGGCGGCGGCGTCTCCCAGGGCGGCGCGTCCCAGGGCGGAAAGTCGGGCAGCGCGCAGGGCGGTGCGAGCGGCAAGGGCCAGGGCGGCAAGGGCCAGGGTGGCAAGTCGGGCAAGGCTGGCAACGGCTCAGGCGGCAAGGATCTCTTCGACTCGGGCATCCCCATCCCCGACTCGGGGCCCATCGGCGAGTGCGCGCAGTGCATCGCGGACAAATGCGACAAACCTATCAACGCTTGTTACAACGATCCCGACTGTCTGGCTGGCATCCAGTGCTCGGTGACCAAGTGCCTCGCGGGCGGAGGCATGGGCGGCAGCGGCAGCGGCGGCGGCGGCGGCGGCCTCGACTTCCAGTGCATCCTCGGCTGCTTCAACGGTGACATCGGCGCGGCGCTGACGGTGGTGCAGGCGTTCCAGTGTGTCACCGGCACCTGCGGCGGCGTGTGCTCGAGCTTGATCCCCGGCGGCCCCGGCGGCCCTGGCGGTCCGGGCGGCGGACCGGGAGGACCAGGCGGCCCCGGCGGCGGCGGCATGGGCCAGGGCGGCGGCGGCCCCGACATGACGCCGCCGGGCGGCGGAGATCCCGACCAGCCGCCGCAGCCGAACGCGTACCAGCTCGATCCGTTCGGCGCGGGCGTGTTCAGCCCGTACCTCGCGCCCGGCGAGATGTGGATCGGCGAGACGCGCGTGCCGTTCCCGGAAGAGGTCCCTGGCTACCCCGATTTCGCCGACGCGCTCCGCCGCCCGTAGCGCGAGGCTTGACGCGCGGGCGCCGTGCCTCGACACGGTCGCGTGATGAGGTTCACGCACGTGTCGCTCGTCGGCCTCGGCACAGCCGAAGGCCCGATGAGGGTGACGTCCGCGTCGATCGAAGATCGGCTACGACCGCTCGCCGATCGCCTCGGCCTCGGCCACCGGATGCTCGGCGAGTTGACGGGGATCATCGCGCGCCGCACCTGGCCCGAGAGCGTCACGCCGAGCGACATCGCGGCGCTCGCGGGCGAGGCCGCCATCGAGGACTCGGGGATCGACCGGGCGCGCATCGGGGCGCTGATCAGCACCTCGGTGTGTCGCGACTATCTCGAGCCGTCGACCGCCGCGTTCGCGCACCGCAAGCTCGGGCTGTCGCCCGACTGCGCCAACTTCGATCTCGGCAACGCGTGCCTCGCGTTCCTCAACGGCATCCAGATCGTCGGCGGCTCGATCGAGCGCGGCGAGATCGAGGCGGGGATCGTCGTCGACGGCGAGAACTGCACGCACGTCCTCGAGGCGACCTTGCAGACGCTGCTCGGGCCGGGGGCGACCCCGCAGACGTTCCGCGACAATTTCGCGACGCTGACGCTCGGCTCCGGCGGCGCGGCGGCCGTGCTCTGCCACAGCGAGCTCGCGCCGCCCGAGCGCGCTCACCGCGTCGTCGGCGGCGTCACGCTCGCGGCGACCGAGCACGTCAACCTCTGCAAGGGCACCGCCGAGGGCATGACCACCGACGCGAGCGGCCTGCTCGTCGCGGGCGTCGCGCTCGCCCGGAGGACCTACGAGAAGGCGCAGCGCGAGCTCGGCTGGGAGCGCGACTCGCTCGACGAGCTGTTGCTCCACCAGGTCAGCGAGACTCACACGGACAAGCTCTGCCACGCGCTGTCGCTCGATCCCGCGCGCGTCACCCGCATCTACCCCGAGTACGGCAACGTGGGGCCCGCCAGCATCCCGTTCGCGCTCGCGAAGGCGCGCGAAGCAGGCCGCCTCGCCCGCGGCAAGCGCCTCGGGCTCCTGGGGATCGGCAGCGGCCTCAACTGCTCGATGATGGAGCTCGTATGGTGACACCCGAGCGCCTCGCCCGCCTGCGCGCGCTGTACCCGTTCGCGTCTCGGTTCTTCGATCGCGGCGGCGGGATCCTGCAGCACTACGTCGACGAGGGAGACGGCCCGCCCGTCGTGTTCGTGCACGGCAACCCCTCGTGGTCGTTCACCTTCCGCGAGTTCATCGGCGCGCTCCGCGGCTCGCACCGCTGCGTCGCCGTCGATCACGTCGGCTGCGGCCTGTCGGACAAACCCGGCGACGACGGGTACCGCTACACGCTCTCGTCGCGCATCGACGATCTCGACGCGCTGCTCGCCCACGCCAAGGTCGACGCTCGCGTGACGCTGATCGCCCACGACTGGGGCGGCGCGATCGCGATGGGCTGGGCCACGCGGCACCCCGACAAGGTCGCGCGCGTGGTGTTGATGAACACGGCGGCGTTCCCGGTGCCTCCCACCAAGTCGCTGCCAGCGTTGCTGAAGCTCGCGCGCAGCCCGCTCGGCGCGCTCCTGGTCAACAGGTTCAACGCGTTCGCGCGGGGCGCGGCCATCGTGGGGATGAACAAGAAGCGCATGTCCGACGACGTGCGCGCGGGGATGCTCGCGCCTTACGAGGGCGCGGGCGACAGGCTGGCGACGCTGCGCTTTGTCGAGGACATCCCGCTCTCGCCCGACGATCCCGCGTACGCGCCGCTCGCCGAGATCGACTCGAGGCTCTCGCTGCTCTCGCGCGTCCCGCGCCTGCTCGTATGGGGCGCGAAGGACTTCGTGTTCGACCTCGGCATCCTGCGCGAGTGGCAGCTGCGCTGGCCCGACGCCGACGTCACCGTCCACGACGACGCGGGCCACTACGTCCACGAGGACGTCGGCGAGCGCGTCGTGCCGCGCGTCGTCGAGTGGCTCGCCTCGCACCCAGTGACATGAGCGCGCTGTCCGACGCGCTCGCCGCGCACGCGCGAGGAGCCCCCGACCGGATCGCCTTGCGCCAGCCCGGACCGCGCGGCCCCGACGGCCGACGCGCGTACAGGGCGACGACGACGCGCGAGCTCGACGAGCTGGTGAGCCGCGTGGCGCGCGGGCTGCTCGCGTCGGGCCTCTCACCCGGCGACCGCGTCGCGCTGATGGTCAAGCCGAGCCTCGAGCTGTTCGCGGTGGTGTATGGCCTGTTTCGTGCGGGGCTCGTGCCGGTGCTCGTCGATCCGGGGCTCGGCCTCTCCAACGTGGCCCGGTGCCTCGACGAGACGCGACCGCGCGGGTTCGTCGGCATCAAGGCGGCGCACGCGGCGCGCGCGGTGCTCGGCTGGGGTCGCCGCTCGGTGCGCGTGTCGGTGTGCGCGGACGGCGCGTTCCCGTTCGCCACGCCGCTCCACGAGGTGCTCGCGCGCGGCGCCGTCGGCGCGCTGCCGCGCCCGGGCGACGACGAGCCCGCCGCGATCGTGTTCACGAGCGGCAGCACCGGCGCGCCGAAGGGCGTCGAGTACTCACATGGCAACTTCGCCGCGCAGCTCGCGATGATCCGCGACGCGTTCGCGCTCTCCCCAGGCGAGGTCAACGTGCCGACGTTCGCGCCGTTCGCCCTGTTCGATCCGGCGCTCGGCCTGTCGACCGTGCTGCCGGTGATGGATTTCACCCGGCCAGCGCGCGTCGATCCACGCGAGATCGTCGAGCCGGTGCGGCGCTTCTCGGCGACGATGCTGTTCGGCTCGCCCGCGCTGCTCGACCGGATCGCGACCTGGGAGGGCGCGCCGTTCGTGCGGCTGCCGTCGCTGCGGCGCGTGCTGTCGGCCGGCGCGCCGGTGCCGCCATCGGTGCTCGAGGCGTGGGCGCCGATGCTGTCACCGGACGCCGAGATCTTCACGCCGTACGGCGCGACCGAGGCGCTGCCGGTCGCGATCGTCGGCAGCCGCACGATCGTCGGCGAGACGGCGGCGCTGACCCGCCAGGGCGCGGGCACCTGCGTCGGCGGGCCGGTGCCAGGCGTCGATGTGATGATTGTTCCGATCGACGATGGCCCGATCGCGTCGACGGCAGACGTCGAGCCCTGCCCGCGCGGCGTGGTCGGCGAGATCGCGGTGAAGGGACCCAACGTCACGCGGCGCTACGTCGAGCGCGAGGTCGCCAACTCGCTCGCCAAGGTGCGCGACCCTTCTGGCGGGTTCTTTCATCGGATGGGCGACCTCGGCCGCTTCGACGAGGAGGGGAGGCTCTGGTTCATGGGGCGCAAGGCCCACCGGGTGGTCACAGGAGAGGTCACACACTTCACCGATCCGATCGAGGGCGTCTTCAACACTCATCCCGACGTGCGACGCGCGGCGCTCGTCGGCGTGCGCGGCGAGCCGGTCGTGTGCGTCGAGCTGCATCCTTCGTCGCGCCGCCGCGAGGCCGAGCTGTTCGCGGAGCTGTCCGCGCTGGGCGAGCGCCACGAGGTGACTCGCGGGGTGCGACGGTTCCTCGTACACCCAGGGTTTCCTGTCGACATCCGCCACAACGCGAAGATCTTCCGCGAAAAGCTCGCGGTGTGGGCGGCGCCGCGCGTGCAGTGAAGCTGCCTCGGCGCCCGAGGCGGCATGCGCCGCAGCCGTTCGGGACGCCCCTTCGCCTCTGCTCCGCCACCAACGCACGTCGAGCACGCTCGGCAGAGCGCGAGGAGCACAGGCCGCCCCGCGGTGAGCGCGCGCCGGTGTGGGGATCTCGAACGCCCCCCGCCCAGGCGAGCGCGCCGCTCGAGCCGCGCCCGCACCCTTGTGAAGGAAGCCTGGTCGTGTAGCGTGCGCTCCACCGATGGAGACGCGCGGCGGGCGTTGGCTGTGTGTGGCGTTCGCGGCGACGTCGACGGCCGCGCATGCGCAGAGCTACCGCGACGTGCCGCTCGGCGGGCGAACCGCGACGATGGGCGGCGCGGCCACCGCGGCCGGGACCGACTCCGCGATGCCGTACCTCAACCCGGCCGGCATGGCGGGGGTGCCCGGCGACGTCTTCGGCCTGTCGGCCACGGTGTACGGCGCCACACGGCGGACGCTGAAGGGCGTCTTCTTCCCGGGCGGGTTCGACACCTCGGCGTACGGGCGGTACGAGCCGGGTCGCGAGTCGTTCGCGACGACCGACACCTTCGAGCTGCCGAGCTCGGCGATGTACTTTCGCCACCTGTCCGCCGACGACGCGCCCGTTCGCCACAAGGTCGGGGTCTCGCTCGTCATCCCGACGGCGGAGCGGATCTCGTACTCGGGGACCACGACGGGCGCTCTCCCCAACGTCGCGGGCCGCCTGTCGCTGTCGCAGGCGGTCTCGCGCTCGATGACCGACTACTGGCTGGGGCCGTCGTACGCGGTCGCGGTGGGTGACCGCCTGAGGGTGGGGGTGTCGCTGTTCGCGGTCTACCGGACCCAGTTCGCGACGCAGTCCCAGGACAACGCGATCCAGCTGTTCTCCGGCTCGGGGACCGTCACGGGCGCCTCCACGCTGACCCGCGAAGACCGCGGCTGGGGGGCGGCCATCGTGGTCGGGGCGCAGGCGCAGATCGCGCGCAACGTCTGGGGCGGCTTCGGCGCCGCGACGCCGTCGCTCCCCATCGACGGGAGCAGCATCGGGAGCTCGTCGGGGCGCGTGTTCGCCGACTCGACGACGACGCA
>CAUJFL010000061.1 GCA_963169165.1 Myxococcota bacterium | reverse complement strand
ACCTCTCGCCGCCCGCTGAAGAAGCCGTCCGTGCGCCCTCCTCCTCCGCCGCGCCCCGCGCCGCGTCCCGTCGGCCTCGCGGTGCCGCGCCCGCCCCCGTTGCCCGACGTCGACGCGGCGCGGCCGCAGGTGCCGCGCCCCGGCCCGCCCCGCCCTCCGCCGAAGCGCGCGTGAGGCAGGGCGCCGCGAGCGTCACGCCTGCCGGTAGATCTCCATCACGTCGCGCAGGAGCTTGATCGCCTCGTCGCGAGGACGCTGGAACGCGTTGCGCCCCATGATGCTGCCGAACGCGCCGCCCTTGGCGAGCTGGCGGATCTCCTCGAGCACCGCGTCGGTGCCCTTGGCCTCGCCGCCGGAGAAGATCACGATCCGCTTGCCGTTGAACGTCGACTGCACGACGTGGCGCGCGCGATCCTCGAGCGTGTCGAGCTTCACGCCGGCCTTCTCGTAGGCCTTCTTGGCCTCGGCCTGCTCGAGGTGCGCCGTCGGCGGCTTGACCTTGACGATGTGCGCGCCGAGCTGCGCCGCGATGTGGGCCGAGTACGCGATGACGTCGATCGCGGTCTCGCCCTCCTTCGAGATGCCGGCGCCGCGCGCGTAGGACCACACGACCACGACGAGGCCCTTCCTCTTCGCCTCGAGCGTGAGGTCGCGGAGATCCTCGAGCTGGCGGTTGCGGGCGGCGCTGCCGGGATAGATGGTGTAGCCGATGCCGACGCAGCCGAGGCGCAGCGCGTCCTCGACGCTGCCGGTGAGCGCGGAGCACGGCGCGTCGACCTTGGCGAGGCTGTCGCTGTTGTTGAGCTTCAAGATCAGCGGGACCTGCCCCGCGAACCTGGCCGCGCCCGCCTCGAGCGCGCCGAGCGGCGCCGCGTACGCGCTGCACCCGGCGTCGATCGCTAGCTGGAAATGGTAGTCGGGATCGTTGCCCGCGGGGTTGGGCAGGAACGAGCGGTGCGGCCCGTGCTCGAAGCCCTGATCGACTGGCAGGATCACCAGCTTGCCGGTGCCCGCCAGCGCGCCCGTCGAGAGCAGCCGGTAGAGGTTCGTCAGCGTACCGGGGTTGTCCGAGGCGTAGTGGGAGAGGATCTGCTTGACGCGGTCGGTGGCGGGCATGGGGCTCCAGCGGGTTGAGGTGGCGGCGACGCCGTACGCGAGCGTGCCCGCGCGATCAAGCGCGCACGAGGTCAGGCGCGCCCGCTGTCCACGCTCAGCAGCCGGGGAGGCAGGCGAGGCCGAGGCGCGCCGCCGCCGCCGCGCGGGTCTCGACGGCGATCTCGGCCACGCGCGCGATCGTCGCCCTCGCCTCGGCGCGCTGCGCGTCGGTGATCGCGTACTTGCGGAGCAGCGCGTGGCCGAGGTCGCGGTGCACCTGCTCGTCGGGCTGGATGTACGCGCGGTAGATCCGCGCGGTCTCGGCGTCGCCGAGCGCGACCGAGAGGTCGATGAACCGCTCGTTCACGCTGAACGCGATGGCCTCGAGCGTGAACAGCCCCGCGGCCACGCGCGCGACGGTGCTGTCGAGCGCGTGCATGTAGAGGAAGAGCGGGCTCGCGTCGGTCGGCACGAAGGCCTCGAGATCGACGCCGAAGGTCGCGAGCCTCGAGGCGATGAGGCGAAAGTGACTCGCCTCGTCGCCCGCCTGCCGCGCGAACGCGAGCTTCACGTCGAGCTCGCGCGTCGTCGGGATCCACGCGGACGCGAGCTCGGTGACGTTGAGCTCGTTGACGAGGGCCACGCGGAGCAGCTTGATGGATTGCTCGACGGCGCCGCCGGTCCCCGGCGCCTCGACCGCCAGCAGCGGCGCGAGCCGCTCGTCTCTCCAGCGCGCGAGCTCGGTGATCCAGAGTTCTGGGTCCACGTTTCCCCCTTATCACCCCCGCTGCGCGCGGTCGCGGTTCGCGATATCGTCTCGCCTCATGAACCGCCTCGCCGCCGTGATCCTCGCCCTGCCCGCACTGGTCGCCGTCGCCTGCGCGGGGAGCGACTCTGGCGGCGACGCCGCCACGCCCGCCGGCACCGTCGGCGGCGCGACGGGCACCGGCGGGGTGAAGGCGAGCGCGGGCGCGGCGGGGGTCGGCCCCAAGGCCGGCGGCACGAGCGGCGGAGGCGCTCCTGCCTTCGGAGGTGCGTTCGGCGCGGGCGGGGCCGCAGGCGCCCAGGACGGCGGCGCGGGCGGCGCGGCCGCGGTCGATCTGTGCTCCCCCTCGAGCGGTCAGACCGCGTGCGTCTCGTGCTGCGCCACGGCGCACGCACAGGGCCGCGAGGTCTACACGAAGGATGTCAGCGCCTGCGCGTGTCAGGGGGCCTGCAAGGCGTCCTGCGCGGCGGAGTGCAAGGCCGGCGGCGCGGTCGGCCAGGCCTGCGGCGCCTGCCTCGACTCGGCGTTCTCGTCGCAGAAATGCGCCTTCACCCAATGCGCCGCCGACACCGACTGTGTCGCGTATGGACAATGCCTCGACGGCTGCAGCGGCGGAGGGCAGGCGGGCGGCGGACAGGGAGGCAGCGGACAGGCAGGCAAGGCGGGCAGCGGACAGGCAGGCAAGGCGGGCAGCGGGCAAGCGGGCACCGGACAGGCGGGCGGGACGAGCGGAGATCCGCTCGAACAAGCGCGGGTGATCTGCGTCGACGGGATCAACCAGCACCGCGCGACGATCGGGCTGCCGCCGCTCGAGCGCTGGACCTCGGCGGAGGCTTGCTCCGACTCGGAGGCCCTCAGCGACAGCATGACTGGCAAGGCCCACGGTGCGTTTGGCAAGTGCGGCGAGTGGGCCCAGAACGAGTGCCCGGGCTGGCCGGGACCGCCCTACCAGCAGCTGCCCGGCTGCCTGCAGATGATGTGGGACGAGGGCCCCGAGAAGAACGACGGCAAGCAGCACGGGCACTACGTCAACATGACGAACAAACAATACAAACGCGTCGCCTGCGGGTTCAGCTCGGCCACCGGCTCCTGGTGGGGCGTGCAGAACTTTCAGTGAAGCGTCCGGTCTGCGCTGGTCGGACGTCCGCGGACGGCTGGACGTCGGTCGAGACCTCTTCTCTTGGCTGCAACAGTAAAGGCGCGAGCCTTGCACGGGAGTTTGCCTCGATGACGACGAGGTCGACAGAGGTGTCCCCGTCGGCGCCCTGGGCTGGGGGCAGCTCGGGCGCGGCGGGGCGCACCGGGGCTGGCTCGGGCGCGGGAGGCGGGGGCGCGCGAACTGACGCCGCAGGTGGAGTTCGCGCGCCGGGGCGTGCGCTCGGCCTGGGCGCCGCGGGCAACCCCACGATGACCATCCCATGACCTCTCCAGGGTACGCAGGACACTGGCAGGGCCAGGCGTCGGGGGGGCCGGGAGGGGGGGAACAACCTCCTGGCGAGCCGTCGGGAGGACCCTGGTCAGGCGCGGGGTGGGCGCCTGCGCAGCCGGAGCTCCTCGAGCACGGGCTCGCGCTCGCGCTCGGCGGGCGATGCCCCCTCTGCGCAGAGCTCGCGGACGACGTCGGCGTGCTCGCGCGGCGCCCGTGCTCGACCTGCGGCGGGACCTTCGCGACCCCCGAGCTCGCCGCGCGCGTCGCCGACGAAGTCCACGAACGATCCCGCGATCGGCTGGTGTTGACGCTGGGGCTGCTCGCGCTGGCCGGGCTGGTGCTGGGCTTCGTGCCGATCCTCGGCGCCGTGACCCTGGGTGTTGGATTTGCGTACTTTCAGTTTCGAGTGGTCGCGCCCACACTGAAGCTGCTGTCCAAGCGCCGCCGGCTCGTCTCGCGCTGGACTCTGCGGCTGTTCACCGCGGCGCTGGCGCTCGTCTCGGGGTTCGGCGTGACGGTGGCCAGCCTGATGGGCATCGGCGGCTGGGTGACGGCGATGGTGGCGCCCGCCACGCTCGGCCTGACGTGGGTGGTCGCGCGCGCCTACCTCGTCTGGCAGATGCGCCGCGAGCGCGAGCGCGAGCCCATCGCGGCGGTCGAGGTCGCGGTGCTGGGCGGCGCCGTCGCGGCGCTGGGCGCGGCGCTGGCGGCGTCGGTGGCGTTGCTGTGGGCGGCGATGGCGCTGTTCGAGCTGCTTCGAGACAAGGTGCTACGCTTGGTCGAGCCATGGATCTGACCGGGGTTCTGCGCGCGCTGGAGCTGGCCGGGCTGTCGGGCATCCGGTCCTCGTGGGTGCTCGTGGCGACCTCGCTCGCCGGCGCCCTCGGCTACCTCACCTTTCCCGACGGGGTCAGCTGGCTGGGCACATGGCCCGGCGTCGGGGCCATGGCGGTGTTCGCGCTCATCGAGCACTTCTCCGAGCGCGACACCGATCTCATCCAGGTCCTGCGCGCGGTGCAGACGGCCCTCGCGGCGACGACCGCGGTGCTGACGACTGGCGCGCTCGCCCGCGCGGAGCAGTCGCTGCACGTCGGGATCCCCGTCTGGGCGGTGCAGGTCGTCGCGGTGCTCGTCGCGGTCACGACCATCGGGGTGAGGCACCAGGTCAAGCTGAAGCTGATGGAACTGTCGGCCAACGCCGAGACGCCGTCCCGGTGGGTCGCGCGCGCCGAGGAGGGCGGCCTCGTGGCGGGCGGCACGCTCGTCGTGCTGTCGCCCGTGCTCCTCGCGGCGACCTTCGTCGCGTGCGGGCTGGCGGTCGTCGGCCTGGTGCTCGCCTTCAAAGAGCTCGACCGTCAGGCGCGGCGAGCGTGCGGCGGGTGCGGCGCGCTGGCCAGAAGAGAGGCGCAACGCTGCCCGAAGTGTCACGCGGCGCTGAGCCCCGAGGTGGTGCTGTCGCTGCCGATCAAGCTCTCTGTCCGCCTCGCCACGGTGACCCAGCAAGGCACGCGCCTGCTCGGTCGCTGAGGCGCGCGCCTCAAGGCTGCCGGTAGACGTCGCGCGTGACCTCGATCGACTGACAGGAGGCCGACGGATGAGTTTGCATCCTCCGCTCGGCGGCCGCCGTCAGCCGCTCGGACTGGCACTTGTTCGCGACGATCGCCCCGAGGATGCGGTGCCCGTTCTTGAGCGACTCGACGACGCGCACGCCCGAGTAGCTGCGATCGGACTGCAGGATCTCTCGAACCTTCGGGAAATCGTAGTCGACTGGCGTCGTCGGGGGGAGAGTGGCCAGCTGGACGAACAGCTCGGCCGAGCACGAGCGGTCGGGGAGCGGAGAGCAAGGCTGCGCGGGCGCCGCCACCTCCGTGGGGACGACGGCCCCGCGACAGTCGGATCCCGTCGAGCCGTGGATCAGCGCGTCGTCGAGCACGAGATCGTTGTATCTCCCGTGGTCGACCGACACCGCGGTGAAGCGGATCGAGGTGGTGTGGGCGTGGATCTCGACGCGCTTCTTCACGCCTCTGTCCGTCTGCCGATCGAAGCTGACGTCTGACGCGCCGCCGTCCCAGGACACGCGCATCACCCGGAATGAGTTGTTGTGAGTCCAGAGATCGGTCGCGCCGTTGTCGGCGCGCGACGACCAGCCGCCCCCGACGTCGACGAACGCGACGAAGGTGTCGGCGGGGAGCCGGGCCTCGACCCACTCGCCGGTGCCGTCCCCGGGCGAGTCCTCGTTCCACGCGGTCGCGACGCGCTCGTCGAAGGCGTGCATCGCCGGGTGCTTGGGCTGTTCGGAAGAGGCGCGGGCGCCCTCCACGCAACGAGTGATGTCGTTCACCGGGCGTGGCCTCTCGCGCGCCGGCTCGGCCGACGCGCTCGTGGCCGGAGACGCCGCCGGCGCCGGGGGCGCGCGCCCGGCGAGCGCCAGCACGCCCACCACCCCCGCGAGCGCCAGCGCCGCGACGCCGCCGAGCGCGGCCAGCAGCGGCAGCGTCGAGCCGCCGCGCGCCGCGGCTCGCGACGGTGGGGGAGCGGCGGGGATGAACGGCGCGTTCGCCGGGGTGGTGACGGCGACCGCGCTCGTTGTGCTCGCCCGCTGCGGCGCGGACGCGCCCCCGAGGACGCGATACGCCTCGGAGACGAACGCGGCGGTGGCGGCCACCTCGGCGGCGGAGGGGGCGTGGCGGCGCTCGCCCGGGGCCTGATGGACCGCGGCGCGCAGGGCCTCCCAGAACTCGCCGATGGTCATGTAACGTCCGCGCGTCTCGACCGCCAGCGCGCGCGAGAGCACCTGCTCGACGGCGTCGGAGGCTCGCACGCCGCGCGCGGACAGCGTCGGTCGCAGCTGCGCGTCGGTGGAGGCGGCCATCAGTTGCAGTTGATCGTCGCCGTCGAGCGCGGGCTGGCCCGTGACGACCTCGACGAACACCAGCGCGAACGCGAACACGTCGGTCCAGGTGCCCGACGCGCCGTACTTGCCCTTGCGAAACTGCTCGGGCGCGCCGTAGAGGGGCGTGAACTGGCTCATCACACCCTGGGTCTGCTCGAGCGCGCGGGTCAGGCTGCCGACGTCTCGCATCACCTTGGCGATGCCGAAGTCGAGGATCTTCAGCGACACCTCTCCGGTCGCCGAGCGCGCCAGGAACAGGTTGGCGGGCTTGATGTCGCGGTGGGCGACGCCGAGGCCGTGGGCGACCGCGAGCGCGCGCGCGGCGGGCTCGAGCAGCTCGAACGCCTCGACGACCGAGCGCGGCGCCGCGCGGCCGCGGAGCTCGTCTTCGAGCGTCATCCCTTCCAGCCAGTCCATCACGAGGAACGGCGTCACGGTGTCGCCGTCGACCTCGACCCCCTGATCGATGGCGCCGACGATGCCGGTCGTCTCCCTCGACAGCTTGAACAGCAGCTTGCCCTCCTCGGCGAAGCTGGCCTCGAACTCGCCCCGCGCCGACCCGGTGAAGGTGCCGTGAACCGTCAGCAGCTTGATGGCGATGGGGACGTCGAAGGTCAGGTGGTGCCCCCGGTAGACCGTCCCGAACCCGCCGCGCCCCACCAGCGTGTCGATGCGATACTTGCCCGAGAGCACGCGACCAATCCACTCGGTGTCGCTCATGACGAAGCCGCCATGCTACTGGTTCGCCCGCGCCGCGCCAGCGGGAACTCGCCGCGGAGGCGCGCTCAGCGGGCGAGCGACGCGGCGTAGACCTCGAAGGCCTCGCGAGAGGTCTTCTTTGGTGTGTAACCAAATCGCTGCTTCAGCGCCCGGTTCGACAGCACCGGGCGATACCTCAAAAAGTTCACCTGTTCGGGGCCATAGGGTGACCTGCCGAGGCGCCGCATCACCCGGAGCGCGCTGGAGATCAGCCGGGCCGGGAGCGGCAGGTAGGGCTTGCCGAGGCGCTCGGCTATCTCGCGCGGCGTGAGCGCGCCGTCTCCGGCGAGGTTGTAGATGCCAGTCTCGGGCCCGAACACGCCGCGGACGAGGCACTCTACGACGTCGGCGTCCCAGATGAACACGAACGGGGAGTCGTGGCCGAGGACGCCCAGCATCACCCTGGCCTCGAAGAGCTCGGTGACCGGTGTCCTCACGCCCGCGCCGATCACGGTCCCAGGCCGGAAGATCAGCTGCGCCAGCGCCGGGTGGGCCTCGCGCGCGCGCTCGAGCTCGAGCTCGATCAGTCGCTTGTTGCGGGCGTAAGGGCCTGGGCAACAATTACGGAAATCATGTGATCTCACTGACGTGGCCTGAAAGTGTAGTTCCACTCACCGTGAAATGCGTTGGGGGTCATGGCGAGCGAGTCGAGCTCAGCGTTGGA
>CAUJFL010000060.1 GCA_963169165.1 Myxococcota bacterium | reverse complement strand
GCGACCCCCGAGACGCTGGTGCGCAGGTCCGGGGCGAGGATCGAGAGCGAGGCGGTCGCCGGGACGCGCCGCGCGGGCGACGGTCGCGCGCTGGCGGGCTCCGACAAGGATCGGCGTGAGCAGGAGATCGTGCGCGCGGCGATCGTGGCGCGCCTGGTCGAGCTCGGCGCGCGGCTCGACGACGGCGGCGGCGCCCCGACCGAGCGGTCGGCGGGTCCCGTGGTTCACCTGACGACGAGCGTGCGCGCCTCACACGACGCCGCTCCGTCGGCGCTCGCGCTCGCGAAGGCGCTGTCTCCGACGCCCGCGGTGTCAGGGTTCCCCACCGACGCGGCGCGCGCGTGGCTGCGCGAGCACGAGCCGCCGAGGGGGCTGTACGCGGGGCCGGTGGGCTGGGTCGAGCGGGGCGGAGACGGGCACTTCGTCGTCGGGATCCGGTCGGCGCTGCTCTCGGGGGCGTCGGTCCACGCGTGGGTGGGCGCCGGGATCGTCGAGGGCTCCTCACCCGCGCGCGAGCTCGACGAGACGCGGTGGAAGGCCGGGACGCTGCTCGGTCTGCTCGGCCTCGAGCGATGACCCCGGAGACCAACCTCCACGCGCGCTGGGCCGCGCGGCTCATCGGCGCGCTCGTCGAGGGCGGCGTGGCGCACGTCGTCGTGAGCCCGGGCTCGCGATCCACGCCGCTCGTGCTCGCGCTCGCCGACGAGGCGCGACTCACCGCGCACGTCGTGCTCGACGAGCGGTCCGCGGCGTTCGTCGCGCTCGGTGTCGCGCGGGCGAGCGGTCGAGCGGCCGCGGTCATCGCGACGAGCGGCACCGCGCCCGCGCACTGGTATCCGGCGGTGATCGAGGCGTCGGAGAGCGGCGTGCCGCTGGTGTTGCTGTCGGCGGATCGCCCGTGGGAGGCGCAGCACGCGGCGAGCCCTCAGACGATCGATCAAGCGCACCTGTTCGGGCGGCACGTGCGCAGGTACGTCGACCTCGGGGCGCCCGAGGCGTCGGCAGACGCGCAGCGGGCGCTCGGGCGCGTGGTCGCCGAGGCGCTCGCGCGAGCGCTCGGGCCAGAGCCGGGCCCTGTCCACCTCAACGCGAGGTTTCGCAAGCCGCTCGAGCCGCGCGCGCTCGCGCACGATCCGTGGACCGACGCGGCCGAGGCGCAGTTCGCCGCGCCGTCGCCGAGGGTGATCGCGGCGGCGGCGCGGCTCGACGAGGTTGACGCACGGGCCGTCGCGGCGCTGTGGGCGACGTCGTCGCGCGGGCTCATCGCGGTGGGCCCGATGCCGCTCGACGGCGCGCGCGCGGCCGACGCGCTCGGCGAGCTCGCGGCGCGTACGGGCTTCCCCGTGTACGCGGAGGCGACGAGCCAGCTGCGGCGCGCGCTCCGCGACGCGGTGACGGTGCCGCACCTCGATCTGCTGCTCCGCGCCGAGGCCGTGCCAGACGAGCTGTTGCCGGAGGTGATCATCGAGGTGGGCGCGCCGCCGGTGGCGTCGTCATGGTCCGCGCTGCTCGAGCGCGCGCGGGCGACCAGGATCGTCGTCGCGGCGCGCGGCGTGCCCGATCCGCGCGGTGACGCGCGCGTGATCGTGCAGGGCGACGTCGCGAGCTCGCTGTCACGGCTGGGCGCGGCGACCGCGGCGGCGCGACCCTCGACCGGATACTCGGAGGCGTGGCGCGCGCTCTCTGTCCGCGCCGCGCGCGCGGTCGCGGGCGCGTGCCCCACCGGCGAGGCGCGGGCGGCGCAGCTGGCCGCGAGCGCGGCGGCCGAGCACGCGCTGTTCCTGGTGGGAAACAGCTCGCCCGTGCGCGACGTCGACGCGTGGGCGCCGTTCCCGACCCCGGGCGCGGGCGTGCTGCACCAGCGCGGAGCGAGCGGCATCGACGGCCTCGTGGCGCAGGCGATCGGCGCGACGATCGGCGGCGGGCGCGCGGTGGTGGCGCTGCTCGGCGAGCTCACGTTCTTGCACGACGCCTCGAGCCTCGCGTCGCTCGGGCTCGCGCGGGCGCCGCTCACGTTCGTCGTCGTCGACAACGGCGGCGGGCGCATCTTCGACGAGCTGCCGATCGCGAACGCGGGCAGGCCACGCGAGCTCGAGCGGTTCTTCACGACGAAGCAGCGCGTCGATGCCAGCGCGCTCGCGGCGGCGTACGGCGCGAGCTTCGTCCGCGTCACCGACGACGACGTCGCGCGCGAGCTCACGCGAGAGGTCGGCGCCGCGCCGCGGGTCGTGTGGATCGACGCCGCGCCAGGCTCGGCGCGGGCGGCGCGCGACCGCGCGATCCGAGCGCTCTCGAGCGAGGCCCGCGCGTGACGACGGTCGTGCTGCTGCACGGGATGCTGGGGGCGCCGTCGACCCTCGACGCGGTCCGAGCGCGGCTGTCCGCGGGGCTGGACGTGCGCGCGCCCTGGGTGCCGGGGCACGGGCCGTCGACGGCGCCGCTGCCGCTCGACTTCGACGGCGCGGTCGAGGCGCTGTCGCGCGAGGTGCCCGACGGCGCGATCGTGGCGGGGTACTCGCTCGGCGGGCGGCTCGCGCTCGCGATGACGCGGCTCGTGCGGGTCGCGGGGCTCGTGCTCATCGGAGCGCACGTCGCGCCGGGCGACGAGGCGCGCCGCGCGTGGGACGACGAGCAGGCGGCGCTCGCCCGGCGTGGGATGCGCGGGCTCGTCGAGCGCTGGGAGCGCCTGCCGGTGTTCGCCACGCAGTCCGACGCCGCGCGCGAGGCGCAGCGCGCGACGCGCCTCGCGCACGACCCGTCGCGGATCGCGTGGGCGCTGTCCGCGCTCGGGCAGGGCCGGATGCCGGACCTCCGCCCCGCGCTCGACGCGCTGTCGGCGCCCGCGCGCGTCCTCGTCGGCGGGCTCGATCAGCGCCTCGTCGCCGTGACGCGCGCGACGTCGGGCCACGTCCACATCGTCCCCGATCGGGGGCACAATCTGATCCTCGAGGCGCCCGACGTGGTCGCCGCGGCCATCGAGTCCATCCACACGGGGCTGCCATGATCCACCACGATGAGCTCATCCCCATCGACCTCGGCTTCGAGGGCGGGCGCTACGAGCAGACCGCAGACGGCGCCGCGAAGTTCACCATCTGCCGCCCCGAGGTGCGCGACGCGCTCGGGCCGTGCACGGTCAAGGAGCTGATCCGCGCGCTCGACGTCGCGCGCGACGACGGCGACGTGGGCGTCGTGAGCTCGACCGGCGAGGGAGACGAGCCCCTCTGCTCGGGCGGCGAACAGCAGAAAGTCGAGCGCTCCCCGTGAGCCGCGCGGCGTCGATCCCGCGCGGCTCGGCGCGCGCGTGGCTGCTGGCGGTGCGGCCCCAGACGCTGCCGGTGTCGATGGTCCCGGTCGCGGTCGGCACCGCGATCGCCGCGGCGCGCGCCGAGCTGCGCCCGGCGCTCGCGCTCGCGTGCCTGGGTGTGTCGCTGCTGCTGCAGATCGCGGCGAACCTCGCGAACGACGTCTTCGATTTCGAGAAGGGCGCGGACACCGAGGCGCGCCTCGGGCCGCTTCGCGTGACGCAGGCCGGGCTGCTCACGCC
The DNA here is from genome assembly GCA_963169165.1 of Myxococcota bacterium. Classification (GTDB taxonomy): domain Bacteria; phylum Myxococcota_A; class Polyangia; order Polyangiales; family Polyangiaceae; genus JADLFU01. Next base: position 1,367 of record CAUJFL010000060.1, on the reverse strand, counting down.
CCGCGCGATGCGCGCGGGGCTCGCGGTGACTCTCGCGCTCGCGGCGGCGCTCGGGCTGTCGCTCGTGTGGGTGGGCGGCTGGCCCTTCCTGGCGCTCGGCCTGCTCGCGCTCGCGTCGGCGGTCGCCTACACGGGAGGCCCGTACCCGCTCGGTTACAACGGCCTCGGGGACGTGTTCGTGTTCGCGTTCTTCGGCGTCGTGGCGGTGGTCGGCACGACCGCGCTGCAGACCGGGCGATACGAGCCTGTCGCGCTGGCCGCGGCGCTGCCTGTCGGCGCGCTGTCGACCGCGGTGCTCGTCGTCAACAACGTGCGTGACCACGAGACCGACGTCGACGCGGGCAAGCGCACGCTGGTCGTTAGATTTGGTAGAAACTTTGGCGTGTTCGAGTATGTGATGTTGATGGTGCTCGCCTACGCGACGCCGCTCGGCCTGGTGGCGACGCGCGCGGCGACGCCGATAGCGCTGCTGCCCGCGCTCACGCTGCCGTTCGCGGCGCGACTGTGCCTCGCGGTCGCCGAGGAGCGGGGCGCCGCGCTCAACGCGCGGCTCGCGTCCACGGCCAAGCTGATGGTGGCGTATGGCGGGCTGTTCGCGGTCGGACTCTTCGCGGGGGTGCGGTGACGCGGATCGTCGTCGAAGAGCTCGGCGACGGCGGCCGCGTCACGAGGGCGCAGGGTGTGGAGCTCGCGCGGCGCGGCCTGCGCGTGACCTTGGTCGACGACGACGGGCGCGTCGGCGAGGGTGAGGCGTCGCCCCTCCCAGGATACTCACCCGAGTCGCTCGACGAGGCGCGAGAGGAGTTGTCGCGCGGCGCTCCGCGCTCCGGCTCGGCGCGGTTCGCGGTCGAGTCGGCGACCGTCGATCTGGCGGGCAAGCGCGCGGGCGCGTCCGCGGCGAAGGTGCTCGGCGGCGGGCGCACGCAGCGGCGCGTCCCGTGCTCGGCGGTGGTCGTCGGCGACGAGCTCGGCGCGCTCGACGCGGCGGTCGAGGCGGGCGCGCGCGCGGTGAAGCTCAAGCTCGGCGCCGACGCGCGCGCCGAGGGCAGGCGCCTGGTCGCGGCGCGGGCGCGCGTGGGTCGTGAGCTCGAGCTGCGCGCGGACGCGAACGGCGCCTACGACCTCGACGACGCGCGCGCGCTGCTCGCGCTGGCGGCCGAGGCGGACGTCGCGTTCGTCGAGGAGCCCGTGCGCGGACCGGGGCTGCTGTCGCTGGGGGACGCCGGGGCGAGGATCGCGATCGACGAGTCGCTGACGCTGCCGGGGATGACGGAGGCCGCGCTCGCGTCGTCGGCGATCTCGGTGATCGTGCTGAAGCCGGCGCTGCTCGGGCTGCTCGACGCTCGGCGCCTCGCGCTCCGCGCGCA
>CAUJFL010000059.1 GCA_963169165.1 Myxococcota bacterium | reverse complement strand
GTGAGCGCGTCGGCGCACCACGCGAACAGCGGGCCATAGCGCGGGCCCTCTCGCACCGCCGGGCGCGACGCGCGCGCGCGCGCGAGCGGCCCGAGGTGCTCGGAGAGGAACTTGCGCCGCGCCCCCTCCACGATCTCGCAGCCCTCGCGATCGTCGAGGCGCGCGAGGTGCGCCTGCTTCACGAGGAGCACGCTGTAGAACTCGAGCTCGACCGCGACGTGATCCTGCAGCTCGTGCGCGCCGCCAGGGTCGAGCTCGAGCCCGAACGCGCGGTAGAACCCGGAGAGATCGGCGAGATCGTTGCCCTTGGACATCCCGCGCATCCGCCCGTGCTCCGTCTCGTACGGCGAGGCGCCGCGCCCGCGATCGAACAGGTCGATGTACGCGGCGCGCACGCGCTCACGCCCGTCCTCGGCCGAGAGGGCCTCGGCGAACCCGCGCGCGCCGACGAACGCGCCGAGCGGGAGCTCCTCGACGAGCGCCAGCGTGGCGTCGTCGGGGTACGCGCTGAGCGCGGAGGCGAGCGCGAGCTCGCGGGCGAGCGACTCCTCGACGGCGCTCACTGGACGCTCACCGGGGTCCAGACCATCGTCAATGACTTGCGTGACCCGACCTCTCCCTGGCCGCCCTGCCAGACCGCGAAGGCGATGTTGCCCTTCTGGCCCGGCTTCAGCGTGGAGCCGCCCTCGATCGCGAGCGGCCGGACGATCACGAGCGACCACTCGCCGTCCTTCCAGTCGCCGTGCGCCTGGCTGCCGTGCCCTTCCATCACGGACGAGGTCGAGAACCCCTCGGCCACGATCTCGTCGACGCCAGTCTTCGAGTAGGCCTGCGGGTTGCCGGCCGCTCGGCCCGGCGAGAACGCCTCTGCCTCGGCCTCGGTGCCGCCCTTCGCGCCCTTGAACTCGAGCGGATACATGTCGATTGACATGTTGGGATACAGATCGGCGACGGCGGGCTTGCCCTTCTCCTTGTCGCGCTGGTACTGCGCTCGCCAGTGAAAGAGGTGCACCGGCATCCCCGGCGCTCCCATCATCACCGGGGGAAGGGGCCCGTCGGCCAGCGGAAATTCCAGCGCGAGCGCGTCGGAGAACTCGCCGAGGCGCCCAGCCTCGCTCCGCTCGGGGTCCTTCCAGCGCAGCCTGAACGCGACCTGCTTGCCGTCGTGCACGGCCTGAACGAGGAGCGACGAGGTCGTGACCTTCTCGGGGCGCGGCGCGATCATCGGCTGCGCGATCAGGGTCACCTCGCCGCCGCCCGCGTCGCGCCAGTAGGCCGCGCCGGGCTCGGCCTTCGAGAGATCGGCCGTCACCTTCTTGACGAGGAGCTCCTTCAGCGGCGGAGGCTTGGCGGGCTTGTCGCTGCACCCGACCGGCACCGCCGCGAGCGCGAGGTTCGACACCAACAGGAGCGCGAGTTTCAGGTGAGACATAGCAATTTCTCGGGGGTTCGGCTCAGGGGGTGTTGTGACGGACGGCGCCGAGCTTGTCGTCGAAGGCGGCTCGCTCGTAGACGTGCTCGGTCACGGGGACGCGCACGAGCTCGGTCCCGGCGGCGTCGTACCCGATGGCCTCGCCCTTCTGGACCTCGAACCTGTGCATGATGCGATCGGTGCTGCCCATGAGGCAGAGGAGCCCGGCGGCCACCGGATCCTCGAGCAGCTGCTTGTAGGCCGCGATGGCCTCGTCGACGTGGGGGCCGAACATCTGGCGCAGGTACTCGGGATCGGCGTGGACGGGCGGTATGTAATAAATGTTCGGTTCGAGCCCCAGCTGCGGATAGTAGGGCAGCGCGATCTTCTTCTTGTGGACCAGGTAGTCGACGGGGTTGTCGTCGCGCGCCTTCCACGGCGGGTTGATGAACCCCATGACGCGGATCTTGCCGATGCAGTTGACGACGCACTGCGGCTGGATGCCCTCTTCGACCGCCGGGTAGCAACCGACACACTTCTCGCTGACGCGGGTGTACGGGTTGTACATCGACTTCTTGTAGGGGCAGGCGCGCACGCACTCGCCGTAGCCCTTGCAGCGGGTCTGATCGATGAGGACGATGCCGTCCTCCTCGCGCTTGTAGATGGCCTTGCGCGGGCAGGCGGCGAGGCAGGCGGGGTAGGTGCAGTGCGCGCAGGTGCGCGGGAGGTAGAACATCCACTTGTCGTGCGGGAGCTTCTGGACGTGTCCTCCGCCGTCGACCGGCGCGCCCGCGCAGTCGTCCTCGCCGACGTTGGGGTACATCCAGTCCTCGTCGGAGGGCGCGAAGTGCAGCACGCGCTCGGTCGGGGGCGCGGCCTCGACGAGCGTCTTGCCGAGGTACTCGCCGTTCTTGCCCCAGTCTTGTCGGCCCAGCTTCTCGAGGATCCTGAGATCCCACGCGAGCGGGTAACCGCCCCACGGCTTGGTCTCGACGTTGTTCCAGAACATGTACTCCTGGCCCTTGCCGCTGGTCCAGGTGGTCTTGCAGGCGAGCGTACAGGTCTGGCACGCGATGCACTTGTTGAGGTCGAAGACGATCGCCCACTGCCTCTTGGGGCGGCTCTCGTCGTACGGGTACTCGACCTCGCGGCCCAGCTGCCAGTTCTTGACTTTCGACATGGGTTCCCTCACTTCATCGTGACGAACGCGCCCCTGAGGTAGGATTTCATCGCCGCGCTCTCGTAGGTGGGCCTGAAGCCCAGCGCCGCCGGGCGCCAGAGCGACTTCTTGTCGAGGCCGCCCGCCTCGACCTTGGTGAGCTTCACGAAGGCCTCGCGCGGCGCGCCGGTCGGGCAGTGTACGTCAGGGGTGAAGCCCCTCACGATCCCCTGACCGAAGAGGTCCTTGTGGATCAACGTCTCGGTCATCAGCGTCGGCTTCAGCCAGGCGCGCGTCGCGCTCTGGTGCGAGCCGTAGCGGTACATCGCCTGATAGTTGGTCTCGGGGTTCTTCGCGAGGCCGTCGCCGCGCATCTCGTGCCCCTTCACGCTGCCGAAGGTCGCGCCGTACATGTTGTGCCAGGTGCGCGCGACGCCGCGGGGCGTGCCGGGGTAGTAGCGCACGCGCAGCATCAGCCGGGCCACCTTGTACTCGTCCGTGCCAGGCTTGAAGTTGCGGAAGGGGCGATCCTCGGGGTCGGCGTCGACGTACACATAGTCTCCGTCCTCGAGCTTCAGCTCCTTCGCGTCGGTGGGGTTGATGTCCATGTACCCCTCGGTCACGGACGGCGACCGCTTGTCGTGGCGGTACACGTCGCCGAAGGGCCCGAACAGCACGCCAGCGAAGTCGGTGTCGACCGGCGTCGTGTGCGCGCCGTGGCGATACTTGGGGGTGTGATAGATGTGTCGATAGCCCCGGCTCATCAGCGGGTGCTTGCTGGCCATCAGCGCGTCGACGTCCCGCATCACGTGGCGCACCTGGCGCGTCTCGCACGAGAGATCTCCGACCTCGAGCCCGTACGCGTCCGGCTGCTTGGGGCGCAGCGCGGGGTGCGGGCGCGCGAGGATCACGTTGGGTTCGTGAAACGTCGAGTCGATGGGCTCCCGGTGCACGACGAGGTTCTCGCCGCTGTCGATGAATTCTGGCTCGGGGCGATAGAACTCGAGGCGCCCCGACTTCGTGTGCCAGGGGTGCTCGCCCCGCGCCTGCTCGTAGGACGACACGCGCGGGTAGGTGCGGCTGTTGACGACCGCCGGGATCCCCTGCTTGGCGAGCTCGTGGAGCTTGCCCACGTCGAACCCCTTGAGGGAGCCGGAGCCGTCGATGATTCGCTGCAGGTACGCGTCGACGTTGTCGTCATCGACGAATTTCCACATCGCGGCGAAGCGGGGCTCCTCGTAGAGCGCCCCGAGCGCCTTCGAGACCCCGGCGATGATCTCGATGTCGGCCCTGGTGTCGAAGATCCGCTTCATCGGCGACTTCGGGTAGAGCTGCAAGAACGGGTTGGTGTAGCTGCCCGTCATGTCGAGGTGTCGGAACTCGGCCCACGAGTCGCAGGCGAACACGACGTCCGCGTACTCACACGAGCCGGTCCACCACCAGTCGGAGTACGCGATGAACTCGATGCCGGGCAGCGTGTTGTTGACGACGTCATAGTGCCACTTGACGTTGCCGATGACCGAGTTGCTGTTGTTGAGCCACATCGCCTTGGTCGGCGCGGGCATGTGACCGTGACCCGTGAAGTTGGTGTTGCCGCGGCGCAGCGGGCGATCGCCGTAGTTGAAGTAGTGCAGCGACTCGTAGTGCATGCACTTTCGCGTCGCGACCTTGCCCTTCGGGTCGAGCTGCGGCTCGAACGGGTCCTCGGTCACGAACAGCGGGAGCCCGCCGAAGATGGGCGAGCGATAGTTGCCCGAGAAGCTGCCGACGTTGCCGCCCGCGAAGCCGAGGTTGCGGGTCAGCGCGGCGACCAGCATGACCGCGCGGTCCTTGAGATCGGCGTTGAAGAACTGGTTGGGCCCCATGCCCATCGCGAAGGTGGTCTTCTCCGGGTTCCGGGCGATCTGCGCCGCCAGGGCCTCGATCGCGGCCGCCGGCGCGCCGGTGACCTTCTCGACCTGGGGGGGCGTGAGGTTCTCGTCGAGGTACTGGGAGAGCAGCGAGAAGTGGGTGCGGACCTCGACCTCGCCGCCGGCCTTCAGCTTCACCTTCATCGAGGCCGTGAGATCGGGATCGCCCTTGGAGTGCTTGCCGAACTCGTCGCGGGTGACGACGGCGAGCTTCTTCGATCTGGCGTCGAGGACCACGTGAGGGAGGAACTCGCCACCGAGCTCCGCGGCCGTGAACTGTCCCTTCTGCTTCGCGCTCACCGGCGCCTTCTCGCCCTTGGCCAGCACCGAGAGGTTCTTCGGCTTCGTGTGCTTCGCGCCCGGCAGCTGCTTTGGATCGACGTCCTCGGGGCGGAGCGGCTGGAGCGTGTCCATCCTGATGAGGAAGGGCAGATCGGTGTTGGTGGCGACCCACGCGGGATCGTAGAGCTTCTTCGACAGGATGACCTGCGCGAGCCCGAGCGCGAGGGCGGGATCCGTGCCCGGTCTGATGATGACGACCTCGTCTCCCTTGCCGGCCGTCGCGCTGTACTCGACGGTGACGACGACGACCTTCGTGCCCTTCAGTCGAGCCTCGGTCATCCAGTGACTGTCGGGCATCTTGGTGGTGATCCAGTTCATGCCCCAGACGAGCAGCAGCTTCGCGTGCTCGACGGCGAACAGATCGAAATCGTTGCTCTGCACGCCGGTGACCATCGGGTGTCCGGGCGGCAGATCGGTGTGCCAGGAGAAGCTGTCCCAGCCGCGCGCGCCGATGGCCTTGTCCGGCTCGACGCCCCGGATCTTGGCGTCGGCGAGCGCCATCGAGTTCGCGAAGCGATACAACCCATAGATGCGCGTGGCGCCTAGGAAGGCCATCCCGCCGCGCAGTTTGAAGGTCTGCATGCCCGAGCCTTCCATCGCCTCGATCACGTCGGGATCGTAGCCCTGCGCGTGGAGCCGTTGCTTTCCGGGCTCTCCCGAGTAGGCGCGCGCGATGTTGTCGAGGGCCTTGGCCGAGTACGAGTACGCGTCGTCCCAGCTGACGCGCGTCCATTTGTCCTTGCCCCGCTGAAAGTACTTGGGATCGGGCTTGCCAGTCTTCTCGTCGCGCGGGAAGCCGTCGTCGACCCACTTCTTGAAGCCGACGCGCAGCATGGGAGCCTTCACGCGTCGATCGCCGTAGACGCGGCGGACCAGCGCGAGCCCCTTCTGGCAAAGGCGCGGATCCCAGCGGTGCGACGCCTTGTTTCCGTAGAGGTCCTCGGCCTTGCCGTAGCCGTAGGTGGGCCCGATGCGCACGAGGATGTCGTTCTTCATGTGGCCGCGCAGCAGACAGTTGTGTGTGTCGTTGGGCGCGCACAGGAAGACGAAGGACGAGTCAGCCTTGAAGATGTTGCGGTACAACTTCTCCCAGTCGCGGTTGGGGTACGACGCGAGCGGGTTGTCGATGGACATCGGCTTCAAGAACCTGAGCGGCGCCGCCTCCGCGGTCGCGGCGCCGACGGTAGCGGTCGCGAGCAGGCCCTGGAGGAACGAGCGGCGGGTGTGGTGGGGATCGTAGGTCATCTGGGCCTCGTCTCGTGGAGGATGAGGGGCTAAGGTCTCTTCGGTGAACACGGCGCGCGGTGACACCTCGCGCAGCGACAGCCCGGGGACGCGGCGCGCGAGCAGCCGCTCGAGCGTGGCCGTCACGCGGAGCGCGCCCGCCCCGCCGCGGACGACGTAGTGAAGCGTCCCCTCCGCCACGCCGAGGAACTCGATCCGCGCCCGCGAGTCGAACATGAGCAGCGCGCGCGTCGCGGCCTCGAGGTGCGGTCGGAGGTCGTCGGGGATGCCCCCGTATCGGTCTCGCCACTCTGGATCGACGTACACGGCGTCGACGCACCTCGCGCCGCCGCGGCCGCCGCTCGCGTGGCGTGAGTGCAAGACCCCGCCAGTCATCCCCAGGATCAGCCCCGAGAGCGCCTCCCGGTAGAAGTCGCACGCGACAGCGCCCAGCGCGGCCGTCTCGCAGGGTTCGCGCTCGAGGAGCATGGCGGAGGCGCCGTCGGCCGGGGCGCGGGCGTCACGCGCGGCGCAGGGGACGCCGAGCTCGGGGAGCGAGCCGACGAGGTCGGCGAACGTCGCCAGCGTTCCCTCGACGTGGGACCAACCGCGCCCGAGGCGGAGGCTGTTGTCGAAGACGGCGCGCTGCGCTGTCGAGGCGTCGGCGACGAGCGCGTCGCGGAGCAGCTCGTCGTCGGTCGCTTCGGAGGTCGAGCTGGGCAGGACGCTGCGGAGCGCGGCGCGGCGCGCGTGTCGCCACCGTAGCGACAACTCTGCGTTCCCCGTGGTCATCGGGCGGCCCATCGAGCAAGGAGCGGGCCGCGCGCAATTTCTCGAAAGTGTGTGTGTCGTTCGGACCCACCGCGCGCAGAATGTCGCGGGCGCCGCGCAAGTTTGACGTGGCCATCGCGGGTTTGCATGGATTCCCTCGTGTTCAATGGGCGACCTGACGGATCTCACGAGCTCCGCGTGCTCATCCGGGGCGCGGCGCCGTTCGTGCTTGTGTCCGGCGATGGGTGTGTGGATGCTGCGCGCGATGTCGCCGCTCGGCGTCGCCGCGCTGGACCGTGCCCCGAGGCTGGGCTGGGTCGACGCGCCTTCTCCGCTGGAGGCGGCGCCCGCGCTCGCGAGCGAGCTCGGCCTCTCCTCGTTGCTAGTGAAGCGAGACGATCTGCTCCCGGCGCTGCTGGGCGGCGGCAAGCCGCGCAAGCTCGATTTCTTGCTCGCGGCCGCGCCGTTCACAGGCGCGCGAAGGTGGGCGGCCGCGGGGGCGATAGGCTCGGGCGCGCTGGTCGCGCTCTCTGCCGCGGCCGAGCAGCTGGGCCGCGAGCTGGACGCGCACCTCTTCTGGACCGAGCCCTCGACGGGGGTGCTCGACAACCTGGCGTTCACGGCGTCCCACGCCGCCTCGCTCACCTTCTATCGCTCGCGCGCGTCGCTCGCGCTCACGCGACCCGCGCTGCTGCGCGGCGGCGTGGCGCGTGGAGCAGTCGTCGTACCGCCGGGCGGGACCTCGCCGGTCGGGATGCTCGGGTTCGTCCGCGCGGGGCTCGAGCTCGCGGCGCAGCTGCGCGATCGTGGAGAGGAACCCGAGCGCGTGTACCTCCCGCTCGGTTCGGCCGGCAGCGCGGTCGGCCTCGCGATGGGGCTCGCGCTCGCGGGGTGCGGGGCCGAGGTGCGCGCGATCGCGGTCGTCGAGCGGCCGCTGTCGACGCGGAGGAGGGTCGACGGGCTCGCGCGGGCGCTCGGGGCGGAGCTCGCGAGGTGGGGGGTCGAGACGCCCGGCGCGCCGCTCTCGCTCGTCGTCGACCACGATCACGTCGGCCGCGGCTACGCCGTGGCAACTGAAGAGGGGCTGGCCGCCTGCGCCGCGCTCGGCGCCGCGGGGATCGAGGTCGAGCCCATCTACGGCGGCAAGGCGGCGGCGGCGCTGCTCGCCGACGCCCGCGGCGGGCGCGTGTCGCGCGCCGTCTTCTGGCACACGGCCCGTCGGGGCCCGCTGCCGCGCGCGGATGACTGGCGGGCGCGCCTCCCCCCGGCGCTGCGGCGGCGGCTCGATGTCACTCCGGGCGCGCTCGCGGCGCGGCGAAGGCTGTTGCTCGCGCTCGGGGTCGGCGCGACCGGCGTGGCGGTCGCCAGGGTGACAGGGTACGACGCGGATGACTGGCGAGGCCTGGTGCTGAGCGGGCCCGAGTCCCGGATCGTCGAGGCCGCCGCCGAGGCGCTGCTCGCCTCTGCCACAGCCGAGCAGCTCCGCAGGGTCGCGCTCGGCGTCGACGCGTACCTCCGCGGAATGAGCCCGCGCGGCGTGGCCGAGGTCCACGCCCTGCTCGCGTTCGTCGAGCACGGGACGCTGCTGGGGGGGCGGATGCGACGGCTCACGTCACTGTCACCGGCCGAGCGCGAGCAGGTGGTGTCGTCGCTCGCGCGCCGCGGCGGCCTCTTGCGAGACGCCGCGCGGGGCCTCGAAGACCTGTGCGCGCTCGGGTTCTATCAGCAGCCGAGCACCTGGCCCGCGCTCGGCTACACGGGGCCGATGGTGGGGCCGGGGCGCCGCGGCGGCTGGCCGACCTACGAGGCGCTCGGCGCGCCGCCGGGCGCGCTCCCGAGGGCGGCCTCTCGATGATCCATGACGGCGGGCGCCTCGCGGTCCCTCTGTCGCTCCGGGCCGACCTCTGCGTGATCGGCTCTGGCGCCGGCGGCGCCATGGCGGCGATGGTCGCGGCCGAGGCGGGCCTGTCAGTGGTGGTGCTCGAGGCAGGCGAATACCTCACTCCCGGCGACATGTCCCAGCGGGAGGAGGACATGCTGCCTCGCCTCTACTGGGACGCAGGCGGGCGGACCACGCGGGACCGCGGCGTCAAGGTCCACCAGGGAAAGGGGATTGGTGGCTCCACACTGCACAATCTCAACCTGGTCAAGCGCATCCCCGAGCCGCTCATCGAGCGCTGGGTCAAGGAGCGCGGGCTCTCGCTGGGGCTGCAACAGTGGAGATCACTTTACGAAGAGGTCGAGCGCCTGCTCAGCGTCTCCGCCGTGCCTCCGGGCATGTGGAACCGCCACAACCGGCTCCTCGAAGAGGGCTGCCGCGCGCTGGGGTGGCGAGGCGGCGGGCTCTCTCACAACCGGACGGGCTGCATCGGCAGCGGGTTCTGCGAGCTCGGCTGCGCGTTCGACGCGAAGAACAACGCGTCGAAGGTGCTCGTCCCGCGCGCCGTCGCGGCGGGCGCAGAGTTCGTCACTCGCTGCCAGGCGGTGCGGGTGCTGCACGACGGGCACGAGGTCTCCGGCGTCGCGGCGGTGATCGTCGACGGGCGGGGGCGGCCGGCGGGCGACGTCACGGTGCGCTCGCCGCGCGTCTGCGTCGCCGCGTCTGCGACAGGCACGCCCGCGCTGCTCGCGCGCTCCGGCGTGCCCGATCCCGGCGGCGAGGTGGGCGCGCGGCTTCACTTGCACCCCGCGGTCGTCGTCGCCGGAGACTTCGACGAGCCCGTGCGCGCCTGGCAGGGGATCCCGCAGACCTACGAGTGCACCGAGCACCTGCAGTTCGAGAGAGACGACGGGCCGAGGACCTGGATCGTGCCAGCCTTCGCGCACCCGGTCGGCACGGCGGCGCTCGTGCCGGGTCACGGGAGCGAGCACCGCGAGCTGATGCTCCGCTATTCGCACCTCGCGGCGCTGACCGCGATGGTTCACGATCGGACGCGCGGCGTGGTGCGGCCGGACGGCGCGCTCGGCCTCACCATCGACTACTGGCCTGACGCGAGCGATCGGGCGGAGCTTTCGCGCGGGCTCGCGGCGTGCGCGCGGCTGCTGTTCGCCGCCGGGGCGCGGCGCGTGATCGTGCCGTCCCGGCCGCTGCGCGTGCTGTCGCGCGGCGACGACGTCGACGCGCTCGCGCGCTGGGATTTTGCGCGTGGTGAGCTCGACGTCTCCGCCGTCCACCCGAGGGGCGGCGCGCCGATGGGTGAGAACGAGTCCGCGGCGTTCGATTCGACGGGACGACACCGGAGGGTGGCTGGCCTCTGGGTAGCAGACGGATCACTGTTGCCAGGCTCGATCGGGGTGCCACCGCAGCTGTCCATCTACGCGCTGGGCTTGCATGTGGGGCGCGCGCTCTCCGCGGCGCGGCGCTGACGGGGAAGGCTGTCGTCGGCGGCCTGAGCTCGCCGTGAGCGAGCGGCGCGGCTCGGCCACCGTGGACGTTGGCTTCGGAGCGTGAAGCGACACCGCCTCACTCGTCGCGCGGCGCACGCAGGAGGACGCGCGCGACGACGAGGGAGCCCCCGCCGAGGCGTGGCTGGATCGTCAGCTCGTCGCTCAGTCGACGCACCGCGCCCAGGCCTAGGCCGAGCCCTCGGCGCCGCGGAGAATGAGCGCCGAGCATGGCGACGTCGACCCCCTCCGATACGCCATCCCGGAGCGCGAGGTCGAGGTCCGCGAACCCCGGTCCGCTGTCCGCGGCCTCGAGCTCCAGCGCGGCCGGAGGCCCCGCGCGATGTCGCAGCGTCAACGTCCCTGGCGCGCCATACTTCACGACGTTCGTCGCCAGCTCGCTCGCGACGATGGCGAAGGCCCACTCCGCGCGCCGATCGAGGCCAGCCGCTCGCGCGAACGCGCGCGCGCGTGACTGGACGCAGTCGGCGTCGCCGGCGCAGGCGAGCGGCACGCGCTCTTCAACAGCGGATGACCACACAGGCGGCGTCGTCGTGCTGCGAACCGTAGTCTTCGACGAGCCTCGAGGCGATCGAGGGGGCGTCGAGGACGGAGAAGCGACCGAGGTCGAGCCGCCGCGAGACTCCGTCGCTGTGGACTGCCAGCAGGTCACCGGGGTGCAACCGCTGCTGGGTGACCAGCTGCTTGCGGAGGCGACTGCCGACGATGCCAGGGATCGCCACCCAGCGGGTCGCCTCGCGCGCCACCGCGCAGACCTCCACGTTGCCGACCGCGACGTGCTCCACCTCGTGCCGCTCGGCGTCGATGCGGAGGAGCGCGACGGCTGCGCCACGTGTCGACCCGAGTTTGCGATGGCAGCGCGAGAGGACCTCACCGAGCGGGGCCCACGGGTCACACGCGGCGGCGGCGATCGCTGCTCGCGCCGCCGCCGCCGCCTCGGGGCCGTGCCCGACGCCATCGGCGAGGATGACGAGCGAGCGGAGACCGTCGCGCATGACGTCGAGCCGATCGCCGCACTCGACCTCGCCCGGCATCGCGCGGCTCGCGGAGCCGAAGGTGACCCGGAGAGGCGTCATGGCAAGAACTTCGCGAGCCGCACCGTCGTTCCCTTCCCGGCCGCGCTGGTGATCTCGAAAGCGTCCATCAGCCGCTTGCAGGCGAGGATGCCGAGCCCCATCCCCGTCCGGGACCGGTAGTTGCCGACCAGGATCTGGGACAGGTTGGGGATGCCCGGTCCGGCGTCCGTGGCGACGATGCCGAGCCCGGCCCGAGGGGCGCCGAGCTCCGAGAGCACGATGCGCCCCGTGCCTGCGTAGCTGAAGATGTTTCGCGCGAGCTCCGAGACGACGGTCGTGATCCTGGCCTGGTCGGTGCGATCGAACCCGAGCCCCCGGGCGGAGGCGCGGGCCTGGAGGCGCGCGTCGACGATGCTCGTCTCGGTGAGGATGTCGATCGTGATGGGCGCGCGGCCGCTGGCGCCGACGCGCGGCGTGACCAGCGCGGACAGCTTCGCGAGAGACTCACGCAGGTCGGCCTCAGAGCTCAGGAAGAGGGAGAGCCCCCGACCGATCTCACGCACGACAGCCTCGTCGATGCCGCGCTCGTCGAGATCCCCCGCCGCGACGCCCGCCCGCCGCAGCGCGGCCTTCAAGATGCTGTCGGCGGTGATCGAGCTCACGTATCCCATGAGCACCGATCGGACGCGCGATGTCGGCGAGGAATTGCGGGAGGTCACGTTCAATCTTCCAGGTCATCCAGGTCGAGGAGCGCCACCTCGCTGGAGGTCCGCTCGTCGAGCAGCGGCGCGTCTTCCTCGCGCTCGTCGCGCGGCCGACACCCCAGGCGACCCGGCAACAAGGCGTCGAGGGCGTCCTCCAGGCACAGCGTTGTCGTGACGCCCTCGAGCTGCATCCCCATCTCAACGAGGGTGATCGCGATCCCGGGGTCGAGGCCGGTGAGGACCGTCTCGACGCCCATCAGCTTCGCGATCTGGGCGATGTCGCGGAGGCTACGCGCGATGTAGGTGTCGAAGGTGTCCACGCCCGACAGCTCGAGGACGACGCCCCGCACTTCGCCCTTCTGGATCTCACGCCCGAGATCGCTCCGGAGCGACTTCACCAGCGCGTCGCTCAGCTCGACCTGGATGGCCACGAGGAGCAAGCCATACAGCCGGATGATCGGGATCGCGGAGGCCATCACCGCTCGCTGCCGCGCGCGCCGGGGCGTGCGTCCCGCAGGTAGCGCAGGCAGTCCTTCAGGCCGGCCTTCAGGTTGCGCAGGGTGCGGACCTCGGTGAGATCTGCGCCGATGTCGACCAGGGTCTGCGCGATGGCGGGGCTCAGCCCCGTGAGCACGCAGCGGGTCCCCAGCAGGTTGGACGCCCGGACGACCTTGAGCAGGTAGTCGGCGGTCTTCGTGTCGACGATCTCCACCCCTGTGACGTCGATGATGACGCAGCGCGACTGCGTCTCCACGATGCGTTCGAGCAGGTTGTTCATGATCTCCATGCTGCGCCTGGTGTCGACGACCCCGACGATCGGCAGCACCAGCACGTCGTCCCAGATCTCCATGATGGGCGTCGAGAGATCTCGGATGGCCGCCGCCTGTCGCTCGATCGTCGCCAGCTTCACCTCGAGCTCGCGGGTCAGCGAGTAGTTCGTCTCCGAGAGCGGCTGCTTCCACGGGTCCGCCTCCGGGCCCCACGCGTCAGGCGGGCGGATCTCGAAGCGGCAGAGGCGATCGCCGCGCGCGGCGCACTCTGTCTCGATGGCGAGCACCGGGTGACCGAAGAACGAAGAGCACCAGCCGCTCGCGTAGCCTGTCAGCGTGTAGCAGACTGGCGAGTCGCTCCGGCCGAACTCGGCGAGGTAGTTCGCCGCCTCGTAGGAGTTCTCCCAGGTGCCCTGGAAGAGGAAGTGACCGGTCTCTCGGTCGAAGTCGATCTTGGTCGGCTGCGCCTTGACGAGCCCCTCCCAGGTGTGGACGACGGGGCCCGACCCGAGCTCGTCGAGCTCCGAGTCCCATTTGTAGAGGGTCGAGAGCATCGCGTGGTCCCCCGTGCCGCAGCGATACCCGAACTGCGACAGGATCCCCCGCGAGAGGCGCTCGCCGAGCTGCTCACCGAGCAGCTTGCGCAGCGTCGCGAGCGCCTCCATGCGGAAGACCAGCATGCGGTTCTCGCCGAAAAGCACGCTCCCGTCCTCGGGGTGGAACTTCAAGTCGGTGCGGAGATCGAAATCAGATGCCTTCATGCGTGAACCACCTCGGCCTTCGGCCGTCGTCGAGAAGTGAATGGATCTGCCTAGAACAGTATGCAAACTCGCTGCCCGTCGGAGTGGGCGGTTGGCGCGGGAACGATGACCCCGAGGCCGAGGTCGATGGCCCCCCTCTCGCGGCCCGCTCCGCGAGCCCGGCTCTCGCCGCTCGCCCTACGAGTCATCCCCCCAGGGACACCGCCTCCGCCGCCTTCCTGCGGGGCTCGAACCTCGCCTGAAAGAAGCGCAAGTACTTGGGCTCGTACACCATGTCGAGGCCGGGGATCTCGTGGCGGCGATCCCACACTTCGCACACCGCCTCGACCAGCACGTCACAGTGTGCCTGCGTGTAGACTCGCCGCGGGAAGGTGAGCCGCACGAGCTCCAGCTTCGGCTCGTGGTTGTGTCCGGTCACCGGGTCGCGGCCGGCCGAGACGACCCCCCGCTCCATCGCGCGGATCCCCGACTCGAGGTACAGCTCGGCCGCCAGCGTCTGCGCCGGGTGCGCGCTCCGGGGCAGGTGCGGCAAGAAGCGCGCGGCGTCGAGGAACACGGCGTGCCCGCCGGTCGGCTGCACGATCGGGATCCCCTCGGCCGCCAGCGCCTCGGCGACGTAGTGGACCTGGCCTATTCGCGCGGTCATGTGCGCCTCGTCGCGAGCCTCGTCGATGCCCAGCGTCATGGCTTCCATGTCGCGCCCGGCGAGGCCGCCGTAGGTGTGGAGCCCCTCGTAGACGACGACCATGTTGCGCGCCTCCTCGAACGACGCGTCGTCGTCGAGCGCGAGGAACCCGCCGATGTTGACGAGCAGATCCTTCTTCGCGCTCATCGTGCACGCGTCGGTCAGGCCGCACATCTCGCGCAGGATGTCGGCGAGCGACTCGCCCGCGTGGCCTGGCTCGCGCCGCGCGATGAACCACGCGTTCTCGATGGCGCGCGTCGCGTCGAGCACGACCTTGATCCCGTGGCGCTGGCAGAGCGCCCGCGTCGCGCGGAGGTTCTCGAGCGAGATCGGCTGTCCGCCCGCCATGTTCACCGTCGCCGCGACCGACACATAGGGCACCCTCGACGCGCCGTGCTCGCGGATGACGGCCTCGAGCTTCGCGAGATCCACGTTGCCCTTGAAGGGATGCAAGCTGTTGGGGTCGTGTGCTTCGTCGATGATGACGTCGACGAACACTCCGCCCGCCAGCTCCTGGTGGAGGCGCGTCGTTGTGAAGTACATGTTGCCGGGGACGCGGTCCCCAGGCTTGATCCACAGGCGCGACAGCAGGTGCTCGGCGCCCCGCCCTTGGTGGGTGGGCACCACGTGGCGGTAGCCATAGGCCTCCCTGACCTTGGCCTCGAGGCGGTAGAAGTTGGCGCTGCCCGCGTAGGCCTCGTCGCCGACCATCATCCCGGCCCACTGGCGGTCGCTCATCGCGTTGGTGCCGCTGTCGGTGAGCAGATCGAGGTACACGTCCTCGCTGTGCAGCAGGAAGGTGTTCCACCCGGCCTCGGCGAGCGCGCGGGCCCGCTCGTCGCGCGTCGTCACGCGCAGCGGCTCCACCATCTTGATCTTGAACGGCTCGGCCCACGCTCGCTTCTCTCGCGTTCGCATCGGTTGGTGCGCCGGGCGGTCGCACCGGCGACCCGCCGCGACCATGACGGATCTCAAGCGTCGTCGGCTACTCGCGGGTGTCCGCGCGGCGGGCGAACGCGCGTCGGATCGACGACGTGACGTCTCGCGCCGCCTCGCGCGCGGTCGGCGTCGTGAAGATCGCCGCGGCGTGCCCGGCGAGCGTGCGCTTGCCCATCGGCACCGTGAACGCGGCCAGCAGCGCCAGCCCCACGACGAAGATTTCCAGCGCGATCGCGGCGAACTTGCGCACTCGCCCGTGAGGCTACCGAGCGCCCGGCGCGCGGGCCAAATGGCTTGCGCCCCGAGGGCACGTTCCCTAATCGTCTCCGCAACTCCGTGTCAGAACCGCTCTCTCCGTCGCTCGACGACGCGACCACCCCGCCGACCTTCGACGTGCTCCCGCTCTCGCAGGAGACGCGCGAAGCGCTGGCGACGATGGGCTACGTCCACCCCACCCCCGTGCAGCGCTCGGTGTTCGAGCCAGCTTCGCGCGGCAAGGACCTCATGGTGCAGGCGCGGACGGGCACCGGCAAGACGACGGCCTTCGGTCTGCCGCTGGTCGATTCGATCATCCGACGGAGCCAGAAGAGCGTGCAGGCGCTCGTGCTGTGCCCCACGCGCGAGCTGGCGCTGCAGGTGTCGCGCGAGATCGAGCGCCTCGGCAGCGGCCGCGAGGTCAAGGCGGTCGCGGTCTACGGGGGCGCGCCGATGGGCAAGCAGATCGACGACATCTCCGCCGGCGCGCAGCTAGTCGTCGGGACGCCCGGGCGCGTGCTCGATCACCTCCGGCGCGGCACGCTCTCGCCCGCCGACGTGCGCGCGCTCGTGCTCGACGAGGCCGACGAGATGCTGTCGATGGGCTTCGAGCGCGAGCTGTCGGCGATCCTCGACACGCTGCCCAAGTCTCGCCAGACGCTGCTCTTCTCGGCCACGCTGCCGCCCGACATCGAGCGGATGGCGCGCGAGCGCCTCAAGCAGCCCGAGTTCATCACGCTGTCGTCCGACTCGGTCGGTGCGCTGAGCATCGACCACTTCGTCTATTTCGTGACCGACAAGATCGGCGCGCTCGTCAAGATCATCGAGACCGAGAACCCCGAGAGCGCGGTCCTGTTCTGCAACACCAAGGTCGAGACGGAGGCGGTCGCGCTCGCGCTGCAGCGCGCGGGCTTCGACGCCGACTGGCTCAACGGCGACATGGACCAGAAGGAGCGCGAGGCGGTGATGGGGCGCACGCGCGAGGGCAAGCTGCGCTTCCTGGTCGCGACCGACGTGGCGGCGCGCGGCATCGACATCTCGCACCTCACGCACGTCATCAACGTCGATCTGCCCGAGCAGGCCGAGTCGTACGTCCACCGCACCGGCCGCACCGGCCGCGCGGGGCGCACGGGGACGGCGATCAGCCTCGTGTCTCCCAAGGACATCGGCGCGCTGTACATGCTGCGCCTGACCTACAAGATTCGCCCGATCGAGCGGCAGATCCCCTCCGCGGGTGAGCTGAAGACCCGCGCCGAGGCCGATCTCGTCGCGATGCTCGTCGAGGCGTTCGGCGCCGAGCAGCACCCCGAAGATCTCGCGCTCGCGCGGCGGATGCTGACGCACGATCGCATCGAGGCGGTGCTCGCCGGGTTGCTCCGCGCGCACCTCGGCGACCGACCGAAGGCCGAGGAGCAGGCGAGCGCGGCGCGCCGCGCGAAGGCGCCACCCCGCCCACGCCGCGAGCCCGCCCACCGGGACGCGGTCCCCGCGGTCTCCGGCGCCGTCGCGCCCGCGCCAGCCGAGGTCTCGACCGCGTCGTCGGCGCCCGCCGAAGAGCGCCCTCGCCGTGATGATCGCCCTCGCCGCGATGATCGGCCCCGCCGCGACGATCGCCCGCGGCGTGATGACCGCCCGCGGCGTGACGACCGCCCGCGCCCCGACGAGCGCGCGCGCCACGATGAGCCTGTCACGTTCGGCTACACGGTGAGCGACGCGCCCGCCGACGCGGCGCCGAAGCCCGCGCCGAAGGCCGCACCCGCGCCGAAGCCCGAGGCGAAGCCGACGCGCGCGGCGGATCTGGCTGACTGGCAGCCGCCCGAGGAGGCGGGCGACGATCAGCCCATCATGGCGAAGGGTGGCGGCGCCGCGCCCCCGGAGGACCCGCGCGATCACAGCCTCGTCTTCGTCGACGTCGGCCGCCGCGAGGGCGTCGGCCCGGCCGACCTTCAACGGCTGTTGAAGGAGCTCGCTGGCGTCGAGCGCGGTGACACGGGGCGCATCCGGGTGCGCGATCGCCACAGCCTGATCTCGGTGAAGCGCGAGCTGGTCGACAGGGTCATCGCGGCCTTCCACGGCGCCGAGATCGGTGGCCGCGTGGCGAAGGCCGAGCTGTCGCGGCAGAGCCAGGCGCCCGAGACCACGGAGGCGTGACGGTGGACGCTCGCGATCTGCTCCTCGAGATCGGCGTCGAGGAGCTCCCCTCGTCGTACGTGGACGGCGCGCTCTCGGCGCTGCCTCAGCTCGTCGACAAGAAGCTCGCCGCGCTGCGCCTGTCGCACGCGGGGCTGCGCGCCAAGGGCACGCCGCGCAGGCTCGCGCTGTTCGTCGACGGGCTCGCGAGCCGCCAGCGCGATCTCGACGAAGAGGTGCTGGGCCCGTCCGCGTCGGTCGCGTTCGACAAGGAGGGCAAGCCCACCAAGGCGGCCGAGGCGTTCGCGAAGAAGCTCGGCCTGGCCGTCACCGAGCTGCGCAAGGTCGACACGCCGAAGGGCGCGTACGTCGCCGGCACGCGGCGTGAGGCGGGTCGCGACGCGAGAGAGCTCCTGCCAGAGGTGCTCCGCCAGACGATCAGCGAGCTCCCGTTTCGCAAGTCGATGCGCTGGGCGAGCTACGACGAGACGTTCGGACGCCCGGTGCGCTGGCTGGTCGCGCTGTTCGGCGACGACGTCGTCGAGCTCTCGTTCGCGGGGCAGCGGGCGGGGCGCACGACCTACGGACACAGGTTCCTCGCGCCCGCGGCGCGCGAGGTCACCTCGATCGCCTCGTACGAGGCCGACCTGCTCGCGGCGCACGTCGTCGTCGATCCCGCCGCGCGTCGGCTCGCCATGGTGGACGCGCTGCACGCGGCCGCCGCGAGGGCAGGCGGCGCGCTGATCGACGACGAGTTCCTCGTGGCCGAGAACCTCTCGCTGGTCGAGGAGCCGCACGTCGTCGTGGGCTCGTTCGAGCCTCGGTTCCTCGAGCTGCCCGACGAGGTGATCCTCGAGGTCGCCCGCGGTCACCAGCGCTACTTCGGCCTGCGAGGCCCCGACGGCGCGCTGCTGCCCGCGTACCTCGCGGTCGTCGGCACCGCGCTGCGACCCGACCTGGTCGCCAAGGGAAACGATCGCGTCATGCGCGCGCGGCTCTCCGACGCGCGCTTCTTCTTCGATGAAGATCGCAAGGTGGGGCTCGCCGCGCGCCGTCCGAAGCTCGATGGGATCGTGTTCCACAACCGCCTCGGCACCATCGGCGAGAAGGTCACGCGCGTCGTCGCGTTGACCGGCGCGCTCGCGGATCGCCTCAAATTTTCGGGCGACGAGCGCGCGCGCGCCGTCCGCGCCGCCGAGCTCGCGAAGTGCGATCTCGTGTCGCTGATGGTCGGCGAGTTCCCCGAGCTGCAGGGCGTGATGGGCCGCGCCTACGCCCTGTCCGAGGGCGAAGATCCGCGCGTCGCCGCGGCGATCCGCGAGCACTACCTGCCCCGCTCCGCGAGCGACGCGGTGGCCCCCTCTCGAGAGGGCGCGCTCGTGGGCCTCGCCGATCGCCTCGACTCGCTGGTCGGCTGCTTCGCGATCGGCCTCTCGCCGTCCGGCGCGGCCGATCCGTTCGCGCTGCGTCGCGCGTGCCTCGGCGTCCTGCGCACGCTCATCGCGCAAGGGTGGGATCTCGGTACGCGCGAGCTCGTTCGCTTGGCGTATCCGGCGTTCTCCGGCAAGAAGCTCGAGCTCGACGCCGCGGCGACCGAGGAGAAGCTGACCGCGTTCTTCCGCGATCGCCTGCGCAACCTGCTCGTCGCCGAGCTGCCTACCGACGTGGTCGACGCTTGCCTGGCGGCGGTCGACGATCGCTCGCTCGACGCCCGCGCGCGCGCCGTCGCGCTCGCGCACCTCGACGCCGCCGTCCGCGCGGGGGCGGGCGAGGTCTTCAAGCGCGTCGCCAACATCGCCAAGGAGGCGCCCCCGGGCGACGCGTCGCACCCCGCCGAGCACGAGGCGTCGCCGCATGCCTCGGAGCTCGCGCTGTGGGACGCCATCGTGGCGGCGCGCCCCGCGATCTCCGCGGCGATGGTCGCTGGCGATCACGCCTCGGCGTTCGGCGTGATCGCGGCGCTGTCCCCGAGGCTCGCCGACTACTTCACCCACGTCTTCGTGATGGCCGAGGCGCCCGCGCTCCGGGACAACCGCCTGAAGATGCTGCGCGGCGTGCGGGACGTCGCGAGCTCGGTCGCGCATTTTCAGCTGCTGGGCGGCTGAGCTCACACGAGCGCGCGCATCAGCTCCTCGCTCTTCGCCTCGTCGATGCCGAGGGCGTCGGCGAGATCGTTCAAGAGAGAGGTCTCGTCCGTCGTGATGCGATCGTCGGCGAACGCGATCGCCGCGGCGAGCACGAAGGCGACCTCGGCGCGCACCGGATCGTCTCGCAGCTCGCGGCCGACGTCGAGCAGCCGCGTCGACGGACCGTGGTCGCGGACGGCCTCCTCGGCGGCGAGCAGCATCGCCCCGAAATGCGCCGACCGGACGCGCGGATCGAGCTCGCGCAGCGCCCCGCGCAGCACGTCCCGCTCTGGCTGCGCCACCTCGCCGTCGGCGCTCATCACGAGGAACATCAGCTCGACCAGCGGGCCGTACTCCGCGACGAGGTGCGCCGCCTCGGGGTCACGTCCGTCCGCGTTCGGGCGCGCGAGCGTCGGCGGCGCGGCGCGGTCGAGGAGCTTGTCGCGGAGGGCGGCGAGGGTCTCGGGCTTCAGGCTGAGCATCGAGCGCTTGTAGCGTGACCGCGTGCGCGCTGTCTCACAGGCCGAAGACCGCCGCCGCGTTGCCGCAGAGGAAGCGCGCGCGGGCGTCGTCGTCGAGCCCGAGCGCGTCGAGGCCGACGAGCGCCTCGCTGGGCGTCAACATCGGGAAATTGCTGCCGAACAGGACCTTCTTTCGCCCGTGCCCCTTCATGTACTCGACCAGCTCGGCCGGGTACCGCGTCGCCTTGTAGGCCGAGGTGTCGATGTAAATATTGGGGTATTTCGTCGCGAGCGCGATCATCTCGGTCGTCCACGGGTACCCGATGTGGCCGGCGACGACGGTCAGCTCGGGGAACTCGAGCGCGACCTCGTCGAGGTATGGGATCGGCCGCCCTGGCTCGGACGGGAACATGGGCCCCGCGTGCCCCACCTGCAGGCAGAACGGCACGCCCAGCTCGACGCACTCGGCGTAGACGGGGTAGTAGCGGCGATCGTTCGGCGGCAGACGCCACAGCCACGGCAGCGCGCGCACCCCACGAAAGCCGAGCTCGCGCACCGCGCGCCGCAGCTCGCGCACCGCGTCCATCGGCCGCGACAGGTCGACCGCCGCCAATCCGACGAGGCGATCAGGGTACCCGCGCACGATCGTGGCGACGTGATCGTTGGAGAGCATAGGTCCCTCGGGACCCCACCACGCGGACACGATCGCCCGCGACACGCGCCCCGCGTCGAGCGCCGAGATCGTGAAATCGTGCGGGATCTCGGCCGGAAACAGCGACGCGTCGACGCCGCGCCACCTGAGCAAGGGCTCGAACATCGGCCGCCGCAGGAACTCGCCCGTCGGGTGCTGGATCCACGCGTCGACGATCGTCTCGGCTCCCGCGCGCGGCGTCACGGGCGCATCGTAGCGCCGTGGTAGCCTGACGCGCGTGGCGAAGCTGCTCGTCGACCAGGATTTCCCCGCTTCTCCCGAGGTGCTCTGGTCGGTGTTCTCCGACCGCGAGTACCCTGGCGCGAAGTACCGCGCGCTCGGGGCGACGCACTTCGAGCTGTCACGGTTCACCGCGACCCCCGACGAGATCTCGGTCGACCTCACCCGCAAGCTCCCCATCGAGCTGTCGAAGCTCCCCGCGTTCGCGCGAAAGTTCATCGGCGACGAGCAGACGATGCGACACGAGACGCGGTGGCGACGCGGCCCCGACGGCGCGGTGAGCGCGACGCTCGTCATCACGCCGGTGGGGCGGCCCGTGAAGATCGGCGGGACAGCCCGGCTCGTCGCGCGCGGCGCGGGCGCGAGGCTGTCGTTCGAGCTCGACGTGACCTCGGACGTCCCGCTCATCGGCGGCAAGATCGCGCAGCTGTTCGCGGACCAGATCGAGGCCGCGCTCGCCGCCGATCACGGCTTCACGCGCGCGTGGGTCCTCGAGCGCACGCGGTGAGCGCGCTACAGCCCCGAGGCGAGCGCCGTCACCTCGGCGCGCTGCGCGGGCGTCAGCCTGGCCTCGAGGCTCGTGAGCAGCGCTCGCTCCTCGCGCGCGTGCTCCGCGTAGGCGCTCGCCAGCCGCTCGATGAGCGCCTCGACGAGGGACGGCTGGGCCGTGGCGGCCTCTGACTGCACGAGATGCGACAACCTCGCCACGACGCCGCAGACCCCGTCGTGCCCGACCACCAGCGCGAGCACGACGCCGGACAGCTCGGGGACGGTCGCCTGCACGTACGGGAACAGCACCTCTTCCTCGCGCGAGAAGTGCGAGAACAGATCCTCGGAGAGCACCGCGGCGAGATCGACGAGCTGCGCCCTCGCGTCGTCGCCGGAGAGCCTCCCCTCGCGGAGCGCCCGCGCGACCGACGAGAGCTCGACGATCGAGCGGTGGAGCTCGGCGTGGTCGTGCTCGAGCGTCAGCAGCGTGTCGTCGGTCGTCTCGGCCAAGCCTCGCCAGCCTACTCCAACCGCGCGCCGCGGCGCGACGCATCGACATCCCGGGTCACTAGGCTATCGTGGCTCGCATGAACTCGAAGCGCGCTTGGCTCGTGGGCTCGTCATCGCTGCTGTGGCTCGTCGCGTGCGGCGGGGCCGGGGCCGAGCTGGAGAGCTCGGCGACCAACGATCCCGGAGCGGCCGCGGGCGCGGGCGTCGGGGCCGGCGCGGGCGGCTCGAGCGCAGGCAGGGCGGGCGCGAGCGGCGGCGCGGAGAAGGGTGGCGGAGCGGGCAAGGGCGGCGGCTTCGTCTCGGGCGGCGGCGCGCCGTCCACCGGCGGGGCGGGCGGGCAGGTCGCCTGCGCGAAGACCCAGGCCGCCGCGAAGAAGGTGCCGATCGACGTCATCCTCGGCGTCGATCAGTCGGGCAGCATGAACGACGACATCGCCAACGTGAAGGCGAACATCAACAAGCTCTCGGCCTTCCTCGACAAGACCAAGCTCGACTACCGGGTCGTGATGGTGGCGAAGGTCGGCACGGGCAAGTACGACGTGTGCGTGCCGCCGCCCCTCGGCGGGTCGAATTGCGCGTCGAAGCCGCCGACGTTTCGCACGTCGAACCAGCTCATCGACTCGTTCAACGTCCTGCAGAAATTCCTCTCCACCTACGACGCGACGAGCGGTGATCTCAAGTGGTCCGACATGCTCCGCAAGGAGGCGCTGAAGGTGTTCATCCCGATCTCGGATGACAACTCCAAGGTGCTGAAGGGCGCCGACTTCGACAAGCAGCTGCTGGCGAAGCCCGGCGGTCAGTTCGGCACCGCGGCCAAGCGAAACTATGTCGTCTACCCGATCGTCGGCGCGCCCGCGTTCCCCGCCGAGACGCCCAAGTGTGGGACCAACGCGGTCAACACCGGCCCCGAGCACGTGGCGGCCGCGAAGATCTCGGGCGGCAAGTGGTTCCCCATCTGCCTGAAGGACTTCGGCCCCGTCTTCGAGGAGATCGCCAAGTCCGCCGCCTCCAAGGTCGCGTGCGAGCTCGGCGTCCCGATGCCCCCCAACGGCGCCACGCTCGATCCTGATAAAGTCAACGTTGTGTACACCCCCGGCGCCGGCGGCGCGTCAGAGACCGTCCTGCAGGACAGCGGCAAGCCTTGCGACGGCGGCGCCAACGGTTGGCAATACAACGCCGACAAGAGCAAGATCCTGCTCTGCGGCGCCACCTGCGCCAAGATCCAGGCGGACACCTCGGCCGCGGTCGACGTCGAGTTCGGCTGCGAGACGAAGATCGTCCAGCCCGAGTGAGCGAGTCCGCCGGTCAGTAGCTGAACGTGCGCACGCCGGGGACGAGCGCGGGCTTGACCGCATCGGTCGGCTCGATGCAAGTCACCACGCCTCGCCGGGGACCGGCGAGCGTGTAGCTCGAGCAGCCCTTCTGCGCGGCCTCGAGCAGCTGCGGCACCTTGATGGGCATGCCGGGCTCGTCGGGCAACAAGTGGTCCCCGTCGAGCATCGCCTCTCCCTCGAGCTGCTCGGCCGGCTTCTTCGGATTGCGCTTCGCGAGCGGGGGGATCCCGGTGATCGTCTTGTTGGCGCGCACCCAGGTGGCCGTCAGGCCCTCGTCGCCGCGGCGGACGATGACGAGATCGTCCCACACACGGTGCAGCGTGGTGCCGAGGAAGGCGCCGGGGGGCAACGTCTCCTCGCCGAGCGGGGCGGGCTCGCCGTCGAGCGGCACGAGCTCGACCACCTTGCCGCGATCCGAGACGCGCACGATGCCAGGCTTGCCGCTGGAGAGGGTCACCGGCGGGGAGACGGCGTACCTCCCCTCGCACGCCGCCACCGACTCGCCGTCGCCCTTGCGCTCGAGCGTCGTGGGATCGAACGCGAGCAGGTTGCAACTGCCCGCGCGCGCGGTGAAGACCGTGAGCTTGTCTCCCGACATCGTCACGGTGCGACCCGTGCCCTTGTCGTAGGGCCACTCCGCCCTCTTTCCGAGGTTGGGGCCCGTCAGCCAGGTGACACTGTTCTGGGCCATCGCCAGCCACTCGCCCCCGACGTGGTGCACCGAGCCGCTGCTGATGTTCGCGATGTTCACCACCGGACCCTGCGGCGCGCCCTCCGCGTCGTAGCGGCGGAGGTGGCCTCGGTCGCCGTTCCACACGAGCAGGCCCTCCTTCGCGTCGGCGTCGAACCCTGTCGCGCGGAACCACCCGGGGTGGACCATCTCGACCGTCTCGAGGATGGCAGGGAGCGCCGTGGGGGCGAACTTCCCCTTCGAGCCGGACTGCTTGCCCTCCTTGTTCCACACGACGCCGTCGATCCCGACGCCGCCGTCGGCCGCGGCGCGCACCTCGAAGGGCTCGGTGTAGAGGTTGCGCGACTGCGGGCGATCGACGACGTGCTCGGAGACGAGCTTCGCGCCCTCGAACCTGAGGACCTTCACGAGCTTCTCCACGCTCTTGTCGGAGAGCGGGCGGCTGCCCGGCCCGCCGCAGCCGTGCTTCGCGCCACGCTGCGCGGGCTTGCGGTACGGGCGCCCCGCCTTCCAGGAGAACGGCGGGGGGTTGACTTGCAAGAGGGCGAGCGCCCATGACTTGTCAGCGCCGCCCGCCGCGTCGAGCAGCGAGGTCGCGTGAAAATCCCACACGGGGTTGAGACCCTCTGACTCGGCGAAGCGCGCGCCCTGGGCGCTCTGACGAAACTTGGGGACCATGCCGTAGCCGAGCTTGAGCATCGGCCCGAGCTGCCGCTTTCCGCCCTTCTCTTCGACCGGGACGACCACCAGCTCCTCCGGGCCCTCTCCTGTCAGCGTGCCCACGATCACGTGGCCGTCCGCCGTCTCGATCACCTCGGCCTGCTGCCACGCGCGCTCCTGCGAGTCCTCGACGAGGAGCGTCGCCTTGCCGTCGGCGCCGAGCTTGTGAATCGTGAGCTTGCCGTCCTTCAGCGACGCCGCGTACACGCCGTCCTGACCGCCCGAGAGGTCGAAGACGCTGACCTCGCTCGGCACGATGGGGCCGAAGTTCACGCCGCCGGGCGGCTCGACCGCGGCCAGCCGGTCCGCCATCGACTGCGTCGCCTGGAACTTGGCGATCGACAGCACCGTGCAGCTCGGGGTCGTGATCGGGCAGATGCGGTTTCCGTATTCGGGCGTCAGATCGGCGGCGACCACCATGAACCCGCCCGCCCGCGCGAAGTGTCGGTTCACGCTGACCGGGCTGGGCGTCCCGGTGCCCGCGCTCAACCCATGAAACGCGCCCAGCTTGGGAGCAGGCGGGGCGGGCGGGGGCGGCGCGGCGGGGGCGCTCGAGCTCGCGGGCGCGGTGGCCGACGGCGGCGGCGGGGTCCTCGGCGGCTCGGCCGGCTGCGGGCCCCCACACGCGCCGAGCGCGAGCGGCGCGACAGCGAACGATCCCGAGATGCGGAGCCCCCATGAAATCTTCATGGGGCGGATGCTACGGCAACCGCGCGGCGACGCGCCAACCCTTTCGACGCGCCGCGCTCACTCCGCGGCGGCGGCCTTCGACTCCTCGCCGAGGCAGCTGTCCGCGAGGATCTCGGCGAGATCGCGCTGCTGGATCTTGGCCTCGAGCTCCTGGCTCTTCAGGCCGTCGGTGAGCATCGTCATGCAGAACGGGCAGCCCGAGGCCACAGTCTTCGCGCCGGTGTCGACGAGCTGAAGCGTGCGCTTCACGTTCACGCGATCCTTGTTCTGCTCTTCCATGAACATCTGCGCGCCGCCGGCGCCGCAGCAGAGGCCCTTGTTGCGGTTCCAGCCCTCGACCTCGACCAGCTCGACGCCCGGTATACGCTTCAGCACCTCGCGAGGAGACTCGTAGATTCCGTTGTAGCGTCCGAGGTAGCAGCTGTCGTGGTAGACGACCTTGCCGTCGGAGGCCTTGTGCTTCGGCGTGAGCTTGCCCTCCGAGAGCAGCCCCGCGAGGAAGTCTGCGTGGTGCACGACCTCGAACTTGGCGCCGAAATCGGGGTACTCGTTGGCTAGCGTGTTGAAACAGTGCGGGCAGGCGGTGATGATCTTCTTCACGCCGCCCTGCTCCTTGTAGCCGTTGAGGACGCCGATGTTCTGCTCGGCCAGCGTCAGGAACAGGTACTCGTTGCCCGCCCTGCGCGCGGGATCTCCCGTGCAGCTCTCCTCCTCGCCGAGCACGGCGAAGTCGACCTTGGCCGCTTGCAGGAGGCGCGCGACCGAGCGGGCCACCTTCTTCGCGCGGTCGTCGTAGCTGGCGGCGCAGCCGACCCAGTAGAGCACCTCGGCCTTCGGGTGCTCGGCGGCGGTCTTCACGCCGAGGCCGTCGCTCCACGCCGCGCGGTCGACCCGCGCGAGGTTCCACGGGTTGCCGTTGGTTTCCATGCCGCTGAACGGCTTCTGCAGCTCGGCGGGGAACTCGCCCTTCACCGTGACGAGGCTGCGGCGCATGCCGACGATCTTGTCGACGTAGCTGATCATCACGGGGCACTGCTCCTCGCACGCGCGGCAGGTCGTGCAGCCCCAGAGCACGTCCGGGTGGACCACGGCGCCGACGAGATCGGTCGGCGTGAACGGCACGCGCTCCCTGCCCGCCGCCGCCTCGTCGCCCTCGGCCACCGGCTGCGCGCCGAGGCGCTCGCCGCGCGACCAGATCGAGAACTCGCGCGACAAGGCGACGTCGTTCTCGTAGGCGAAATTGCGGAGGTTCATCGTCAGCTGCTTGGGTGACAGCATCTTGCCGGTGCGGTGCGCCGGACAGTTGTCGCTGCAGCGCCCGCACTCGGTGCAGGTGTAAAAATCGAGGATCGCCTTCCAGGAGAAGTGCTCGTGCCGCGCGAGGCCAACCGGGTCCTCGAGCGTGTCCTCCTTCTCGCTGGCGGCGCCCACCAGCTCCATCAGGGCGTCGCTGCTCGCCGCGAGCATCGGCAGGCGCCCCGGCGGATCGAGGCTGCGAAAGAAGACGTTGGGGATCGCCGTGATGATGTGGAAGTGCTTCGAGTGCGGCAGGATGTTGAGGAAGATGAGCACGAGCGCCGCGTGCACCCAGAAGCCCGACTGCCCGACGAACACGACGACGCTCGGGGGCAGCGCGGCGAGCCCGAAGCTCAGCGAAGACGCGAACGGCGCCTGCGGGTGGAACGCCAGCGCCCCGCCCTTCGGCAGCGGCTCGCCCATCGGCGCGATCAGGCGCGCGGCGCTGTCGCACAGCCCCGTGTACTCTCCGACCGTGCTGATGCAGCCGAGGTCGGCGAAGCGCGCGTGCATCGTCAGCATCGAGGCGTTGTAGAGGAGGTCCCCCACCATCATCGCGATCAGGATCGCGAGGATCAGCATCGCCTCGCCCGACAGCGTCATGCGGCGGGTCTTCTTCACCTGCCGCAGGTAGATGAAGTAGCAAGCGCCCACGAGCACGACGACCGCGATCACGTCGCGCAGCAGGTCGTAGACCATGCCGAGCGGCTGGTGCGCGCCGAACACGAAGCCGTTGAACGGCGCGTAGAACCCGCGTCCCCAGAGGATCAGCGTGTTGAGCAGCAGCGTGACGAAGCCGATGAAGATCGCCTGATGCGCGACGCCAGCCCACTGGTAGTAGTGCATCTTGCGCTGCGCGAACGCGTACTCGAAGACGCCCTTGACGCGCTCGGGGACGCGGTCCCAGCGGACCTCGAACCGACCGGTCGAGAGCAGATCGAAGCGGCGGGCCGCGCTGATGAAGAAGACCGCGTGAAGGCCGATGATCAGGGCCCCCATGGCGACGGGGTTCATGGCGCGGTTCCTAGGGGCGAACGCCGCGTGGCGTCAACGAGGCAGAGCCCCGCGGCGACGCGCTGGAACGCCGCGGGCGCGCGGGCTAGGGTCGCGCCCTACCTCGACATGATGACGCGCGCTTCGCGGTTCCTGCTCCTCCTTATGTTCGTCTCCTCGTGTGGATCGACCGACGGGGGCGCCGAGCGGACGCCAGGGGTGACGACGGGCGGCGGCGCGTCGGGCGCCGCGGGTAGAGCGGGAGGGGGAGGGGTCGCCGGCGGCGCGGGCGGGGGAGGCGGCGCGGGCCTCGCCGGCAAGGGCTCGGTCCCGGTGCGGATCGCGACGTTCAACGCGGAGAACTTCTTCAACGACAAGCTCGACGGCGAGCCGAGGGTGCAAGACGAGGTGTCGAGCACCCCGTCGCCGACCGAGTACCAGACCAAGCTGAAGTCGGTCGCGAGGATCCTCGCGCTGACGAAGGCGGACATCGTCGCCCTGCAAGAGGTCGAGAACATGGCGGTGCTCGACGATCTGGCGGCGCGTCCGGAGCTCGAGAAGGCGTTCTCGACGCGGGTGCTGCTCCCCGGCAACGATCCGCGCGGCATCGACGTCGCGCTGCTGTCGACCTACCCCACGCTCGAGGTCACCTCCCACAAGGACGAGCTGTTCACCGGCTCGACGGCGATGGGCGACAGCTTCAAGTTCTCGCGCGACTGCCTGGAGGTGCACCTGTCAATCAACGGCTCCCGGCTGGTGATGCTGGTCTCACACTTCAAGGCGAAGGTCAGCGACAACCCCGCGAAGCGCCTCGCCGAGGCCGAGAGAACCCGCGCGATCGCCGACGGCCTGACCGCCAAGTACCCCGGCGCCATGGTGCTGATCCTCGGTGATTTCAATGACTTTCCGGGCACCCCGCCGATCAACGCGCTCCAGGGCGCGGCGCCGAACCTCTACACGAGCGCGGCCCTCACGCTCCCCGCCGCCGACGCGTGGAGCGTGACGTTCAATGGTCAGACGCGGCTGCACGACGATCACCGCGTGAACGGGGCCCTCGAGGCGCTCCGGGTCGCCGGCTCGACGACGATCCTTCACGACGCGATGCTCCCGCCGGACCTCACCAAGACGAGCGACCACGCGCCCGTCGTGTCGACCTACGCGTTCTGAGCGACAGTGTACGTCTGTATCCAACAAATATTACGTTGGAGGAAGCGGCGCCATTCTTCAGCCGTGCACCGCCGCCAGGTCGCTCAGCCCGGCGACCATCATCCCCTCTTCGACGGCGAGCGCGTCGAGCCGCGCGCGCACCCGCTGCTCGTCGCCCCCGAGCGCCTCGATCGCGAGGTCGACGAGCACCCGGTAGTGTCGCGCCTCGGACGCGAACAGGTCGTCGTAGAACGCCGAGAGCTCGGCCTCTCCGCGCGCGGCCAGCGCGGACGCCAGCAGCTTGAACCGCTCGCACGACCGCGCCTCGACGAGCGCCGCGACGAGCAGCCTGTCGACCAGCGTCTCGGTGGGGCTGCGGCCGGACGGCGCCGTGCGGTGCGCGATCGCGCGGAGTCCCTTGGCGTACGCGTCCTCGGCGGGCATCCCCAGCGACAGCCCGCGCGCCGCCAGGACGTCGAGCACCTCCCTGAAGTGCCGGACCTCTTCCTCGGCGAGCTCGGCGAGCCGCGGCGCCATCGAGGTCGGCACCCGCGACGCGAGCGACAGCGCGTTGGTCGCGGCCTTGATCTCGCAGTGGGCGTGATCGATGAGCACCGCGTCGAGGTCCGCGAGCGCGGCGTCGAGCCAGGCTTCGCGGGTGGGCGTCGTCAGGCACAGCATGGTCGAGCGCTTACCATCGCCGCGCCGCCGACGGTCGACGGCGGTACGACCCCGGGAGCTCAGCTCTCGTCGTCATCGCGCGAAGCGCTCGAGACGATTTCGTGAAAGCGTCGGCGCGAGCGGCCGATATCCATGCATGCGCCTCATCGATCCCTGCCTCGACGTCGTGTTCAAGATGCTGCTCTTGTCCGACGAGCGGCTGCTGCGCTCGATGATCGAGTCCGTGCTCGGGCTGGAGGCGCCGCTCA
>CAUJFL010000058.1 GCA_963169165.1 Myxococcota bacterium | reverse complement strand
ACGCCGCCGACGTCGACCGGGAGGCCCTTCGGCTCGGCGACCGTCCACACGCCGGACTCGCTGCGCTCGAGGACGTGGCGACCGTCGGGGCGGGTGAGGGCGATTCGCCGCAGCCGGTCGATGGGCACGTCGACGATCCTGGTCGAGCGCAGCGCGGTCCCGCTCGCCGTGAACGCGCGCGCGTCGTCGCTCGACAGCCGCAGGATCGCGCCGTCCTGCTGGCGTCGCACCGGCACCCGGCCGTCCTTGTCGACCGCGAACACCTCGACGATCTCGGGTTGCGGCGCGGCTGCGTCGGGATCGCGCGCGGGGCTCAAGGTGACCTTCGCGCGGGGCTCGTCGAGCGCGCCGGGCTCGGGCCGGACCTCGCTCGCGGCGGTGGTCAGCGTCTTGACGAGCGCGCGCGCGCGGTCGAGATCGACGTCGGCCTCGACGGGGCGTCGCTCGCGCCAGCCCTTGTCCTTGCGGGCGAGCTCGAGGACGTCGGTGCCCGCCTGGACTATCAGCTCCTCGACCTCGTCCTCGCGCAGCGAGAACGCGCGCGGGTCGATGAACGCCGCGGGCTCTTGCAGCAGCCCTTCCATCGCGCCCTTCCCCACGCACGCGAACAAGGGATCGGGCAGGCGCCGCGACAGGACCACGTCGTTGGGGTGCCCTGGGCACGCGCCGCCGACAGTGAAAGCGCCCTCGGGCCGCTTCTCGTCGCTGGGTCGCATCGTGACGGTGACCAGCGTCGCGCTCGCCTGCGCGGCCCTGGCCTCTGCCTCGGGGAGAAAGTGATCGGCCTTCATGTCGCCGAACGACGCGAGCACCTTGTCGACGACGGCGCGGGTCGCGCGCAGCTTCGCGTCGCCCTCGACCTGCCAGGTGGCGCCAGGGCCGCGCGCCAGGCGCACCCTCGCGGAGGGCTGCGCGAGCTCGATGCCTCGGCACTCGTTGGAGAGGTAGGGAACGACCGTGCGCGTGCGGAGCGCGTCGGCGGGGAGATCGAGCGTCGCGAACGACTCCTTGCGGACGACCGCGACCTGCCCGTCGGCCTCGACGTAGACGCTGTCGTCGGGCTTCGGTGCGGGCCCGCCGAGCGCCATCGTCGAGCGCAGCTTGCCCATGGTCAGCGTGATCCGGTAGCGCGGCTTGTCTAGGCCGAAGCGCGCGCGATCCACCTCGGCGGGGCGGATCGCGCGCTGCACGACGGTGAGCTCGATCGCGGACATCGCGCGATCGACCGCGAATTGATCGGCGAGGGTCGACTTGCCGTCGACCTCGATGCGCCACAGGCGATCGTCGCCCGCGTCGGGCGCGCTGCTCTTGCGGCGCAGCGTGTAGGTCTGACCGTCGCGCTCGACCTTCACCTCGGAGATGTCGTCCTGGCGATAGACCGCGAACAGGTTGTGCTTGCGGCCCTCCCGCTCGGCGGTGCCGACCTTGTCGCGCTGCCAGTAGACCCACCCGCCCGCGGCCACCATCGCCAGCAACAGACCAAACGTCACCGGGTGCCGCCTCAGATCGTCGACGACGCTCACGAGCCGCGCCTCCTGTCGCGCGCGTCGGCGCGCTTCTCGGTGCTGCGACGCCGCAAGAACACGGCGAGGCCCAGGAGGCCGACCGCGGTCGGCACGTAGAGCGTCACGTAGGAGCGCACCTCGGCCTGGGATTTCTCGTCGAGGCGCATGCCCGCGACGACGGCGGGCTTCTGCGGGATGTCGACGATCTGTGGGCGCGCCGTCAGCCACGCGATCGCGCTCTCGACGAAGTAGGCGCCGGCCCGCAGCCCCGCCTCTTGCCAGTTCTGTCCTTGTGTCAGCGTCGACGAGCCGACGACCACGAGCCGGGGCCCGTGCGGCGCCTTGCTGCCCGCTGGCTTGGGGAGCTCGGCGGCCATCGCGACGGCGAGGGGTCCGCCGCGATCCTGGTTTCGCTTCTCGGCCGGGGGCTCTTCACGCAAGAAATCGAGCACGGCGAACGATTGATCGCTCGACGTGACGAGCTCTGAAGGCTGCACCGCGCTGTCGGGGAGCTTGCCAAGTGATTGCGCGAGCACGAACAGCAGGCGCACGTTGGGGTTCTTCTCGTCGGTGAGGCCCTGGGTGATCGCGTGGGCCTTCGCCTGGCCCAGGAAGGTCTCGCCCACGCCCTGCGGAGGTCGGCGCGCCTTGTCCTTCTCGAGCACGAGGTCGTGGCGCAGCTCTATCCCGCCCTTGGCGGCCACTGGCTCGAGGCCGCTCGCGACGACGCGCTTGTTGCCCGCGTCGATGATGGGATTCACCAGCATCATCACGCTCCCGCCGCCGTCGAGGTGCGCCCCGAGCGCCCGGGCCTCGGCCTCGGTCCACGGGGTCTGCGGGCCCGCGACGTAGACGAGCGAGCAGCCCTTCCACGGCTCCTTGGGCGGATCCTGCGCGCCGAGATCGACGATCTTGGTGTCAGAATTGTTCTTCACGAGACGAAACTTCAGCTCGGAGAGGCCGCGTGCGCCGGGCTCGTCGGCGCCCAGCTCGCCGTGGCCCTTCGCGAAGCACACCGTGTCCCGCTCGCCGCCCAGCACGTTGCGGATCGCCGTCGTGAGGCCCTGCTCGAGGCGAGGGCGGGCGCGGCCCTCATTCTCCTCGCTCGCGTCGACCAGATCGGACGACGTGAGGAACCACCGCCGCTCGCCCTTCACGACGAGGATCGTCGCGTCGGCGACGACGCGCCCGTCCTCGGTGCGGCCCGCGACGATGCCGTACTTCTCCTTCAGCGCGATGAACTCCGCGGGGCTGCGATCGGGATCGACGTAGCGGATGACCAGGCGCGCCGTCTCGGAGGAGTACGCGACCAGCATGTGCCGCACGCTGGTGAGCAAAGGATCGCTCTGCGACAGCAGCACGTAGACCTCGACCGGCTCGGAGAGGCCACGCAGCGTGGTCTTCGTGGGCTCGCTCAGCGTGTAGAGCTGCGCGGAGGTGAGATCCCAGCGCTTGTAGGTGCGCGCGGCGCCGACGTTGACGAGGACGGCGAGGCCGAGGGCGGCGACGACGCCTAGCGCCGAGTAGGCCTTCGTGCCGGGCGTGGTGGCGGGGGAGGGCGCGCGGCTCATCCCCACCTCCACGAGTCGACGACGCGCGTCGTGACGAACAGCGGCAGCGTCGTCAGCGTCAGATCGTAGAGGACGCGACGAGAGTCGACGATCCCGCGCGACAATTCGTCCATCTGGGTCCACACCGAGACGTAACCGCACACCTCGCGCAGCGCGCCGTCGGGCAGGATCATCTCGCCGACCCCGATCATGAACAGCGACAGCGTGATGGCCGCGCCGAGCACCAGCGCGAGCAGCACGCTCTGGGTCATCGCGGAGGCGAGCGTGCCGATCGCGAGCCACGACGCGCCGACGAGCATGATCCCGAGGTAGCCGGTGCCGACGACCTGCCAGTCGATCGCGCCGGTCTTGCGGATGACGACCATGTAAAGGACGGTGGGCGCCCACATCGCGGCGTAGGCCACCATCGTCGCCGCCCACTTGGCGAGCACGACGGCCGCGGTCGACACCGGCGCGGTCATCAGCGTCTCGATCGTTCCCTGGCGGCGCTCCTCGGCGAACGCGCGCATCGTCAGCGCGGGGCAGAACACGACGAGCGGAAAGTACAGGAACACCGTCTGCCCGAAGAACGCCTGCACCGGGCCCTGGTCCGAGGTGAGCTCGCCCTGGTTGGCGAAGTGCGACAGCAGGATGAACCCGAAATGGAGCCCCTGCAGCACGAGGAAGCTCACGATGACGACCCAGGCGAGCGGCGTCACGAACAGCGAGAACAGCTCGCGCTTCCACACCGGCAAGAAGCCCCTCACGCGGCGTCTCCGTCCCGTGCATCGGTGTCCTCGGTGAGCGCGGCGAAGACCTCGTCGAGCGTCGCCTTCTCGGGCGTGGCCTCGCGCACCCCGAGCCCCGCCCCGACGAGCCGCGCGACCGCGCCCTCGAGCGCCTGGGCCGTGTCTTCGGCCGATTTCGCCCAGCGGAGGGCGAGCGTGAGCTGATCGCCGTCGGCGTCGAGCGCGAGCTCGTCGAGCTGCGGGTGGCCGTCGAGGGCGCGACGGGCCGCCTCTTCGGCGCCGCGCGCCACGACCCTCGCGCGCGTCGAGCGGCGGCGCTTGCGCAGCTCGTCGAGCGGTCCCTCCGCGACGAGCTTGCCCTTCGACACGACGATCGCGCGGCCGCAGGTGGCCTCGACCTCGGAGAGGATGTGCGTCGACAGCAGGATGGTGTGCCGCTCGCCGAGCGCGCGGACGAGCTCGCGGACCTCGCGGATCTGGTTGGGATCGAGCCCCGCGGTCGGCTCGTCGAGGATGAGGATGGCCGGCCTGGCGACGAGCGCGTCGGCGAGCCCGACCCGCTGTCGAAAGCCCTTCGAGAGCTTGCCGATCAGGAGCTCGGCGACGTCGGTGACGCGCGCCTCCTCCATCGCCTGGGCGACGCGGGCCTTGCGATCGCGGGAGGGGACGCGCTT
This sequence comes from Myxococcota bacterium, assembly GCA_963169165.1. Classification (GTDB taxonomy): domain Bacteria; phylum Myxococcota_A; class Polyangia; order Polyangiales; family Polyangiaceae; genus JADLFU01. Next base: position 4,312 of record CAUJFL010000058.1, on the reverse strand, counting down.
CAGCTCGGCGCGGTACGCGAGGTACTCACGCACGCGCATCTCGAGGTACAGCGGCGTCGCCTCGGGCATGTAGCCGAGCTGCTGCCGCGCTTGATCGCGCGCGTCGACCACGTCGTGGCCGTCGATCGAGACCTTGCCGCTGGTCATCCCGAGGAACCCCGCGAGGATCTTCAGCGTCGTGCTCTTGCCCGCCCCGTTGGGCCCGAGGAAGCCGACGATCTCGCCGCGCGCGACGGAGAACGAGACGTCGTTGACGGCGTAGAACTGCCCGTAGGCCTTGGTGAGGTGGGCGACCTCGATCATATCGCGGGCGCGCACTAGCACGGCGCGGCGAGCGTGGGGGAGAGCGGGGGAGCGGGCGCTGGGAACGGCGGCGCGCACGAGGCCGGACCGAACAGGTCGCGAGGCTCGGGAAACTCCTCGAATCGACTGTCGACCTTGTTGGGTGTGAACCACGACGTCACAGAGGGTGGCGGCGCCGCGAGGGCGCGGCTGACGCCTCCAGTTTCATCGAATACTGTGCCGCTGAAGCACAGAGGTGGGGGGCTTGTCATGTCGCAGGGGGCTCGAGGGTGGACACGTCGCGGTCGCTCGATCGCGCGAGACCAGGCTTGGGATTTCGGTGGGCGTGGAGCTCCCTCGCGTGTGGCGGCGGCGCAGCCGGCCAACGCGCGCGTGGCGCGCGCGGGCGCGGTGCGCACCCACGGCGGGCAGACCATGCTGGTGACCTGCACCCGCGCCTGCGCTACACGACCACGATGGACCTCGTCGCCGACGCCAAGATCCCCTTCCCGAAGGCCGCCGTGTTCGCAGCGTACCGCGACGACATGGTGAAGCTCGTGCCGTACCTGCCGAACGTCCGCGCCATCGACGTCAAGTCTCGCAAGGACGCGCCCCCGATCACGGAGCTGGTCAACATCTGGCACGGCGGCGGCGAGATCCCGGCGGCCGCGCGCGCCTTCCTGTCAGAGGCCATGCTTTCGTGGACCGATCACGCGCGCTGGGACGAGTCGGCCTGGACGTGCGACTGGCGCATCGAGACGCACTCGTTCGTCGAGGCGGTCACGTGCCGCGGCCACAACGAGTTCGTCGAGGACGGCGACGGTACGACCCTGCGCATCCGCGGCACCATCTCGATCGACGCGACCAAGGTGAAGGGCGTGCCAGGCTTCCTGGCCGGCAAGGTCAGCAAGGCCCTCGAAGAGTTTCTCGGCAACAAGATCCGCCCGAACCTCGTCGAGGTCTCCGACGGCCTGACGAAGTACCTGAAGGCGAAGGCGGCCTGAGCGGCGCGCTTCGAGACTTTTGAGGCGTCGCCGGGCGCGGCCTCTGCTACGCCCGCGCTCCCATGTTCGACTCGCTCACGAAGGGCTTCAAACAGGCGAAGAACCGGCTCGCGGGGCTCACCGAGCTCACCGAGGCGAACATCGAGCCCGCGCTCCGCGAGGTGCGGCTGTCGCTGCTCGAGGCCGACGTCGAGCTCGGCGTGGTCAAGCGCTTCCTCGCCCGCGTGAAGGACAAGGCGCTCGGCGAGACCGTGCGCACCCGCGTCAAGACCGACGGCCAGACCATGGTGCGCTCGGCCGAGCAGGTGTTCGTCGGCATCTGCCACGACGAGCTCGTCGACATGATGAAGCACGACGGCGAGCCTGTCGTGTTCGCCGACGGCGCGAAGCCGACCGGCATCATGATGGTCGGCCTGCAGGGCTCGGGCAAGACGACCAGCTCGGCGAAGCTCGCCAAGTGGCTCGCCAAGCAGGGGAAGAGGCCGCTCCTGGTCGCGGCCGACATGCAGCGCCCCGCGGCCGTCGAGCAGCTGAAGGTGCTCGGCAAGCAGATCGGCGTGCCGGTCTTCAACATCGAGGGCGGCGATCCGGTCGACATCTGCGACAAGGCGTCCGAAGAGGCCCGCCGCGGCAAGCACGACGTCATCGTCTACGACACCGCGGGCCGCCTCGCCGTCGACGAGGCGCTGATGGAAGAGCTCGCCGCGATCAAGGGGAAGGTCTCCCCCGAGAACGTGCTGCTCGTCATCGACGCCATGATCGGCCAGGACGCCGTGAAGACCGCGCGCAGCTTCCACGAGCGGCTCGGCATCGGCGGCGTCATCCTCACCAAGCTCGACGGCGACGCGCGCGGCGGCGCCGCGCTCAGCGTGAAGGACGTCACCTCCGCGCCGGTGCTGTTCTCCGGCGTCGGCGAGACGATGGACAAGTTCGAGCCGTTCCGCGCCGACGGCATGGCTCAGCGCGTGCTCGGGATGGGCGACGTCGTCGGCCTGATGAAGGACTTCGACGACGTCATCGACAAGGAGCAGGCCGCCGAAGAGGCGATGAAGATGATGCAGGGTGAGTTCACCCTCGACGATCTTCTCAACCAGCTCCGCATGATCAAGAAGATGGGTAGCCTCCGCGACATCGTCGACAAGCTGCCGATGTTCGGCGGGATGCAGGTCCCCGACGAGGCGCTCGACGACAGGGAGCTCGTGCGGATCGAGGCGATGATCCAGTCGATGACCAAGTTCGAGAAGGCCGATCCGCTGTCGATCGTGCGCGAGCCCGGCCGCGCCAAGCGCATCGCGAAGGGCGCCGGCGCCGACGAGGCCAAGGTCAACGATCTCGTCAACCGCTACGGCTTCATGAAGCAGATGATGTCCCAGATGGGCCAGAACCTCGGCCTGATGGGGCGCATCCCCGGCATGAAGAACCTCGCGATGGCGAAGAACATGAAGAAGGCGATGGCCGGTGGCATGGGCGGCTTCCCCGGGATGGGCATGCCCGGCATGGGCGGCTTCCCCGGGATGGGGATGCCCGGCATGGGGTTTCCGGGGATGATGCCCGGGATGGGGATGCCCGGCATGGGCGCCGATCAGCCGAGCATGACCAAGATGAAGGCCCTCTCCGATCAGCAGAAGAACGCCAAGAAGGCGCAGCGCAAGCGCGAGCGCGACGCGCGCAAGAAGGGTCGCAAGTAGCCTCTGATTTCGCGCCCGGGCGCGCGACATGCGCTAGCCTCTCGGGCCTTCGTGGCCCTCGAGACGCAGCTCACCGTCGAGACCCTCCGCGCGAGCGACGTCGTAGGCGGCAAGTACCGCCTCGAGAAGCTGCTCGGCGAGGGCGCGATGGGCACCGTGTGGGCCGCGCGCAACCAGGCGACCGATCGCGCGTTCGCGATCAAGTTCATGCTGTCGCAGTACACGAAGGACCCCGTGCTCGTGCAGCGCTTCCTGAACGAGGCGCGCATCTGCGGGCGGCTCGATCACGGCTCGCTCGTCGAGATCTACGACCTCGGCGTCGCCGAAGAGCTGGGCGACGCGCCGTTCCTCGTGATGGAGCTGTTGCGCGGCGAGGGGCTCGATCAGGTGCTGGCGCGCCAGCGCCGGATGGACCCGCGCAAGATCGGCCCGCTGATGCTCGAGGTCGCGCGCGGCCTCGACCTCGCGCACCAGGCGGGCATCGTCCACCGCGACATCAAGCCCGCGAACCTGTTCTTGCACCGCGCGCGCTCGGGCGAGATCGTCCCCAAGATCCTCGATTTTGGTGTCTCGAAGAACGTCGAAGAGGAGGACTTGCACCTCACGCGCGCCGGCGCCCTCGTCGGCTCGCCGCTCTACATGAGCCCCGAGCAGGCGAGCGGCAAGGCCGACATCGATCCGCGCAGCGACGTGTGGTCGCTCGGCGTGATCCTCTACCAGGCGATCGCGGGCGTCGTGCCGTTCAACGAGCCCAACTACAACGCCGTCCTGTCGGCGATCCTCGCGCGCCGTCACCGCCCGCTCATCGAGGCCGCGCCCGGCGTGCCTCCCCTGCTCAGCGAGACGGTCGATCTCTGCCTCGTGAAGGATCGCAACCGGCGGATGGCGAGCGCGGCCCAGCTGGCGGCGCGCCTCGAGGACGTGCTGCTGCACTTCGAGGCGATCGACCTTCGCACGGCAGAGCCCGAGCCCGCCGCCGCCGCGAGCGCCGCCGCCGTCGCGCAGGTGGCGCACGCGCCCGACCCGGAAGATCCAGCGTCGAGCGGCGTGCCGTCGTCCGCCGGCGAGGGCGTCACCGAGGTGATGGACCGCTCGGCGCTGCCGAGAGAGGTGCTCGACAAGCTGAGGCGCACGTCTCCCGACGAGGACTTCGAGGTCTACGAAGACGATCCGCAGGGGCGCTCGATGCTGCTGCGCCGCGCGTGGCTCGCCGACCTCGCGGTCAGCACCCAGAAGACCGACGACATCCGCGACGGCAAGGTCTCGTCGGGGAAGCAGATCGCGAGCGTCGCCGTCGCGCCGAGCGCACCGAGCCCGCGACAGCGCGCCGTCGCCGCC
>CAUJFL010000057.1 GCA_963169165.1 Myxococcota bacterium | reverse complement strand
GAAGAGGTCCGCAAGTTCGACCCGTTCGTCGGCGTGCCGGTCGAGGCGCCCAAGCTCCAGCCGTTCGGTGCACGCTGGGTCGGCGGTCGCATCCTGCCGATCCACGGCTCGCGCACCGCGGTGCTGCAGTACTCGATGGGCTCGGGCCACCGCGTCACGGTTTACGTCTACGATCCCGCGCGCGTGCGCGCCGTCGGGCTGCCCGGCGGGAGCGGCGGCGGGACGGGCTCGTCTCGGCTCGCGCGCTCGCGCATGGTCCGCAACGTGCCGGTCCTGGTCGGCCATGTGCGCGGCTACAACGTCGCGGCCACCGAGAAGAAGGGCGTCGGCTACGCGCTGGCGACCGATCTCGACGAGCCCGAGAGCGCCGAGCTCGTCGCGGCCTCCGGCCCCTGAATCCACCGAAATCGAGCGAACGATCGAGATCGGCTTGACACGCAGCCGGGCGCGCTGCTACGAACCGCGCCCCTTTCCCACCAGAGCAGGCGTATGAGCACCCGAACCTTCCAGGCCAAGCCGGCCGACGTTGTTGACAATCGCAAGTGGTTCGTCGTCGATGCGAGCGGGCAGCCGCTCGGTCGCCTCGCCAGCAGGGTCGCCGCGATCCTGATGGGCAAGACGAAGCCGACGTTCACGTCCCACGTCGACACCGGCGATTTCGTCGTCGTGGTCAACGCCGACAAGGTCAAGCTGACCGGCAACAAGCTCGACCAGAAGAACTACTACCACCACTCTGGCACGCCCGGCGGCTTCCGCACGGAGAGCTACCGGCACCTGCTCACGCGCAAGCCCGAGCTCCCGATCGAGAAGGCCGTCAAGGGCATGCTCCCGAAGAGCGTCCTCGGCCGCCAGATGATCACCAAGCTCAAGGTCTACGCGACCCCTGACCACCCGCACGCGGCCCAGAAGCCCGAGGCGCTTTCTCTCTGAGGCACGACATGGCGACCGACACCCGCACCTACGCCACCGGCAAGCGCAAGACCGCAGTGGCCCGCGTCTGGATCAGCCCCGGCTCGGGCAAGATGACCGTCAACGGGGTGCCCTCCGAGGGCTACTTCGTCCGGCAGACCAACCAGATGATCGCTCGTCAGAGCCTCGAGCTGCTCGAGGTCGTCGACCAGTTCGACGTGCGGGCGACCGTCTGCGGCGGCGGCCACTCGGCCCAGGCCGACGCGGTCCGCCACGGCATCGCGCGCGCGCTCATCAAGGCCGACGAAGAGCGCCGCCCGGCGCTGAAGCGCGCGGGCTTCTTGACCCGCGACGCGCGCAAGAAGGAGCGCAAGAAGCCCGGCCAGCCGGGCGCTCGCAAGCGCTTCCAGTACTCGAAGCGCTGAGTCACGCGCCGCGCGTCACGAGAGGCAGGGTCCCGCGAGGGTCCTGCCTCTCGTGCTTTTGTCCAGCCCGCGCTCACTCGAAGTCGTCGGGGGCGAGCAGATCGAGGACGGCGCCCGCCGTGTCGTCGCCGACGTCGACGAACCTGACCCCGACGCGCGTCGGCGACGTCCACGCCACCTCGCCGCGCAGACTCAGCGGCTCCCACAGCGACGGCGCGTCGATCGCGAGCGTGACACCCGCGCCCAGCGCAGGCCGGAGATCGCAGTGGACCGCGGCGCCGCCGAGCCCGAGATCGGCGAGGCGCACGCGCGTACGCGTCGCGCCGATCTCGAGCCTGGCGACGAGATCGGTCGGGCGCCTCTCGAGGCGTCGGAAGTGCCCCATCGGTTTCGAGGCCGTCACGAACGCACTCTACCGATTCTTTGGGGCGGCTCGGTTTTTTTGGCTACCCTGCGCGACGAACCACCATGTCACAGGACACCCGGAAGGATCCGCGCGCGAAGGTCCTCAGCATGACCGTTCGCTACAAGAGCGCCACGGTCGACGAGTTCATCGAGCAGCACTCGCATGACGTCAGCCGAGGGGGCATCTACATCAAGACGCCGTCGCCGTTCCCGCCCGGCACGCTGCTCAAGTTCGAGATCAAGATCGGCGAAGATCAGGGCGTCCTCCAGGGCGTTGGGCGCGTCGTCTGGAAGCGCGACGCGGCCGCGGCGACGACGGAGAAGCCCGCGGGCATGGGCGTGAAGTTCATCAAGATCGACGACGCGTCGCGCGCGATCATCGACAGGCTGGTGTCGTCGCGCCCCGCCGATCAGCTCTCCAACTTCGAGGACGATCCGGCGGCCGCGGCGCCCGCTCCCGCCGCGACGCCGGCGCCCGCCGCCGCTGCCACGCCCGCGACCAAGCCCGCGCCGATCGCGCGCAAGGCGACGATGATGGGGCTCGGCGCGATCAAGCTCCCCGAGGTCGCGAGCACGCCAGCCCCCGCGCCCACGATCGAGAAATCAGATCCTGGTTTCTTCCCGTCGTCAGCGCCCGCCGAGCTTCCACCGCCGCAAGAGCGCACGGTCTACAAGCAGGCCGCCGAGCTGCTCGAGGAGGCGCTGAAGGAGGCGGGAGGCTCGATGGGCGAGGTCACCGAGGCCCCGCTCTTCGACAAGCAGGCCGAGGCCCCGAAGGCGAAGGCGGAGCCGGCGCCCACCGTTCGCCAGGACGATCTTCCCGAGCCCAAGCCCGAGCCCAAGCCGGAGCCGAAGTCCGAACCCAAGGTCGCCGCTGTCGAAGAGCCGAAGGCGAAGCCAGAGGCTGCCGCCAGGACGCTCATCTCCGAGGCCCCCGCTGCCGCCCCGCCGTCGTCGCCGCCCGCGTCCGCGTCGAAGCGCCCTCGAAGCGTCCCGCCGCCCGAGCCCGAGGAGCCCGCGCGTGGCGGGAGCCGTGCGCCAATCTATGTGGGGATCATCGCGGTCGCCGCGGTCGCGATCTACTTCGTCACGCGGACGCAGGCGCCGGCGCCGGCCCCCGAGCCGAAGCCCACGCCCGCCGCCGCGTCCACGCCCGCCGCCGCGACCTCCTCGGCGCCCGCGGTCGCGTCGTCCGCGAGCGCCGCGCCGTCCGCGAGCGCCGCGCCGTCTGCGAGCGCCGCGAAGAGCGCCGACGCGCCGAAGGACAAGCCCGCGGCCGACGCGAAGCCGGCCCCCGAACCCAAGGCCGCACCAGAGCCGAAGCCCGCGCCGAAGCCCGCACCAGAGCCCAAGGCTGCGCCGGAGCCGAAGCCCGCACCAGAGCCGAAGCCCGCACCAGAGCCCAAGGCTGCGCCGGAGCCGAAGCCCGCGCCGGAGCCGAAGCCCGCACCGGAGCCGAAGCCCGCGCCGAAAGCGCCCAAGCAAGATTCCGACAATCCTTACTGACACCGAGCGCGTGCCCGGCGCGCGCTCGCCGACTTACTGGAGCGAAGCCACGCGCACGGTGCGCAGCGTGCGGCGGTAGGTCAGCGCCGCCAGCTCGGGCGCCTTCTCGGCGTCCTCGATCCCGACCTCAACCAGCCCCGTCAGCAGCTGCTCACGGCGGGTCGCGCGCGCGACCAGCCCCGCGTCGCACGGCGTGTAGTCGCAGGCCTGCAGCGCGAGCCGGGTCATCGTCAGCGCCTCGGACGCGCGGCCCGACGCGAACAGCGCTCGCGCGACCACGTCGCGCCCCGCGGGTGAGGTCCGCACGGCAGGCGAGCGATCGGCGACCGCGAGCGCTCGCCCCGGCTCACCCTGCTCGACGTAGTGTCTCATCAGCCGCAGCGCCGCGAGCGAGTCCGAGGGGTCGGCCGCCGAGCGCCGCTCGAGCGCCGCCGCCTCGCCACGCTGCGCGCCCACCTTCTCGATGCCGCGCCGCCCCGTCGTCGCGAGCCCGATCCCCAGCACCGAGAGCACCAGCAGCGAGTTCAGCAGCAGCTTCTTCGTCGGTTTCATGCGTCGTGAGACTGGCGGACAGCGCGCCGGGGCGAAAGGTTCCGCCGGTCGCGCGATTTTGGTGGATAAGGAGCGCCCGGATGGCCTCGAGCAAAGAAGACCGGCGCGCCCAGATCCTCGGCGTCGCCCGCAAGGAGTTCGCTCGACGCGGCTACCACTCGACCACGATCGAGGACATCGTCGCCGCGGCGGGGATCGCGCGCGGCACGTTCTACCTCTATTTCACCGACAAGCGCGCCGTCTTCGAGGAGCTGGTCGATCGCTTCTCCGCGAGGCTCGGGATGGCGATCCTGCGCGTCGACCCCGGCGATCCGGGCCGCTCGGTCGCCGATCAGGTCAAGGAGAACACGCGCCGCGTCCTCGCCGCGTGCCTCGAGGACCAGATGATGGCGAAGGTCTTCATGGCCGACACGATGGGGGTCGACGAGGCGTTCGACCGCAAGCTGCTCGGCTTCTACGACGAGGTGACGAAGCTCTTCGTCGAGAGCCTCACCGAGGGGCAGGGGCTCGGCCTCGTGAAGGCAGGAGACCCGCGCCTGTTCGCGATGTTCACGATGGGCGGCCTCCGGGAGGTGCTGTTCCAGATCGTGAAGCGCGACGCCGACTACGACCTCGACGAGCTGGTCGAGGGCCTGTTCGCGATGTTCTCGTCCGGGTTCTTGTTCGCCGACGCCGTCAGTCGACGGGGCTGATCACTCGTTCGACAGATCGTCGAAGAGCGCCTCCTCGGTCTTCGGCGTGGCGAGCAGCTCGCCGTTGGCGCCGTCGCGCCGCACGACGAACACGCGCTGGGTGACCGTCTCGGGCGTCTCGCGCGCGACGAAGCGGAGATAGTTCGTGCCGGGGCGCAGCGGGACCTCGACGTCGATCGGCAGCCGCAGCGGATCGGCGCCGCCCTTGTTCGAGCGGTAGAACACCTTGCGCGCGTTGACGAACATGTACGCGTCGAGGATGCGATCGTTGTCGGTCGCGACCCCGAGGATCTTGATCTTGCCGTCGCGCGTCGCGAGCGCGGCCGGCGCGACCTCGACGAGCGGCGGCGAGCGGTGCAGCAGCGGCTCGAACTCGGGCGCCTCGGCGGGCGCCGCGCCGCCGACCTCGAGCTCGCTCTCGCGCACGAACGCGAAGCGAGCCTTGCCGACCTCGACCTTGACGAACTCTCCCGATCTGCCGAGCACCTTGGCGACGGCGCCCGCGGCGAGCCGCCCGAAGGGGCGCGCGGCGGTCGACGGCGACTCGACGAGCGCGGCGCCCTTGTCGCGGGCCTTCGCGCCGCCCGAGAGCGCGGCGAGCGGCGCCGGCGACTCGATCGGCAGGCGCAGCTTCTCGGTCGCGACCTCGCGCAGGTCGCGGTCGCCCACCGACAGCTCGACCTTGACCTCGGCGTCCTCGATGGTCGGCAGCACGTCGAACGAGAACGCGACGCGGCGCGTGTCCCCCGGCTGCATGTTGCTGATGTCGAAGCGGCCCTCGCCGAGCAGGACGCCGTCGCCCGAGAGGTTGCGGAGGTTGGCCTGCGTCTCGTACGAGCGACCCTTGCCGACGTTCTTCACGGTGAGGTACAGCGTGAGCCCCTCACCCTTCTGCACGCGGCCGTCGCCGTTGGACGAGCCGCGGTTGTCGACCAGCTCGTATGTGTAGGCGAACACCGGTCGATCGAGCGCGCGGATGGTCGGGCGCACCTCGATCTCGGCCGGCGCGTGGTCACCGGCCGAGTCGAACTTCACGCGGACGCCGTCCTGGCGGCTGACCGAATCCTTCGGGATCCGACACACGCGCGGCGCGTCCTTGGGCGTCGGCGCGGTCGAGCCCGGCTTGCGGCCCTCGACGTCGCAGAAGCCGACGGGCACCGACGCGGTCTTCGACTGGCCTGGCAGGACCTTGCCGAAGACCAGCTCCTTGCCGTCGTAGTAGCCGCTGTCCGCGTGGGTCTGCGCGCGGAGCTGGTACACGGGATCCTTGCCGTTGTTCTTCACGGTGACCGACAGCTTCATCGCCTCGCCGGCGCGCACCTCGTTGCCAGGTCGATCGGTCTCGATCTTGACCTCGTAGTCCTTGGGCGTGGGGCCGAGATCGGCGCCGGCGGGCGGCTCGGACCAGTCGACGCCCATCTTCGCCAGATCGGCGGCGGCCTTCGAGAGCTCGTCCTTCTGTACACCAACCAAGAAGTCGTGCACGGCGCGGAGCTGCTCCTTGCGACCGCGTCCGGGCGGCATCTTGAGGGCGAGCTCGCGCGCGAGGCGGATCGAGAAGTCGGCCTCGAACGCGTCGTCGAGCTCGCCGCCGCGCTCGCGAAACGCCGCGCGCTCGCTCTCGGGGAAGTGATAGCGGATCGTCTCGGCGGGCTTCTGGCCCTCGCGCGCGCGGGCGTTCGACAGGTGCGACGAAAGATCGCGCTCGCGGATGAACTTGCCGCGCGAGTAGAGGTCCATCTCCTTGTCGTCGACGGTGACCGGGTCGAGCTCGATGTCCGGCGCGATGCCGACCGACTGGATCGACTCGTCGCCGGGGGTCAGGTACTGCGCGATGGTGAGCTTCAGCGCGGCGCGCTCGGGCGTGATGTCGTTGAACACGAGCTGCACGCTGCCCTTGCCGAAGGTGGTCTGGCCGACGATGAGCGCGCGATCGAGGTTCTTCAGCGCGCCGGCGACGATCTCGCTCGCGCTCGCCGAGTTGCCGCTGACGAGCACGACGATCGGGTAGTCGGGCTCGGTGCCGGGGCCCTTGGCGGCCTTCTCCTCGCGCCCCTCCGAGGCGCCGACGGTCGCGACGATCACGCCCTGCTTCAAGAAGAGATCGGCGATCTTCACGGCCTGGTCGAGCAGACCGCCGGGGTTGCCGCGCAGATCGAGCACGAGCCCCTTGAGGTTGGGCTCCTTGGTCTTGAAATCGGCGAGCGCCGCCTCGATCTCGTGGACGCTCTTGGACTGGAACTGCTTGAGGCGGATGTAGCCGACGCCGCCGTCGAGCAGCCTCGCGGGGTCGACGCTGCGCACGCTGATGACCTGGCGGGTGATCTCGAACTTCTTGTCGCCGGCCCAGCCGCCCTCGCCGGCGCGCCGCACCCAGATGGTGACCTTGGTGTTGGGATCGCCGCGGAGCCGCCGAACCGCGTCGTCGAGCGGCATGTTGAGCGTCGACTCGCTGTTGATCTTGACGATGCGATCGTAGCGCTTGAGCCCCGCCTTGCCGGCGGGCGTGCCGGGCATCGGGTTCATCACGGTGAGCATCTGGTCGCGCAGCGAGATCACGATCCCGAGGCCGCCGAACTTGCCCGACGTCGACTGGTTCATGTCGCGGTACGCCTCGGGCGACAGGAACACCGAGTGCGGATCGAGCGTGTGGAGCATGCCGTTGCAGGCCGCGTACTCGATCTCGCGGAGATCCAGCTCGGTGCCCTTGAGGTTCTCCTGCAAGAACGCGAACGCCTCGCGGAGCTTGGCCGCGACGTCCCAGGGGCCCTGCACGTTGTCGACGCGGAGCTTCTTCTCGGCGGTCTCGACGCGGATGGTGACCTCGGGCGAGCCCTCGTCGTGCAGCACGATGACCTGCGCCACGTCCTGCTGGACGCGGTTGAGCGCGGACAGGAGCATCTCGCGCGGCCTTACGCGCGTCGGATCGACGTATTTCTCGCGGATCGTCTTCAGCGTCTCGTTGACCGCCGTGAGCTTCGTGAGATCGTACGGGCCCTTTGGCTGCTTGGTCGCGGCGACCGCGATCGAGGCGGGCTCGAGGCCATGCCACAGGCCGCCCGAGCCAAACTTGATCGAGAACCAGCTCGCGAGGCCGAAGGCGATGGCGGTGCCGGCGTAGGCGCCGACACGGTGGAGCGTCCGCATGTGGCCCCGAACATAGTACGAGCGCGCCGACGCCGCCATTTCGGCGGCTCGTGGGCCGGGTTGTTGGTGTAGCTTGCCCAGGTGCGACCCGGCGCCGTCGTGTTCCTCTCCGCGTTCACGGTGTGCGTGGCGTGCGCACCCGAGACCCCCGAGGGGTCTGGAAGCAAGGCCGGTGCGTACGGCGCGAGCGCGGTACAGGCAGGCGCAGGATAGGCGGGCGCGGGCGCGGGACAGGCGGGCGCGAGCGCGGGACAGGCGGGGGCGAGCGCGGGACAGGCGGGCGCGAGCGCGGGGCAGGCGGGCGCGGGGCAAGCGGGCGCGAGCGCCGGGCAAGCCGGCGCCAGCGCAGGGCAGGCGGGCGCGAGCGCCGGGCAAGCCGGCGCGAGCGCGGGACAGGCTGGCGCAGGACAGGCTGGCGCAGGACAGGCGGGCGCGAGCGCGGGGCAAGCGGGCGCGAGCGCCGGGCAAGCGGGCTCCGCGACGAACCCTGCGGTCACGGTGCCGTCGTCCAGCGGCTCGTACTCGATCGACGCGCACGAGGTGACCGTCGGCGAGTACGCGGACTGGGTCGCGACGAAGCCGGGCGTGGTGGGGCAGCCGGATGTCTGCACATGGAACACCGATTTCAACCCGTCAGTGTTGCCCGCCGGCTGGCCCGCCGTGACCTCGGAGCGCGACTGGCCCATCACGCAGGTCGACTGGTGTGACGCGCGGGCGTATTGCGCCGCGCAGGGTCGGCGGCTGTGCGGGAAGATCGGCGGCGGCCCGGTGCCGTGGGCGTCACGCACCGATCCGGCCGTCAGCCAGTGGCATAACGCCTGTACCGCCGGGGGCACGGCCTCCTACGCCTACGGCGGGAGCTCGTACCTTCCGGGGCAGTGCAACAGCGGCAACGCGGAGGGCTCACAGCAGGTCGTCGCGGTGCAGAGCTACGCGACCTGCCAGGCGATGGGTGCCTACTCCGGCGTCTACGATCTCTCCGGCAACGTCTGGGAGTGGGAGGACTCTTGCGACTCGCTCACGAAGGGCGCGGACGCCAAGTGCGCGCTGCGCGGCGGCGCCTGGGACAACAGCGCCGACGAATCACGGTGCGCCGAGACGAACTTCGCGTACTCGCGCGACAACGCCGACGCCTTCGTCGGGTTCCGCTGCTGCTCGCTGTAGAGTCCGCGGCATGGGCGTCCGGGCGATCGTCGCGCGCGCAGACAAGGCAGAGTTCGTCGCGGGCGCGGAGGCGGCGCTCGCGGCGCTCGACGCCGAGCCGGAGGCCAGGATCTGGATCGATCTCGACGGGCCGGTCCCTGATGAGCTGAAGCAGCGGCTGTCGCGCGCGCTCGGCGTCCACCTGCTCGTGCTCGAGGATCTCGAGGCGAGCTACATGGTGCCGAAGCTCGAAGAATTCCCCGACTACACATACCTGCTCGTGCACGGCGTGCGGCGGGGCGAGCGCGCGGACGAGCTGACGTTCGACGAGATCGATCTCGTGATCGGCGCGCGCTGGTTGGTGTCGCACCACCACGCCGAGCCGTGCATGGCGCTCGGCGACCGGAACCTCCGCGCGCTCGCTCGGGGGCCCGCCGCGGCCGCGCACAGCGTGCTCGACAAGATCGTCGACGACTATCTGCCCGTCGTCGATGGCCTCGAGGAGGCGCTCGACGCGCTCGAGACCGAGGTGATGCGCGAGCCCTCGCCCGAGGTGCTGACGCGCGTGTTCTCGCTGAAAAAGGCGGTGTTTCAGCTGCGACGCGTCGCCGCGTACCAGCGCGATCTGCTCGTGCGCCTCGCGCGACCGGGCCACCCCGTGCTGCCCGACGCGACGTTGCCGTTCTTTCGTGACGTCGGCGATCACCTGACGATGGTGCTGTTTCAGACCGAGGCGCAGCGCGAGATCGCGGCGAGCATCGTCGAGCGCCACCTGTCGATGCAGTCGAACCGCCTCAACGAGGTGATGAAGACGCTGACGATGTTCTCCACCGTGATGCTGCCGCTGAGCCTGATCGCGGGCATCTACGGGATGAACTTCGAGAACATGCCCGAGCTGAAATGGCGCTACGGCTACCCGCTGGCGCTGCTGGCGATGGCGATCGTCGCCATGGGCCTTTTGTACTATTTTCGGCGCAAGAAATGGCTCTGATCGCCCTCGTCCTCGCCGCGCTGCTCTTCGTCGGGTGCTCTCGCGAGTCGAGCGCGCCGCCCCCGCCCGCCGCTGCTCCGTCGGTCGCGCCGCCGCCCGTCACGACCTCTGCCCGGGCGCCCGCGGCGCCCAGCTCGCTCATCACTCCCGGCAAGGGCATCTCGTCGGTGTCGCTCGGCGCCGGCCTGGCGATGGTCGAGCGCGAGCTCGGACCGTGCACGAAGATGCAGCAGGACGGCAAGCACCGCGTCTGCTTCTACCCGCACCGCGGCGTCGAGGTCGCGCTCGTCGACAACGAGGTCACGCGCGTCAGCGTGCACCGCGGCGGTCGCGCCGTCCCCGCGAAGGAGAAGGAGCTCGCCGAGCTCACGTTCGTCGCCTTCGCGGGCGCGACGGTCGACGGCGTCAGGCCCGGCATGACCAAGGTCGACGCGGAGGCGAAGCTCGGTCCGCCGAGGGCGTCGACGAAGCCCACCGGCGCGCCGGTGACCAAGGACGGCGCGCGACGCATCGCGGTCCTCGAGTATCCGGGGATGGCGCTCGAGGTCGAGATGGTCGGCGGCGAGCTGCTCGTCGGGGCCATCCACATCCCGAAGGGGCCGTTATCTGCGGCCGTCCATTTGGCCCGCGTGTTCGCGGCGCGGCACGATCTCGCGCATGTCGTACCAACCTCGCCGCCGCGGGCGCCGCGCGCCCGTCGATCTGCCCGTCACCGTCCACGCCGACGGCCTCCGCTTCGAGTGCCGCGCGGTCGATCTGTCGCCCGACGGCCTGTCGCTCGATCGGGCGCCCGGGCTCGACGCGCACGACGGTCGCCCGTTCTACTGGATCCACATCCCGCTCGGCGATCGCGGCGTCCGCGCGCTCGCGCGCCCCACGTGGAGCGCGGGCCGTCGTCAGGGCTACAGGTTCATCCTGGTGAGCGACGACGCCCGGCTGACGGTCGCCGAGCACATGGACGTCGTCGAGCGCCTCTGGGGACGCTCGCTGCACTGAGCCGAGCGACGAATCACAGCAGCGACAGCGCGGACGCGAGCGCGACGACCGGCGCGCCCGTCGGCGTGCCTGTCTGCCACGTCCCGCCGGTCACCGACGAGCCGGCGATGTCGAGGTGCAAGAACGGCAGCGCCCCTCCGCGCTCGCCGCTCGCGCGGAGACCCGACACGATGTCGAGGAACGCCGCCGGGAACTGGTGACCGCGCGGCGTGCGCGACGACGCGAGCGAGTTGCACGACAGCACGTCCTCGGCGGGCGATTTGCCGGTGACGAACGCGTAGTCTTCCGGGCGCAGCGTCGAGCGTTCGATGGGATCACCCAGCTCTTCGCCGGCGCGGAAGATGGCGTCCGCGAGCGCGCGCGCGTGGCCGTTCGGCACGAGCGCGGTGTATGGCCCGACCGCCAGCGCCGCGTGGCCGGTCAGCGTGGCCACCGAGAACAGCGACGAGCTCGCGTCGGCCTCCTCGCGCAGCGCCGCCAGCAAATCCGCGAGCACGAGGCGCCCCTCGGCGTCGGTGTTGCCGATGCGCACCCGCACGCCCGCGCGCGAGGTGATGATCTCGTCGGTGACGAAGCTGTCGGCGCCGACGCTGTTCCGCACCGCGCCGAGCAGGCCGATCACGCGGACCCCCTCGGGCGCGCGCTCGGCGACGACGCGCAAGAGGCCCGCGACCGCCGCGGCACCGCCCTTGTCGCGGCTCATGCCCGCCATGTGGCCGTCGGTCTTCAGATCGGCGCCGCCGGTGTCATAGACGAGCCCCTTGCCCGCGAAGAGCAGCGTGCGGGTCGCGCCAGGCGGCGAGTACTCGAGCCGGATCACGCGCGGGTGGTGGCGGGGAACGGCCAGGCTCGCGCGCGCGACCGCGCCGATGAGCGGGTACTGTCGGGCGATCTCGGCCGCGTCGCGCGCGACCGACACGGCGACGCGTGTCCCCGCGAACGCGCGCTCGCAGTAGTCGGCCATCGCCTCGGGCGACATCACCTCCGGCTCGGTGCCGCCGATGTCACGCGCGACGATCCTCCCGGCCTCGAGCGCGCGCGCCCGCGCGACGTCGAGCTCGGCGGCCACCGTGACGCGGTCGGCGCGCGGCGGCCTCGCCTCGCCGACGCGCAGCTCGTAGGGCTCCCACAGCGCGCCGGTCGCGGCGAGCGCGGCCACGAGCGCCGCCTGCGAGAACCGCTGGTCGCTCGGGGCGCACGGGACGATCAACAGTCGCCGCGCGCCGGCCGCGAGCGCGTGCGCGACCCCGGTGGCCGTGGCCACGCCGAGCGCGCGGACGTCCTGCTCCCACGAGCTCAGATCGGGGGTCGTCGACAGCACGAGGCGCCCCACCGGCCCCGCGAGCGGCACGACGGCGGTGGTGCGCGACGACACGAGGCGCCGATCGGCCGCCTCTGCGGCCCTGATCGCGCGCGACAGCTCGACCGGCAGCTCGCGCTTCGACAGCGGCCCCGGGCCGACGACCACCACCGCGTCGTGCTCGGCCCGCCCTAGCGCCTCCGCGAGCGACGAGGACGGGATGGCGTCGAGCAGCGGGGGCGCGTGAGACATGGGGCGCGAGCCTTCCCCGAGGCGGCGCGGGCTGCAAACCAAACGTCTCCACGGGCGAGCTTGCGCGCGCGAGCGATGCCTGATAGGTTCACGGCCCGTTTTTGGTGGGTATAGCTCAGCCGGTAGAGCACTGGATTGTGGATCCAGGTGTCGCGGGTTCAAGTCCCGTTACTCACCCCAACCCCGCGCCGCGCGCCTCGTGAGCCGCGCTCGCTTTCTCCGAGAGGTCGGCGGCTTGCGCGCCGTCACGCTGGTGCTGGGCGCGGGCGTGTCGTTCGACCGCGGCGCGCCGACCTGGCGCGCGTTGACGCGCGAGCTCTACCTGAAGGCGTTCGGCGAGCTGCCGGCGGCGCTCGAGGGCGACGCGGCCGACGCGTTCGTCGATCCGATGGCGCTCGAGCTGGTTCGCGACCGGCTCGGCGAGGCGTCGTTCGCGACCGCGCTGCGCCGACGACTGTACCCGAGCTCGGGCAAGTTCGTCCGGCTGCCGGCCTCCTCGACGCTCGCGGCGCTGGCCGAGATCGTGCGCGCGCAGCAGTCCTCGGCGTCGCGAAGGCTGACGCGGATCGTGTCCTTCAACGCCGACGATCACCTCGAGCGCGAGGTCCACCGCGGCCGCGACTGGCTGGCGGCGCCGATCGCCTGGCCCATCGCACGCGAGAGCCAGCCGCCGCGCGCGACAGGTCGAGGCGGGCGCGCGCCCGTGCCCGTGTACCACGTCCACGGCTTCCTCCCGCGCGATCCAGAGCGCGCGCAGCGCGCCTGGCAGGACGCGCCCGACACGCTGGTGTTCGCCGACGACGAGTACTGGGCGTCGATGGCCGAGCCGCTGTCGTTCCCCAACCGGGTGCTCGCGGCAGCGCTGCACGACTCGGTGTGCGTGTTCGTCGGCACGAGCATGCGAGATCTCAACGTGCTGCGCTGGCTGGGCCTTCGACAGACCGCGCACGTCCGCGACGCGCGCGCCGCTGGGCGCGACGAGGCGAGCTCCCAGCGCGCGCTGTCGAGGCATTTCTGGCTCACGGGTGACTCGCCGTCGCCGCTGTCACGCGTGCTCGAGCGTCGGGGCGTCGCGCGGGTCGAGGTCGAGCTTCGCGCGGGCGAGGCGGCCGATCTGCTCCGGCGGGCGCTGTTGCCACGCGGGAGCGTTCATGATGTATGAGCCGCCGCGCCCATGCCCAAGCGCGCGCTCGACCCACCCCCCGCCGCAGCAGTGGGGCGCGCTCACCGCGTGCGGCTCGCGAAGAGCGCGCTGCTCGAGGGCGTCGGCGCCGAGGTCGCGTCGTCGTTCCCGGGGATCACGCGGCTGGGCGGCCAGATCGTCGCCGCCCTGTACCTCGCCGAGGCGCCTCAGTCGATGGACCAGCTGACGGCCGAGCTCGGCTGCGCGAAGAGCAACATCTTCGGCAACATCCGCGGGCTCGAGGCCGCCGGGATCGTCGAGCGCAGGCGAGAGGCGGGCGCGCGCCACGACGTGTTCGCGCTGCGTGGACCTTATCCCGACGTGATCATCGGCGCGTACGTGGCGCGGCTGCGCCGCCTCGTGTCGGTGAAGGTCGCGCTGTCCGACCGCGCGCTCGAGCTGCTCGGCGACGAGCGCGGCAAGGAGGCCGAGGCGCTCCGGCGCAAGCTCACGGATCTGCGCCGCAAGTACTCGCTGTTCGGCGAGGTCTTCGCGCGCGTGCTCCCCGCGATCGAGGGTCCGATCGATCTCGAGGCGCTGCTCGCGAGGGTGCCCGCGAGCCTGTTCGAGGCGGTCGCGAAGCTCGCGCGCGGCGCCTCCTTGCTCACGAGGGTTCGTGGATGAACGAGACAGAGCTGCCGGGGGTCAAGCCGTTCTTGAAATGGGTGGGCGGCAAGCGAAAGCTGCTGCCCCACATCCTGCCGATGCTCCCCGCGAAGTTCGGGCGCTACCACGAGCCCTTCGTCGGCGGCGGCGCGCTGTTCTTCGCGCGACGGCCCGAGCGCGCGACGCTCGCCGACTCGAACAGCCGGCTCGTCCGCGCGTACAGGGGCGTGCGCGATCACGTCGACGAGGTCGTGCTTCGGCTCTCCGACATGCCCCACGAGAAGGCGACCTTCGAGAAGGTGCGCGCCTCGGACGTCGACGCGATGTCGGACGCGGGCGTCGCCTGGTGGCTGGTCTACCTCAACAAGACGGGCTTCAACGGCCTGTACCGCGTGAACTCTCGCAACATCTTCAACGTCCCGTTCGGTGACATGACCGCGCCGAGGATCTGCGACGAGCCGAGGCTCCGCGCCTGCTCGCACGCGCTCCAGGGGGTCGAGGTGCTCGAGAGCGAGTTCGAGACGGTGCTCGACCGCGCCGAGAAGGGCGACTTCGTCTACTTCGATCCTCCGTACGTGCCGATGTCGGCCAGCTCGTGCTTCGTCAGCTACACGAAGACCGGCTTCGACATGCCGGCGCAGCAGCGGCTCGTCGAGGTCGCCGCGACGCTGAAGCGACGGGGCGTGCACGTGCTGCTGTCCAACTCGGCCGCGCCCGCGGTGTACGAGCTCTACTCCGCCTTCGACATCCAGGAGGTGTCGCTGAACCGGCTGGTCGGCGCGAGCGCGGCGAGCCGCGGCAAGATCAAGGAGCTGCTGATCCGCTAACGACTCGACCTCGTTGACGCTGCCGATCCCGATGAACGCGTAGATCACGCACGAGATCCCGAGCACCGCGAGGAACGCGTAGTTGCGGATGTCGTTGGGCTTCTCGATGTAGGCGTACGCGCCCACCATCCCCATGCCGACCACGGCCCACGGGAGGAAGGTCTTCACGCCAGGGCGACGGGGTCGGGCGCCCGCGCGTCGCTCGGGGACGGCGCGTCGAGCCGCGGCGCGCGACGGCGCTTCGTCCTCATCCTCGTCGTCCTCGTCGTCCTCGTCGTCCTCGTCGTCCTCGTCGTCCTCGTCGTCGTCGTCCTCGTCGACGGGCGGCTTGGGGGCGGGCTTGCGCGCCTCGGCGGAGGGCTTCTTCGCGGGGCGCTCGTCACCGCCGTCGTCGTCCTTCTTCGCCGCGGGGCGCTCCTCGTCGTCGGTGCCCTTGTCGTTCTTCTCGTCGTCTCGATCATCCGCCATGGTGGCCTCGCAAAAAGCTCGGGGCGCGCACGCTAGACCAGGAGGCGCCGACGCGCAAAGCGCGGCGTCACCGCGCCCCTTGACCGCGCGCGCGTCGATGAGCATCTGTGGTCTGCCACCGACGAGCCGCTCCGAACAGGAGGTGCAGCGGGCGGCGCGTTCCCACTCATCACCAGGAGACTGTCATGGTCCGACTGTTCCACGATTTGCACACGCCCTTCTCCCTGTTCCCCCTGCCTCGCGAGGCGTTCGAGCCGCGTGACGGCGCGACGCTCGGCGTGCGCGACGTCGACGGCGCGTACGAGTTCTCGCTCGATCTGCCCGGCGTCGCGCAGAAGGACGTCGACATCAC
Source organism: Myxococcota bacterium (assembly GCA_963169165.1). Classification (GTDB taxonomy): domain Bacteria; phylum Myxococcota_A; class Polyangia; order Polyangiales; family Polyangiaceae; genus JADLFU01. The sequence goes on along the minus strand of CAUJFL010000057.1, from coordinate 5,686 downwards.
GCTCGACGGCGCGGTCCTCTCGCTGGTCGCGAGGCGCACGTTCAAGCTGCTGGACGGCACCGAAGAGGTGCGCACGCTGTCGCGTCGCGTGAAGCTCCCGACCAAGGGCGACGCCGACAAGACGACCGCCGCGCTGAAGGACGGCGTGCTCACGGTGCGCGTCGCGAAGTTCGAGCAGCCCACGGTCCAGAGGATCGCCGTCACCTGACGATTTCGCGCAAGCGCGCGCGGGAGCGGCCGATATCCAGGCATGCACTCGCCGCGCGCCACCTCGAGCAAGTGGGTCATCGACGCCAGCACGCCGGACGGGAGCCGACGCGTGGGCCTCTCCGAGGGAGAGTCGCTCCTCGTCGGCTCGTCGCCGCGCACCGACATCACCGTCGCCGCGCCCGGCGTCGCGCCGCAGCACTGCCGGATCGGCGTCGAGCAGGGCGCGCTCGTGGTCCGCGATCTCGGCGCGCTCGGCGTGTACGGCGGCGGCGGCGCGTGGGTGAGCGAGGCGAGGTTCGGCGACGGAGGGACGTTCGCGATCCCCGACGCCCTGTTCGTGTGCGCGCCGACGCTCACCGAGATCGTCGCCGAAGATGAGCGTCCGTTGCCGGGGATCATCGGCGACAGTCCGCCGATGCGGCGGCTCGCGCGCCTCGTGCGCAGGTACGCGCCGCTCTCCGCGTCGGTGCTCGTCCGCGGCGAGACGGGCTCGGGGAAGGAGCTGGTCGCGTCCGCGCTGCACGCGGAGAGCGCGCGCCGAGACAGGCCGTTCGTCCCGCTCAACATGGGCGCGCTGCCGCACGAGCTCGCCGACTCGGAGCTCTTCGGGCACGAGCGCGGCGCGTTCACGGGCGCGGTCGGCGCGCGGCGCGGCGCGTTCGAGGAGGCCGCCAAGGGGACGCTCTTCCTCGACGAGATCGGGGAACTTCCGCTCGCGTGCCAGGCCAAGCTGCTGCGCACGCTCGAGAGCGGAGAGATCCGCCCGCTCGGCGCGGTGATGGCGCGGAAGAGCGACGCGCGCATCGTCGCCGCGACATGGCAGCAGCTCGGCGACCGGGTGGCCAAAGGTTCGTTTCGTGAAGATCTCTACCATCGGCTGGCGGTCCTCACGGTGGACGTGCCGCCGCTCCGCGAGCGCCGCGCCGACATCCCCGCGCTCGCGCGCGCGTTCCTTGCGGCGCTGGCCCCCGACGTCGGCGACAAGCGGCTGCACCCGGCGACGCTCGCGCGGCTCGGCCAGCACCAGTTCCCCGGAAACGTGCGCGAGCTGAAGAACGTGCTGTTGCGCGCGGCGCTCGCCGCGGACGGACCGCTGATCCGGCCCAGCCACCTCACGCTGTCAGCCTGGGAGGTCCCGCCTCGCTCGACCGCCGATCCAGGCAACAACGACACCCGCGCGATCGTCGAACGCTACGGCGGCAACATCTCCCGCTCGGCCAAGGCGCTCGGGATCTCGCGCACCACCGTACGTCGGCGCCTCTCGGGCGGCTGAGCTCAGAACGAGCCGGCCGCGCCGATGCCGCGCACCTCGGCGCCGACGATGGGGCCGACCGCCCACTGCCGCGACGGCGCCCGCGCGGCGGTGTCCTCGCCCTTCTTGGCGGTCAAGAAGTAGCCGCCGACGAGGCCCGCGGCGCCGAGCACGGCGAGCCCGACGCCGACGTTCGCGAACTTCGCGTCGGTGTTCGAGTCGTCGATCGAGGCCTGGTACTTCTCGCAGGCGCTGCCGTAGACGGCCTTCACCTGGTTGGTCTGGGTGGGCGAGCACGGTCCCTGCGAGCCGAGCGGCGGATCGGGGTTCGTCTGGCGCGCCCTGATCTGATCGCGGATGTCGTCCGCGTTGCTGGTGGCGTTGCCCTTCGCGACCGAGAACCCCGCGAACACCCCCAGCCCGACGACGACCGCGCCGCCGGAGGCCCAGGCGATCGGCGAGCGCTTCGCCCAGGCGAAGAACGGCTCGCGCTTGCCGTCGCTGGTCGAGAAGCTCATGTCTGATTTGGGAGGTTCGGAGGTCGGTCCCGGCGCGGGGCTCTTCGGAGCTTCTCTTGGCGGCTCGCCCGCGGGCGCATCCTTCGGCGGGACGACCACGGGGGCGACCGCGCCGCCGCCGCCGAGGTTGAGCTGGGCCACGGTGATCTTGCCCTCGGCCGCCATCACGCCCTGGCTGCCGGCCTTGTCGCCCTTCTTGGCCTCGACGACGTGGGGTCCGGGCGTGACGTCGACGGGCTCGGCGAGCGGAGAGGTGCCGAGCTTCTTGCCGTCCAGGAACACCTCGGCGTCGGCGACGTCGACCGCGATCTGCACGCGCCCGATGCGAGCCCGCGCGTCGGCGAGGCCCCTCTCCGCCTCGGGGCGCTTCGGGTGCGAGGCGGTCGTCGGGTCCTTCAAGAACTCCTTGAAGTGGCCCGCCGCCTCGAAGGGCTTGCCGGACGCCATCTCGGCCTGCGCCAGGTTCAGCAGGACGTCGGGGTGCTTCTTCAGCGCGTACGCCTGCAAGAACGCCGCGCGCGCGAGCTCGAACTTCTTCTCGTCGAAGAGCCTCACGCCCTCCTGGAAGCGCTTGCGCGCCTCGGCGGTGACGGCGGGGTCCTCTTGCGCCATCGCGCGCGCGGGGGCGAGCAGGACGGGGCCGACGAGGGACGGGAGCAGAAGGCCCATCGTGAGGGCGCGCAGACGAGCGTTCATGGCAGGTTCGCTTGAGGGTTCAGAAAGGAGTGTCGCGGACGATGCCGCCCGGCTTGCCCGGCTTCTTCGGCGGGTGCGCCGCGGGCGGAGGATCTTTGGGGGCGGCAGGCTTGGGCGCAGGCGGCGCGGCGGCCACCGGCGGCGCGGCCGGCGCTGGCTTCGCCGGGGCGGCCTTCGGCTCGTCCTTGGGCGGATCGGGCTTGGGTTCATCCTTGGGCGGCGGCGGGATGGCGGACTTGGGCTCGTCCTTGGGGGCCTCGACCTTCGGCGTCGCCTTGTCGGCGGGAGCGTCGACTGTCTTGGTCGCGTCGCCCGACGAGTCCTTGCTGCCGCCCGACAGCGCGAACGCGGCGCCCACTCCGAGCACGAGCACGGCGGCGACGCCCGCGAGCACCATCGGGAGCTTGCTCTTGGGTCTGGGCGCCAGGTCTTCGTCGTCGACCACGACCGCGAGCTTGGCCGGTGCAGGCGCGGCCTGCTTGGCCGCCACGGCCGGCACCATCCCAGGCTCGAGGCGCACGGTCATGCCGGCGCCCTTCGGCGGAGAGGGCTTCGCGGGCTCCGGCTCGACGGACGCCGGCTTCGCGGGAGGCGGGTCCGCAGGCGCCGATGCCGCGGCGGGTTCGGCCGGCGCCGCGTCGGCCTTCGGAGCGTCGGCGGGAGACGTCGCCGGGCTCGCTTCGGCGGCAGGAGGCGAGGGCTCGGCGGATTCGCTCGCCTTGGCGTCGGGCGCGGACGGCTCAGCGCCCAGCACCACCGTCGGCGACGCGATGATCGCGGGAGGGGCCGGAGACGCGTCAGGAACCGAGAGCATCGTCACGTCCGGTCCAGGCGCGGCGGGCTTGGGCGCGGCGGGCTCGTCGTCCCACGAAGGTTTGAATTGTGCGGCGAACTTCTCCGCGTCTTCGGGCGCGAGGCGAGACGTGCTCATGAAAGCTCCGTGCGAAGGGGATGGGACGCTAGCACCCCGACCCCCGCTCCGGCAACGCTCGACCCCCCACCAGACAGACCCGGAACACTCTCGTCGGAAAGCTCCTGTACCGCTGTTTTCGCGCGAGCGCGCGAGCCCGTCGGTCAGAGCTCGCGTGCGCGATGGGCGTCACGCCGTCACCTGCCCCTGCAGCTCGGGAACTGCGCGTCGACGTTGGGCGCCGAAGCACCGACGCTGCCGGCCATCCCCGCGATCTGCCGCGCGCGCGCGCACTTGCCGCTGTTCGCTGCCTGCGCGACCTGGCTCGGGATCGCGCCGGCGATCGCGCGGCGCGCGTTCTCGCGATCGGAGCCGGAGCAGTTTCCGTAGAGCGCGTGCGCCGAGATGACGTCGGAGCCGGCGCGCCTCATCGCCTCGTGGCAGGCCTCGCTGCCTGTCACCGTGGGCTTGGGCGGCGTGGTCACCACGGCGGTGGCGACGACCGTCGACGTGGGCTTGGGATCTGGCGCGCCCGCCGTGGCTCCGGTGCTCGCGGCGCCGGGCGCCGACCCAGACGAGTCAGCTGTCTTCCCGGTGAGCAGCAGCGCGGCGACCGTCCCCGCGATGCCTAGCGCGACGACGACGACGAGCGCCCAGACGAGGCCCTTCCCGCCGCCGGAAGGCGCCGCTTCGACCGAGGGCCCCGCCATCATCATCGGCGCGGACGCGGGGGCCGGCGTGCCGACGGCGGACATCGGCGCGGCGGCCTGCGTGGAGGGGCCGCCCGCTTGCGCGGCGTCGTGGGGGGTCAGGACGGCGGTGCCGCCCGCGCCCATCGGCGCCGAGTGAAGGTCCGAGGTCGTGGTCGCGCCCAGCATGCGACCGGCGCCGATCGAGAGCTCCTCGAAGAACTCGCGCACCGTCGCCTGGCGCTCGTCGGGCTTCTTCGACATCGCCCTCATGATCGCGGCCTTCATCTTGCCGGGCGCGTCGGAGACCGTCGGCGTGTCCTCGAACGGGAACGGCTGGGCGGTCATGTGCTTGGTCGCCCACTCCCACGGCGTGTTCGCCTCGAACGGCAGGCGCCCGGAGAGCATCTCGTAGGCCATCACGCCGAGCGAGTAGATGTCGCTGCGCGCGTCGAGCTCCCTGCCGGAGAACTGCTCGGGGCTCATGTAGGGCGGGGTCCCGAGCACCATCCCCTGCTGCGTGAGCTTCTGCTCCTTCTGCGCGTCGACCGAGTCCTTGCGGGCGGCGATGCCGAAATCGAGCAGCTTCACGACGTCCACCTCGTCGCCGACGGTGGTGAGCACGATGTTCTCGGGCTTCAGATCGCGGTGGACGATGCCTCGCTTGAGCGCCTCTGACAGCGAGACGCAGACCTGCGACAGGATGCGCTCGACCCGCTCGGGCGACATCGCCCCGTGGTCCTCGAGGATCTTCGCGCAGTTGGGGCCCTCGACGAACTCCATCGCGATGTACAGCGTGCCGTCGGGCGCCTGGCCGAAGTCTTCGACCCGGATCGTGTTCGGGTGCTTCAGCTGGGCGACCGTCTGACACTCGCGGTGGAAGCGCGCGACGATCCCGGGGTCCTTGGACAGGTGCGGGTGCAGCGTCTTCACCGCGACGCGCTGGCTGAGCCCCGCGATCTTCCGCTCGGCCTCGTAGACGCGGCCCATGCCTCCCTCGCCGAGGAGCTTCGTGATGGTGTACCGCCCGCCGAGCGTCTCGCCGAGCAGCGGGTCGACCTCGGGCTCCTCGCGGGTCGGTAGCAGCGTGCCGCACTTGGCGCAGAACCTCGCGCCCTCGATGTTCTGGGTTTCGCACGCGGGACAATCCATCGCGGCCGGAGCCTCGCACGATCAGGGCGCCCACGGCTACCCCGCGTGACGGCTCACCCTCGCAGTCGACCCTTGCGCGCCGCGAGCTTGGCCTCCGCGCCGCAGACCGGGCAGCCGGTGCCGAGCGCGCTCGACAGGAACGCGCCGTACGCGAGCCCTCGCACGCGCACCTCGTCGATCGCGCTGCTCCCAGGGAAGAGGCACGCCGTGTCGGTCGTGCCGCACGAGCATGCCACCGAGAAGACCTTGCCGTCCGCGC
>CAUJFL010000056.1 GCA_963169165.1 Myxococcota bacterium | reverse complement strand
CGTGCTCGCGCACCCCGAGCGCTACTCGGCGGTGTGGGACGACGCCGAGCTGCTCGCGCCGCTCGTCGACGCGGGCGGCTGCTTGCTGCTCGACGTCGCGTCGCTCGCCGGAAAATACGGTCGTCGCGCGCGCCGCGCCGCGGAGCACCTCGTCGACGAGGGGTTCTACCAGGCCGCTTGCAGCGACGCGCACCGCCCCGACGACGTGAAGGAGGTCACCGCCGGCATCCAGGCGCTGAGAGCGCGCGCCGGCGACGAAGAGGCCGAGTACCTGCTCTCCGAGGGGCCCCGCGCGATCCTCGCGGGCACGACGTGAGCGACGACGCCGCGACGCCGCCGTCGCGCGCGCGGGTGTGGATCCGCGTCTTCGTGTCGCTGCTGTTCGCGGCCGGGCTCGGGTGGCTGCTGCTGCGCGGAGGGCTGCCGATCGTGCCGCCCGCCTCCGAGCTCGCGCGCGTGCGGCCAGGGACCGTGCTCGCGTACATGGCCCTCCTGTCGCTCGCGATCGTCATCCGGTCGCTGCGCTGGCGCCACGTCGTGCCCGAGCTGCCCGCGGCCCAGGTCACCGGCGTCGGCCTCGTCGGGGCCGCCGCGATCTTCCTCGCGCCGCTGCGGCTCGGCGAGGCGGTGCGGCCGCTGCTGTTCGCGAGCGCCGGCAGGATCCCGCTCCCACGGACGCTCGCGCTCGTCGTCGCGGAGCGGGTGCTCGACGGGCTCGTCCTGTCGCTGATGTTCTTCGCGGCGCTCTCCGCTTCGTCGGTCCGAGCTCCTCTGCCAGATCGCCTCGGGGAGCTCCCGCTGCCGGTCGCGGCGGTGCCCCCGACCGCCTCGGCTGCCGTCGCCGTGTTCGGCGTGGCCGGCGTCGCGCTCGTCACGCTCGCCGCGCTCGGTGACCGCGGGCCGAGGCTCGTCGCGCGGCTCCTGTCGCCGCTCTCCGCGTCGCTCGCGGCGCGCGCGGCCGAGTTCGCCGAGCGCGGGACCGCGGGGCTGCGATCGCTGGGCACGCGACAGGCCGCGCCGTTCTTCGTCGAGACGCTGGCGTACTGGGCGACGACGGCGCTCTCGATGAAGGTGCTCGCGAACGGCGTCGGGCTGCCCCTCGGGTTCGCCGAGGCGACCGTCGCGATGGGCGTGCTCGGCGTCGGGATCGTCGCGCCGTCGGGCCCTGGATTCTTCGGCGCGTTCCAGCTGTCGACCTATGTGGGACTCGCGCTGTACCTGCCGATGGACCGGGTGGTGGGCGACGGGGCCGTGTACGTGTTCGTGATGTACTCGGTGCAGCTCACGGTCGCGCTGCTCGCCGCGCTCGCGGGCTGGGGACTCGGCGCCCTGCGCGCCGCGCGTTGACGAGGCTTGCCAGGCCGCCGCGTCGCCTGCACTCTTGCCCGACGGATGGCAAAGAAGCGCGACGCGCCCCACAGGGTGCTCGCAGGCAAGTACGAGCTGATTCGGCAGGTCGGCAAGGGCGGCATGGCCGTGGTGTGGCGCGCCCGGCAGCGCGGCGCGGCGGGCTTCTCGCGCGTCGTCGCGGTCAAGCGCATGCTGATCGATCTCGCGTCCGATCCCGCGAGCGCCGAGCTGTTCATCGAGGAGGCGCGCGTCGGCGCGCAGCTCGCGCACCCGAACATCGTCGAGGTGCTCGATTTCGGACAGGACGAGGAGGGCGGCTACTACCTCGTGCTCGACTGGGTCGATGGCATCGATCTGCTCGACTACATGCGCTCGTTTCACCAGGCGAAGCGGCACATGCCGTGGCAGGCCGTCGCCGCGGTCGCGACGCAGGCGCTGCTCGGGCTGATGGCCGCGCACGAGCGCGTCGACGACGACGGCGCGCCGCGACCCGTGATCCACCGCGACGTGACGCCGAGCAACGTGATGCTCGGCAAGAACGGCATCGTGAAGCTCGCGGACTTCGGCCTCGCGCGCGCGGCCGACCGGCTCACGCGGACCTTGCCGAACATCATCAAGGGCAAGCTCGCGTACACCGCGCCCGAGCTGACCCGCGGCAAGCGCGCGGGCGTGTCGAGCGACGTCTTCGCGATGGGCGTCACGCTGTGGGAGGCGCTCGCCGGGCGGCGCATGTTCGCTGGCACGACGCCGCAGGAGATCATCGGCAACATCGCCGCGTGGAAGATCCCCTCGCTGAAGCTCCTGCGCCCCGACCTCCCCTCGGGCGTGATCACCGTGGTCGAGGCCGCCATCCAGAAAGATCCCAGAGCTCGCACCGCGTCGGCGCGCGCGATGCACGAAGAGCTGGGGCGCGCGCTGCGCGGCCTCGCCGACGATCTCGACGCGTCCAAGCTCGCCGCGTCGGTCATCTCGGCGAAGGCGCGGCTCGACCGGATGGATGCCTCCGTCGAGCGCGAGCTGTCGATCGACGACGATCCGCTGAGCGCCAGCGTGGAGATCTCGGTCGACTTCGAGAGCAGCCCGTCCGCGCGGCGCGCCTCGGTGAGGCCGGCGTCCTTCGCCGACGAGGCGCCGACGCTCCCGCGGGTCGTGTTGCCGCGCGTCGTCGCCGAGCCGCCGCCCGCGCCCGCGCCGCCAGCCGCCGAAGCGCGCCCGCCGGCGGCTGGACCGAAGCGGCAGATCGTGCGATCGAGCCTCGCGGCGTCGACGCGCCTGCCCGACAAGAAGAAGCCCTGATGCGCCCAGGTGAACACCCAGATTTCTATCGCCTCCCGCCGCCCGAGGGCAGGTCGCGCGAGAGCACGATCGTGCTCCGACGCGACGGCCGGTTCTGGCACGACGGCGCGCCGGTCGAGCACGCCGGGCTCGCCGAGGCGTGGCACGCCTGGATCGCGCGGCACCCGGACGACGGGCGGATCATCCTCACCAACGGCTGGGACTGGACCTACATCACGGTCGAGGACACGCCGCTCTCGGTCCGCGCGGTGGAGCATGAGGGCGACGGCGTCTGGCTGCGCCTCTCGACGGGCGCCCGCGCTCCGCTCGATCCGGGGACGCTGATCGAGGACGACGACGGCTCGCTCGTCACGACCGTGACCCACGCGGGCGGCGCGTTCGACGCGCGCTTCACTCGGCACGCGCAGGCCGAGCTGGCCCCGGCGCTGGTCGAGCGAGACGGAGCGATCCTCGTGCGAGCCTTCGGCCACGAGGCAGCCCCAGCGCATCGCGGCGCATCGGCATGAAATCCACCGAGGTCGAGGGGCGCATCCACGCGCTCCGGGAGAAGATCGTCGACTGGGAGCGCACCTCGGGGCGACGGATGGTCGCGTCGATCGATCTCGCGCAGCACGAGGCTCGCGAGATGCTCGAGCGGATCCTCCACGGGCGGCAAGACGCCACGCTCCGTGACGCGGTGTTCGATGGCGAGCTCGAGGACGAGCTCTCGTCGCTGCACCGCCGCGTTCGCTCGCGCACGCTCGACGAGATCGTCGAAGCGGTCGACCTCGCGCTCGCGAGCCAGCCCGCGCCCCGAGGACCGGGCGGGCCCCCGCCGCCCGCGACGTCCCGCGCGCCGTCGGAGCGGGTCGAGGCGGCGCGATGGGCGGCGGCGCGGGGCCTCGCCGACGTCCTCGATCGCCCGCTGTCGAGGGTGCCGGGCACGCCGTTGGCGCTCTCCTGGATCTCCGCGAGCGACGTGTTGTTGCCATCGAGAAGGCGGCTCGAGCCGTTCTTTGAGGCCGAGGCGCGCGTGGCGGTGCTCGCGCTCCTCGACGGGCTGGCCGCGAAGGCCGAGCGAGCGCACGCGGCGCGGGCCGCGCTTCGACAGGACGCGCAGCTGTCCGCGCCCGTCGAGCGGCTCATCGCGTCGGCCCGGCCCGCGCAGCCGTCGCCCCGCTGGCTGCCCTATCCGACCTCGAAGGTAGAGGTCCTGCTCCAGCACGCCGCGGTGCTCGTCGAGCTCGCCGCCACGAACGGCGACACGGCCGAGGTGGTGTTCTCGCTCCGCGCGGCCGACGACGGCGTGCTGCGCCCGAGCGTCCAGCGCGGCGGCTGGGGCGACATCCCCGCGACGGAGCAGGCCGCGGTGAGCGTGCTGGTCGACGCGCTCCGCGAGCCCGAGCTCGCCGCGGGCAGAGAGCTGCGCGAGCACCTCTCCGCGCCGTCGTGGCGTCGAGCGATGCAGGCCTACCAGCGCCTGCGCGCGCGCCCCGCGGCCGACGCGCGCCTCGCGTTTCGCGTACAGTCGGCCCGCGAGCTGTTGCTGCTGGTCCAGCGCCGCAAGGCGTCCGGCTCTTGGGGCGTGGGGTCGAACGCTCGCTGGCGCGACGCGGAGGCGCTCGCGTCGACGGCGGTCGAGCGCCGCGTCGTGGCGCTCGCCGGGATGCGCGGTCGTGACCCCGACACCGACGCCTCCACGTGGCTCGAGATCCTCCGCGCGCTCTCCACCCATCCGCGTGTCTACTACGGCAAGTCGGGCGCGACGCCGCTTCGGCTCGTCGAGGCCGAGCCCGTGATCGAGGTCCACAGTTCGGCCGTCGGTCGGACGATCGCGCTGCGGCTGGGCGACGGCCCTCCGGTCCCGCTGCACGCCGCCCCGCTCTACGCGACCGTCGCGTCGTCGCTGACCCTGGAGCCGCCGACGCTCCGCTTCGCCGAGCTCTCCCACGACATCCTCGCGCTGGCCTCGGCGCTGCAGCTCGTGCCCCAGGGCTTCCCGCCCGACGCCGACGAGCTGCTGGTCGAGCTGCTCTCGTCCCTGCAGGCTGGGATCGCGGTCGATCTGCCTGACGCGCTCGCCGGTGAACGGGTCGAGGCCCGCCCGTCGCTCGTCGCGCGCGGCGCGCTCTCGGGCTCCGGCGAGCTCGACCTCTCGTTGCTCGTGCGCCCAGCCCCAGACGCCACGCCGGTGCAGCCCGGACATGGCCCGGTGCGCGCGTTCTTCGGCGCGGGCGGCGGGCGCGTCCACGTCGTCCGCGATCTCGCGTCCGAGCTCACGCTGGCCGCCTCGGTGTGGGAGCCGCTCGCGCTCCCCGAGGCCGGCTCGCGGGGCAGATTTCATGCGCGGGTGCCCGCCGCGCAGGTGCTCGACGTCGCGCTCGATCTCTCCGAGGCGGGCGTCCCCATCGAGCTGCCGGAGGGAGAGCTCCCACGCGCGGTCGCGCGCCTCGAGCGCAGCGGCCTGCGCGCGCGCGTGACCGAGGCAGGTGGCTACTTCGCCATCGGAGGCGACGTCGAGATCGACGAGGGGCGCGTGGCGCTCGACGCGCTGCTCGCCGCCGCGCGCGACGGTCGACGCTTCGTCCAGCTCTCGCCCGGCAAGTTCGCGACGATGTCGCGCGAGCTGCGCGGCGATCTCGCGCGCCTCGCGGACGTCGTGGAGCCAGACGGCGCGCTGACGCTCGCGGCGATGCCCATCGTCGATCAGCTGTTCTCCGACGACGAGCTCGGCGCGGCCGCCGCCTTTCGCGACGTGCGCGCGCGGATGCGCCGGGCGCGCGAGGTGGAGATCGCCGTCCCTGACGGGCTCACGGCCGAGCTGCGCGACTATCAGCGAGAGGGCTTCGCGTGGATGGCGCGGCTCTCCGAGTGGGGCGCGGGCGGCTGCCTGGCCGACGACATGGGGCTCGGCAAGACGGTGCAGACGCTCGCCTTGCTGCTGCACCGCGCGGCGCTCGGCCCCGCGCTCGTCATCGCGCCGACGTCGGTGGTCGACAACTGGGCCGCGGAGGCCGCCAGGTTCGCGCCCTCGCTCGAGGTCGTGGTCCTGCGGGGGCAGGGCAGGGGCGAGGCCCTCGCCGCGCTCGGACCGCGCTCGCTCGGCCTGATCAGCTACGACGTGGCGGTCCGCGATCTCGACGCGCTGCAAGAGATCGACCTCGCGACGCTGGTCCTCGACGAGGCCCAGGCCGTGAAGAACCCCGCCAGCAAGCGCGCGCGCGCGGTGGCGACGCTCGACGCGCAGGCCAAATTCGCCCTGTCGGGCACGCCGATCGAGAACCACCTCGGCGAGCTCTGGAGCCTCTATCGCATCGTGCTCCCGGGCCTGCTGGGATCGATGGATCGCTTTCGCGCGCGCTTCTCGCTCCCTATCGAGCGCGATCGCGACGCGACGCGCAAGCAGGCCCTCGCCGAGGTCCTGCGCCCGTTCTTGCTTCGCCGCACCAAGGAGTCGGTCGCGCCCGAGCTGCCGCCCCGCACCGAGGTCACGCGCTTCGTCGAGCTCGGACGGCGCGAGCGCGCCAAGTACGAGGCCGAGCGCCGCGACGCGGTCGCAGAGCTCGAGCGGCTCGATCCGACGAAGGGGCGCGTGCAGATGCTGGCGCGGCTCACCCGCCTGCGTCGGCTCGCGTGCGATGTGCGGCTCGTCGACTCGCGGGCCGAGGGTGAGTCGTCGAAGCTGACCTCGACGCTCGAGCTGCTGGACGAGATCCTCGAGGCCGGGCACACGGCGCTGGTCTTCAGCCAGTTCACGACGCACCTCGCGCTGCTCCGCGGGGTGCTCGACGAGCGCGGGCAAGGCTACGCGTACCTCGACGGTTCGACGCCGGCGGCGTCGCGCGCGGCCGAGGTCGCCCGCTTCCAGGCCGGCGAGGTCCCGCTGTTCTTGCTGTCGCTGAAGGCCGGCGGCACCGGGCTCAACCTGACCGCGGCCGACTACGTGCTCCACCTCGATCCCTGGTGGAACCCCGCCGCCGAGGATCAGGCGACCGATCGCGCGCACCGCATCGGTCAGGACAAGCCCGTGACGGTGGTGCGGCTCGTGACCAAGGGCACGATCGAGGAGGCCGTGCTCGCGCTGCACGGCGAGAAGCGCGGGCTCGCGCGCGCGATCCTCGAGGGCGCCGACGCCGCGGGCAAGCTGAGCGCGCGCGAGCTGAGCGAT
>CAUJFL010000055.1 GCA_963169165.1 Myxococcota bacterium | reverse complement strand
GGCGCGCCGAGCTCGCCGAGGATGGAGAAGATCCCCCACTGAAGGCGGTTCAGGAAGAGCCACTCTGGTGGCATCGCCATCCTCATTTTATTGACGTTCTTGAAGACCAGGGCGTCGTAGGTCTCGCGCACGAACTCGGGGGAGAAGCGGAAGGACGGGTCGCGCATCGGTCGGTACAGCACGCGCGTCGCCTCCCACTGCGCGTCGAAGTCGAACCTCTTGTCGCTCGCGGTCGTCAAGCCGAGCGCGACGAAGCGATCGGCGAAGCTCGCGCGGTCACCGTCCGTGACGCACAGGGCGAACGCCTTCCAGCGATCGATGAAGCCGGGCTCGAACTCGCGCGCGCAGCCGAAGACGAGGAACACCACGCCGCCGTCCCGCGGGAACAGGTAGTTGCCGGGGTGAGGGTCCGCGTTGAAGAGGCAGCGCTCGAACAGCGGGCGAAAGCAGGCCTCGTAGATCAGTCGACCGGCGGCGTCGCGCTCGGGCTGGGTCGCCTCCTCGACGAACGCGGCGAAGCGTCTCCCCTCGGCGAACTCGCTCGTCAGCACGCGGCGGCCGCTCCGCGCGCCGACCACGGCGGGTACGCGCGCGCCGTCGAGGTGTGACAGCACCTCGCCGAAGACGCGCTGGTTCCTTGCCTCGAGCCGGTAGTCACACTCATCGAGGAGGCGCCGGCGGAGCTCGTCGACCAGCTCGCCACCTTTCACCTTCGTGCCCATCGTCGACAGCGTGGCGAGCGTGCCCACGGTCTTGAGATCGCTGGCCAGGAGCTCTTCGATCCCTGGGTACTGGACCTTCACGACGACCTCTCGACCCTCGAAGCGCGCGCGGTGCACCTGACCTATCGACGCGGCGGCGAACGGGCGGCGGTCGAACTCGTCGAACAGCTCGGCGGTCGGGGCGCCGAGCTCACGCTCGAGCTCGCGCTCTATCACCTCGGGCTCCATCGCCACGGCGCTCGCCTGCAGCTCGGAGAGGACCTTCTGCGCCGCCGGGGGCATCGCGCCTGGCAGGTAGCTCGCCATCTGCCCGACCTTCATCACGAGGCCCTTCAGCGTCCCCATCTGCTTCACCAGCTCCTCTGCGCGCGAGACGGCCTCGGCCTCGTCGGGCTCGTCGCCATCGCCGATGCCGAAGTTCTTCTTGGCGGCTGCGACGCCCAGGCGCGCGGCGAGCTTCGCGGTGACCCACGTGCGGTCGCGCAGTCCGGAGGGGAGACGGGTGAGGAGCTTCGGCGACATCGCGCGGAGCACGGTGTGGTCGCGCGGTGTCGGCGACAAGCCCGGGGTCGCTCGTCGTCGAGCGACGCCGCCCTATTTGACCGCGCGGATCGCGCGCCGTCGGCGGTCGGCGCGCTTCTCGCTGGCGAGCTCGAGCCGGTCCCGCAGCGCGGGCGCCATCGTCAGCGCGTCCGTGTCGAACCGGGAGAGCGCGTCTACCAGGATCGCGACGCGCTCGACCGGGTCCAGCCGCGCGTCGACGAGGATGAGCGGCGCGCCATCGACGAAGCAGAGCCCCCCTCGTCGGTCGACGTCCGGGAACGCCCGCGGATCGAACGGCTCGCGCCGGACGCGCACGCCCGCGCGAGACGCGACGTCCAGCAGGGCTCGCTCGAGCGACGGGGCATCCACGGGCTGGAGAAGATACCCTGGTTGTGCGTGTCGTGCCGTGCTAGAGGGCCGACCCGGAGCTGTGGCTTGAGCCAGACCTCGGTGATCCCGATCTCGACCCCGCGCGCGACTTCCTCGTCGCTCGCGTCGAGCGAGGGCACGAGGGGGGACAAGCCCGACTCCTTGGCAGCGAACTGCCGTGACGAGAGCGTGGCCGCTTCGGTCGCTCGTGACGGCGCCCCGGGCAGGCTGCGCGCCCGCCCCAACAACTCCGAGGATTTTCATGACTTTCACAGAAGCCGCGGCGGAGGTCCTCCGCCTCGTGGGCAAGCCCCTCCATTACAAGGACATCACCGACATCGCCATCGAGCGGAACCTCTTGTCCCACGTCGGCAAGAGCCCCGAGGTGACGATGGGCGCGCGGCTCGCCGCGCTGCTCAAGAAATCTCCCAAAGAGAACCCGCTCGTCCGCACGAAGCCGGGCGTGTTCGCCCTCCGCGCCTGGGAAGAGTCCGGTCCGCCCGGACCGGCGCCCGACGCCGATCCCAACGTGCAAGCGGTCGCGGCGACGGCCGAGTCGCGCGCCGCCGACGGCGGGCCCGAGCCCGATCCCGACGACGAGCCGCTGGTCGACGCGGCCCCCGCGCGCGCGGTCGACGACGACGACGAGGACCGACCGCCTCCCGCGCCGGACGAGCAGCTCCGCGCCGATCTGGCCGCGCACGCGGTGGACGTCTTCGGAGAAGAGGAGGGCGACGATCAACCCATCCTGGGCGGCGCCGACGAGCCCGAGGCTGGCGGCGGAGGTCGTCGTCGTCGCCGTCGTCGTCGCCGCGGCGAGGGGGGCGCGCAGCCCGCTCCCGAGAGCGACGGCCTGCCTGGCTACACCGTGTCGCCCGCGTTCGTCGAGGGCGGCGAGCCGGCGGCCGAGGGCGCGGAGGGCGCGGCCGAGCCTCGGCGCGAGGATCGGCGCCGAGAGCGGGACGATCGCCCCGCGCAAGAGCTCGACGATGTCGCGGGCAAGGACCTCGCAGAGCTCACCGCGTGGGTGCTCGGCGGGTTCGACCGCAACGGCGGACCGGTGGGCCTCCGCGCGCTCGCAGACGCGGCGGTCCGCCGCGGCAAGCTGACCGGTGATCCCGCGCAGATCGCGTCCACGATCGCGGCGGCGGCCCGCGCGGACAACGCCCGACGCCTGGCCGAGGGGCGCCGCGTGCGCTTCCGTTTCTCTGGTGGGCGCGTCGCGCTGACCGACTGGGCGCTCGGCTCCGAGCTCCTCAAGCTCGAGACCGACGCGATCGTGGCGGTCGAGCGGTATCGCGACGGGCTGCGGCGCGCGATGGTCAAGCGCGTGTCCGAGCTGTCGGCCAACGGCTTCATCGAGCTCTGCCTCTCGCTGCTCGACCGGCTGGGCGTCCACCAGCTCAAGCCGCTCCGCCGCCCCGGAGGGCCCAACGGCGAGGCGCATTTCACCGGGACCGCGCGCGGCGCCGGCGGCGAGACCCGCGTCGCCGTCGTCCTGCGCAAGGATGGGCGCGAGATCGGGCGCGAGCGCGTCACCGAGGCCCGCGGCTCTCTCCACCACTATGGCCCCGCCACCGCCGCGTGGCTGCTCACCGCGGGCAGCGTGCTGTCGGGCGCGCGCGAGGAGGCCGCCGTCGTCGGCGCGGCGCCGATCTCGCTGCTCGACGGCGCCGGGATCGCCCGCGCGTGCGAGGAGCACGGCGTCGGCGTGGTGAAGACCACGCTGTCGCTCGCGCTCCCCGACGCCGAGCTGTTCGAGGCGTTGAAAGGAAACTGAGGTGGGCGCGCGGGAGGTGCTCGCGATGATCACGCTGGCGACGCTGTCGTCCGCGTGCGCGGCGTCGCCTCCCGCGTCGCGGTTCCCCTCCGGGCAGGCCGCGCTCGACCGCATGCGCGGCACCTTCGAGTGTCTCCGCGGCGTGCGCGGCGAGGCCAAGCTCGATCACATGGGCCGACAGGGCCGCATCCGCGGCGGCCTGATGTTCTTCGCGTCCGAGCCCGCAGAGGTTCGCTTCGACGTGGTCAGCCCGTTCGGCGTGACGCTGGCGACGCTCACGAGCGACGGGCGGGCGTTCTCCTTCAGCGATCTTCGCGAGAAGAAGTTCCTCGAGGGGCCGGCCTCCGCGTGCAACATCGCGCGGCTCACGCAGGTGCCGGTGCCCGGCCACGCGCTCGTGTCGCTGCTGCGCGGCGAGGCACCGGTGCTGGTCCACGACGAGTCGACCCCCACCATCCGCTGGAGCGGCGGCCGATACCTCGTCGGCGTCCCCAGCAAGCACGACGCCTTCGAAGAGATCGCGCTCGGCGTCCACCCGGCCGACTATCATCTCCCGTGGAGCGAGCAGCGCGTGCGCGTGCTCGGCGTCGAGGTCACGCAAGGCGGCGCGCTGCTGTACCGCGCAGATCTCGGCGAGCACCGCGCGATCGAGGCCGCGGGCGCGATCGTCGACGAGGACGGCATCGATCCTCCCATCCCGCCGAGCGGACCCGCGTGCAAGGTCGAGGTGCCGCGCAAGATCCACGTCGAGGTGCCCTATACGCGCGACG
>CAUJFL010000054.1 GCA_963169165.1 Myxococcota bacterium | reverse complement strand
GAGCACGCGGCACCAGAACCGCGGGATGAAGCGGTTCATGAACAGGACCGCGAGCAGCAAGAAGCCGATGAACCACGTCTGGTGGAAGTAGAACTGCTTCGGGTTCCACACGTGCAGCGCGAGAAAATCTTGCGAGCCGTCCGAGAGCCGCTGCACCGCGGAGATGGTCGACTCGCTGCCGCGCCCGAGGGTGTGGCCGAAGATATACTGAGCGGCGGGGATCACCCCGAGGCCGATCGCGCGGACGGCGATGCAGATCGGATCGAGCAGCCCGCCTACCGCGCTGCCCGCGACGGCCGCGAGCAGCGACGCATAGAGGATGTAGTACTTCGCCCGCTGCCATCCGCGCGTCTTGTTGGCGTCGACGCGAGACGCGCCCCGCCCCACGCGCGACGGGAACAGCCACGCCGTGAAGTGGTGCATCGTGCCGAACGGGCAGATCCACCCGCAGAACACGCGCCCGAACACCAGCGTGAGGCCGAGCAGCGCCATCGACCACAGCAGGCCGCGGTAGATCGTGTGCGTCGAGAGCACGGTCATCGCCGCGACGAAAGGATCGGCCAGCAAGAACGCCTCGACCGGCAGCGCGAGCCGCACCGGCGCGCCCGCCTCCGCGCTGAAGGTCCCGCGGAACGTCGTCTGGAACAGGAAGTACACGAACAGCGCGAAGAACCCCGCCTGCGACACGCGGCGCACCCACACGAGCGCGCGGATGCCGACGCGCGCCGGGATGCCAGAGCCCGGGCGCGTGGGATCGATCTTCTTGGGGCGCGCCTTCTTCGCGGGGGTGAGCAGCGGCGCGTCCGAAGGCGTGACGAGCTGATCGTCGCGCGGCGTCCCGAGCCCGAGCTCGTTCGCCGTCGTCGCCAGGCGCGCGGCCTCGCGCTGGCGCATCTGCTCGACGTCGCGGATGGCGCGCGGGGGCGTCGGCGGGCGCCCCGACGACAGCACCACGTCGGCGTCGATCGGGCGGACCTCGCCGGGCGAGCCGCCCCACGGGATCGGCGATGGGAGCGCCTCGGGCGTCGCGGCGCGGGCCTGAAGCTCGCGCGACAGCACCACCTCGCGCCCGCCCTCGGGGGGAGGAGTCTTGCAGCCGCAGGAGGTGCCACACGCCATCGTTCGCGCTCGCTCGGGGTGGACTAGCGAAACAACGGGGGACCGGCAAGTTCTCACGCGGCTCTCCGCCGCCGCCGACGCTAGCGGACCACGGGGTTCGGCGAGTCGAAGCTCAGGTAGAACGGCAGCGTCGCGCCGAGCTTGTCGGGGAGCGGCCCGAACGGCGCGGCCCGGAGCACGGCGCGCCGGACGTTCTCGTCGAACTCGGGGATCCCCGAGCTGCGCACCACCGTGGCTCCGTCGATCGTGCCGTCGCGCTTGATCGTGAAATGAATGATCGCGCGCCCTTGCCGCCCCTCGAGCGCCGCCCACCGCGGGAACGCGTCGTTCCACAGCGGGTCGATCTTCGCCGTCACCCGCCTGCGGTAGTCGCTCAGCCGCCGATCGAGCGGATCGGGATCGGGCGCACCCGGCCCTCCGTGCCCGTTCGGCGCCGCGCGTGAGCCCTCGCCCAGGACGCCGCCGACGCCGGGCGCGCTCGAGCCGCGGTGCTCACCGCCCGCGCCGACGCCCGCCACCCCGCCCGCCGCGCTCGCGTTCAGCAGCGACACGGACGTGTTCGACGCCTCCTGAGGTGAGTCCGCCGTGTCCCTAGAGCGATACCAGAGGTTGGACGACGGGTTCGCCGGGCGCCCGTCGATCACCTGCGGACGCTGCGTCGCGACGTCGGCCGCCGACGTGTGCGCTGCCCCGACCGACGGCGACAGCACGCCGATCGCAGGGGACGCCGAGCGGGTGCCCGCCGCGACCGCGGCGCCAGGATCTTCGAGCCCCTCGCCGGCGTGGGGCCGTGGTCGCGGGTCTCCGCCGATCGCGCTCGCCTCGGTCGCGCCGTCGCGCGCGCCGTGCGCCGGGGTCACCGCTCGCGCGGGCCGCGCCTCACGCGCCGCGCCTGCGCCGACCACGACGAACGTGAGCTCCATCGGCGCCGCCATCGCCCGGCGCGGATCGGTCGTCTCGCGCGTGTCGCCGTCACGCGTCCGCTGGATCTGGCTTCGATCGAGGCGCGACTGCTGATCTCGCGAGAGCGTCACGCCGTCGATCTGGTGCGCGAGGTTCCACGCGGGCGCGCTCTCGGCTGCCCCCCCGAGGCCATCGCGCCCTGTGTCGGGTCTCGGCGCCCGCTCGAGCCCACCAGGTCGCGGCGCGGGCGCGCGCTCGGTCGCGCGGGGGTGCTGATCCGACGACGCCTCGAGCTCGATCGACATCGACGGCAGGCCCTGCGCGGTCGGCGTCGTCGCGGCGGCGTGGCCCAGGCTCGCGCCGGGCGCGCCGCCCGCGAGCCCCGCGAAGAACGCCGCCGTCACCCCGAGCGCGCCCGCGTGCAAGGCGACGCTGCCGAGCCACGCGAGCGTGGGGCCCGCGGTCGTGCGCGCGAGCCGCGCCTCGCCGAGCTCGAGCTCGACCGGCCTGCGAGCGCTGCCCGCGCGCGCGCGCCGACGGACGAGCCCCTCGGAGAGGAAGGCTTCGAGCTCGGGGGCAGGGCGGCGGTCGACCAAGCGGGCGTCCTCGGGCGGCGGACACCCGAAGGATGCCTCCGGTTCCGCCCGAGGCCAAGGACGCTCAGTCCGAGCCGACCGGGATCTCGTTCGGCGTGCGCGTGAGCCCCGTCGACTCGAGGAAGTACGTCACGCCGAGGAACAGCATCGTGCTCGTGTAGGGGTTCAACGTCCGGCGCACCGACAGCTCGAACGAGAAGGCCGGATCGACGTACCCGAAGCCGAACGACGCCGCGTGGCTCCTGTCGCCCTGATCGAAACGGTACCCTCCGCGCAGCGCGAACGCGTCGGCCGCCAGCAGCTCCGCGCCGCCCATGTACCGGAGCGTGGTCCTGTCGTAGGTCGTGAAGTCGGCGGCGACGTCGGCCTCGAGGTTGAACGTGCGCGTCCCGATCCCGACGCCGCCGCCCACGCCGAGCGGGCGGTACCCGTCGCCGGTCGCCGTGAGGTTCGTCCCGACGACCGCGATCCGCAGCAGATCGACCGGGCGCGCAGCGAAGCCCGCGTCGAACGTGAAGCCGTTGACGATCGCCTCGTTCTTCCGCCCGCCCGACGCGTAGCTCTGCCCGAGCGGTCCCAGGCCGTCCTGTCGAAGCTTGAGGTACTTGCCCGTCGCGCCGACGAAGAGCCGCTCGGACATCGGGAACGCCAGGGTGAAGCGCGCGTCGGTCGCCTTGCGCGACAGCCCCCCGTTGTCCTGGACCGTGTAGACGCCGCTCACGGCGGCCGCGAGCCCGCGCGAGTTCGTCACCGAGTCGGCCATCGCCGCGCCGTAGCTCTGGCGTCGGGCCTCGGGCGCGATGATCGCGAGCGCGCCCAGGTGGTACACGCGCGACGCCGCGACGTTCGCCGGGTTGGCGAAGTGACCCGAGAGGTCCGCGCCGATCGCCCGCGTCGCGCCGCCGAGCGCGCCGGTCCGCCCCGTCTCGATCTCGCCGCCCTGGAACCCCGCCTCGGGCGCCAGCTTCGACGGCTCCGCCGCGGCCTCGGCTGCGCTCAGCCCGGCGACCGCCAGCGCGGTCGCGGTGAGCAGCCAACGGGTCGGGCGGCCGCGGGGGGGGGACCAGGGCTCCATCGGATCCCCGGCTCGCTATCGTCCGCGCCCCGGCTGGGCCAAATTTTCGGCCCTCCGCGCGCGGACGCCCCCCGTCCGCGCCGCGATCGCCACCAAATGCGTCCCTTGACATCGGCATCACGCTACAAACCAAGGGCGGGCGCGCGCGCCGTCGACCGTCCGCGCGGCGATTGCCCGCGCGCCGCGAACGCGCGGGCCGCGCCGCCGCACCCGAGGTCTCGACAGGGCGGCCTCGATCGCGATGATTTGCCGTAAATCATAGCCTCCAGGACGAAACGGCAACGTGGGGATAGACGCCGCGAGAGAAGCTCTGGTAACCAAGTTTCCGCGATGCAGCGCACCCGCCCACGCCGCCGGGGAGGCCACCCTCCCATGCCCTGCCAGGGCAGCTCCAGCCGACCTCAGGGGTGAGTCGCGGAGCGCGCAGCGGGGTCATGGGTTCTCCACAGGCTGTGGAGAACCTGGGGAAATCTTTGTCCACGAAACCAACCCTCTCAATGCACGAAGCCCTTCTGAACCAGGCCTGGGAGGCCGCGCTCGCGGCCACGCGCGGGCTCTCACCGGCGACGTTCGATCGCTGGTTCTCCGGCGTGCAGCTCGAGTCGCTGACCGACGGCGTCGTCTGCCTTCGCGCGCGCGACGCGTTTCACCGTGACTGGGTGTGTGATCACTACCTGCCGTCGGTCGTCGAGCACCTGCGGGGAGCGACGGACCTGTCGATCCAGCTCGTGTGGACGCTCGGCGCGATCGAGCGGCCGCTCGGGCGTGTCACCGACGAAGCGCCGTCGTCGCGCCCCCGCGTGCGCGCCAGCGTCGCGCCGCCGCCGTCGTCCCCGAGCCTGCCCGCGCGCCACGCGCAGCAGGCGCCCGCCCCGCCGCCCGAGCCGCCCGAGGGGCTCAACCAGCAGTACACCTTCGTGAACTTCGTCGTCGGCCCGTCGAACCAGCTCGCCCACGCGGCGGCCGTCGCGGCGGCCGGGGGCGGGGGGCGCAGGTACAGCCCGCTATTTTTGTGCGGCGGGACCGGCCTCGGCAAGACCCACCTGATGCAGGCGATCGCGCACCAGGTCCGCGAGGCGAGCCCCGACAAGCGCATCGTGTATGTGTCGGCCGAGCGGTTCACCAACGAGTTCATCGCGGCCATCCAGAACAAGAAGATGGACGCCTTCCGCGAGCGCTACCGCTCGCAGTGCGACATCCTGCTCGTCGACGACGTCCAGTTCCTCGCGGGCCGCGAGCAGACCCAGGAAGAGTTCTTCCACACGTTCAACGCGCTGCACGAGCGAGATCGCCCGATCGTCGTCACGAGCGACAAATATCCGCAGGCGCTCGAGCGGATGGAAGAGCGGCTCGTCTCGCGGTTCTCGTGGGGGCTCGTCGCCGACATCCAGGTGCCCGAGCTCGAGACGCGCGCGGCGATCGTCCGCAAGAAGGCCGAGTCCGAGGGGCTGTCGCTGCGAGCCGACGTCGCGCTCTTGCTCGCGCAGACGATCAGCGCCAACGTCCGCGAGCTCGAGGGCACGCTCGTGCGGCTCGCCGTGAAGGCGTCGCTCACGTCGCGCGAGATCGATCTCGAGTTCGTCGAGGCCGAGCTGTCGCAGGTGCAGGGCGCGAAGAAGCTGACCACCCTCGATGACATCCAGCGCGCGGTCTGCCACCATTTCCACGTCCGCTCGAGCGATCTGCTGTCGACCGATCGCCACCGCTCGATCGCGCTCGCGCGGCACGTCGCGATGTACCTCGCGAAGATGCGCCTGAACGTCAGCTTCCCCGAGCTCGGGCGCGCGTTCGGCAAGGACCACACGACCGTGATGAGCGCGGTCCGCAAGGTGGGCGAGCTGCGGCGCACCGATCAGCAGCTCCGCGCGCACCTCGACGCGATCGAGAAGCGGCTGGCCCGCTGAGCGAGCGCGCGCTGCTTGACCGTCCCCGACGGCCGAAAGTACCGTGCGCCCCGGCTCGACCTGATGGACTTCGAGATCGGCATCGTCTGCGGTGCGTGCGACCTCTACGCGCCCATGGGCACGCCCACGTGCGGGTGTGGGCAGGCGCTCGCGCTGTTCCAGCCTCCGCCGCAGCGCCCGTCGCGCGCGCAGACGGCGCCCGTCGGCGTCACCGCCGACCCCCTTCCCTTGCGGGCGAAGACCGGCGATTCTGCCGCGCCTCGCAGCACCACCGGATCGAGGCTCAAGAAGGCCCCGTCGTACGCACACCTATCTCAGGAGGAACTCATGGATCAGGCTCGACACTACCTCTGCTGGCAGTGCTACACGCCCGTCCCGTCGGGGCATAAATTCTGCGGCCGCTGCGGCGCCGAGACGCCGGCCGAGATCGCCCAGGCGCAGGAGCGCTACTTCAGCGAGATGCAGAACCCCAAGCACGCCCGGATCGTGGTGATCCGCGGCGAGGGGCTCGAGGGGCTCGCGTACCACCTGAAGCAGGAGCAGCACGTGGCGGGGCGCCGCGGCGGGATCGAGTTCCCCGACGATCGCTTCATCTCGCCGAAGCACGCGAACTTCTTCTACCGAGACGCGCGCCTGTTCGTCCGCGACGAGGGCTCGCTCAACGGCGTGTTCGTGCGCGTCCGTGGCACGGTCGACCTCGCGATGAGCGACACCTTCCTGGCCGGTGAGCAGGTGTTCCGGCTCGATCCGACGCCACGCGCGACCGACGGCGGCGACGCCGAGGGCACGCAGTTCTACTCGTCGCCCAAGTACCCGAGCCCGTTCCGGATCACCCAGCTGCTCGAGGGCGGCTCGCTCGGCATGACCGTGTGCGCCCGCGGGCCGTCGCTGACGGTCGGGCGCGAGGGCGGTGATCTCAATTTCCCCGGCGACATCTACATGTCGGGCGCGCACTGCCGGATCGACGACGCCGGCGGTCGCTACACGCTCACCGATCTCGGCAGCCGCAACGGCACCTACGCGCGCGTCCACGGCGAGCACCCGCTCGGTCACGGCGACTACGTGTTCCTCGGGCGCAAGCTGCTGCGCGTCGAGCTGAACTCGTAGTCACGGGCACGTCGAGTCGAGCGATCCTGCCGTCATCGGCGCGACCGGATCGCTCGCGACGATCCTCAGCCAGTACTCGCCGCACGAGTCGTTGCGGATGAGGATGAAGTCCTCGTTGACGCAGAGCACCTCGGCCATGTTTCCGGCGGGCAGCGCCTCGTTGCCGTCCTTCGTGCCGTTCGCGCTGAACGAGACCCAGACCTGGACCGACTGCGGGACGCCGCCGAGCTGGTGGTGCACGCGAAACTGCGCGCCCGCCGTGAAGTTGAGGTGCTCGCCGTCCGCGGCGCTCGAGCGGTACACCGGGCCGCCCTTGGTGGTGAGCACCTCGCCGCCCTGAAAATCTGCGGGGGGGTTGGCCTCAGGGCTCGAGTCGCAGCCCATCTCGTTGCACCCGGTCACGCCCGAGGCCGCGAGGAGCGCGAGCGCCGCGACGCCGTACGCGAGCGCGCGACGCGCGATCATCCGAGGAGCCCCGCCGCGAAGGCCGCGTGGTACGTCAAGATGAAGTCGGCGCCCGCGCGGCGGATCGACGTCAGCACCTCGAGCACCGCGCGCGGTTCGTCGAGCATACCGGCCGAGACAGCGGCCTTCAGCATCGCGTACTCGCCGCTCACGTTGTAGGCGGCGACCGGCAGCGAGGTCGCCTCGCGCACCTTGCTCAGCACGTCGAGGTACGGCAGCGCCGGCTTCACCATCAGCATGTCGGCGCCCTCTTGCTCGTCGAGGCGCGCCTCGCGCGACGCCTCGCGCGCGTTGCCCGGGTCCATCTGGTAGCCCGCGCGGTCGCCGAACTGCGGCGCGCAGTCGGCCGCGTCGCGGAACGGTCCGTAGAACGCCGACGCATACTTCACCGCGTAGGACAGGATGGCCGTGTCCGTGAACCCCACGCCGTCGAGCGCCGCCCGGATCGCGCCGACGCGCCCGTCCATCATGTCGCTCGGCGCGACGACGTCGGCCCCTGCCTCGGCGTAGGCGAGCGCGATGCGCGACAGCACGTCGAGCGTCGCGTCGTTGTCGACGTCGACCGCGCCGTCGGGCGCGGTCCGCAGCACGCCGCAGTGCCCGTGGGTCGTGTACTCGTCGACGCAGACGTCAGCCATCACCACCAGCCCTGGCGCGGCCGACTTCATCTCGCGGATCGCGCGGGGCACGGGGCCGTCGGGATCGGCGCCGCGCTCGCCGCGCTCGTCCTTGGCGACGGGCAGCCCGAACAGCATCACGCCGCCGAGCCCGAGCGTCGCGGCCTCCCTGGCGGCGCGCGCGGCGTGAGACACCGGCAGCTGGTCGACCCCCGGCATCGTCGCGATCGGCCGCGGCTCGACCAGCCCCGCGTGGAAGAACATCGGCAGCACGAGATCGCGCGGCGTGACGACGGTCTCGCGCACGAGCGCGCGCAGGGCGGAGGTTCGCCGCAGTCGCCGCGGCCGCTCGACCGGAAAGGGCATCGCCCGTCGGGCTACCGCCTTTCGCCCCGTGCGGCCAGC
This sequence comes from Myxococcota bacterium, assembly GCA_963169165.1. Classification (GTDB taxonomy): domain Bacteria; phylum Myxococcota_A; class Polyangia; order Polyangiales; family Polyangiaceae; genus JADLFU01. Next base: position 46,385 of record CAUJFL010000054.1, on the reverse strand, counting down.
GGGTTCGATGGTTGCGCAGTCTGCGCAAAGCGCCGCGCGGCGTCGATCCCCGCGAGAAAAATCCGTTCGTATGGGGTACGTTGGCGGACCATGAACCGCTTTGCATCACGGACTCTCGGGGGGCTCTCTTCGCTGGTCGCGCTCACGTGGGCCGTCGGCTGCGGCGTGGACGGCGATCTCGCGTTCATCCCCGACGAACAGTTCCACGCGACCGGCCAGGCGGGCGCGGCCGGCGGAAAGGCCGGGGGCGCGGGTCAGACGGCGGGTGTGGGCGGCGTCGCGGGCGGCGCGCTGGGCGGCGCGGGACAGGGAGGGATGCCGCAGCTCCCGCTCGAATGCCTGACCTGCGCGCATGACAAGTGCGACGCGCTGACGACCGCGTGCCAGCAAGATCCCGCGTGCGTGGCCTGCGTGCTCGACCCCGGCCCAGCGTGCGCGGCGAAGCCGAACGTCGCGGCCCTCTCGATCTGTCTCTGTGGCAATTGCGACGCCGTCTGCCCCGTGGGACCGAAGTGTGGTGCCGGCGGCAAGGGCGGGCACGGAGGGACCGCTGGCCAGGGAGGAGGCGGCCCTGGTGGCGCCCCGCAGGGCGGCGCCGGGCAGGGTGGACAGGCCGGCGCGGGGCAGGGCGGAGGTGGCGCGGGCGGAGGCGGCACCGGCGGCGCGCCCACGCTGGGCGGACCGTGCAGCCCCGAGGGCGCGGTCGCGTGCAACGGTCACGCGTCGTCGGTCCTGATGAAGTGCGTCGACTCGGTCTGGAGCTCCAACAAGACGTGCCCCACGGGCCAGCTCTGCGACACCAGCGCCCCCTCCGCGGTCTGCGCGCCTGTCGTCCCGGCCTGCCAAGGCAAGAAGCCGGGCGAGTCGGTCTGCGACGGCGTCGACCGCGTGACGTGCGGCGCCGACCTCGTCACCTCGACCAAGATCACCTGCGCCTCGGCCTCGCTCTGCCAGAAGGGCACGGGTGACAAGTGCGCCGTGTGCGACGACAACGAGCACGTCTGCAGCGGCGCGAAGCTCAGGGTCTGCAAGGCGGACCACAGCGGCTTCGACGACAAGCAAGACTGCGCCACGGTCGCCGAGTGCAACCCCGACGCCGGCGCGTGCACCACCAAGACCTGCATCGCCGGCGCCTACAAGTGCGCGGGCGACGAGCTGCAGCGTTGCAAGGCAGACGAGACCGGCTACGAGAAACAGTCCAGCTGCGCGCCCGGGATGTGCAACCAGTCGCTCGGCCAGTGCAACACCTGCACGCCGGGCGCCGAGTCGTGCTCGGATCAGGCCACGCGCGCGGTCTGCGGGGTGGACGGCAAGAGCCTGACGAAGACCGCCTGCGGCCCGGCCGCCCCGTTCTGCATCGGACAGGGGCAGTGCGTGCAGTGCCAGGCGGCGGCCGACTGCGGCGTCGACTCTGCCTGCCAGACGTTCGCGTGCGACGCCGGCAGCTGCAAGCAGAACAACAAGCCGTCGGGCACCGCCCTCGACGATCCCAAGCCAAACGACTGCTCCTCGCTCGCGTGCGACGGGAAAGGCGCCGCGGTCCCGATATTCCAGCCCGGCGATCTGCCGACGGACGACGGCAACGCCTGCACGAGACCCGCCTGCGGGCCGGGCGGCCCGGCGTTCGTGAACGAGCCCGACGGCACGACGTGCAACAACGGCGGCACCTGCACCGCCGGCGTGTGCGGGACCTGCCAGGTCGGTTCGCCCAACACCTGCTCCAACAACCAGATCGCCACCTGCGTGAACGGACAGTATTCACTGTCCGACTGCCCCAGCAACCAGCCGTTCTGTATCGGCGCCGGGAGCTGCGTGCAATGCACCGGAAACCAACAGTGCGGCGTGCCCTCGGAGTGCGCGGTCCCCACGTGTTCGAGCGGCGCCTGCCTACCAGGCAACAAGCCGAGCGGCACCCCCGTCTCCCAGATCCCCGGAGACTGCATGAAGCGCAGCTGCGACGGCAACGGGAGCGTCAAATCAGACTTCGATCCGACCGATCCCGCGTTGGATGACGGCAACCCTTGCACCCAGGAAATCTGCACCCCCAGCGGCCCCTCGGTGAACAAGCTGACTGGCAATCCGTGCCCGGGAGGGGTGTGCTCCGACGGCGTCTGCGCGGCGTGCATCGAGGGGCAATTTCGGTGCGAGGACGACGTGACCATTTCCAAGTGTACCAACGGCCAGTGGTCCCAGTCGGGCTCCTGCTTCCTGGGAAACGTATGCCGCAAGGGTGGCTGCGTGTCTCCCCACTGGAGCTGCGGCTCCAGCTCGCCGCTCTGCTCCGTCGGCGCGGGCGGCGCGGGCGGTGCGGGCGGCACGGGCGGCGCAGGTGGCATGGCGGGCCTGGGAGGCCTGGGTGGGGCGTCTGGCGACCCGCTGACCAACCCCGAGTCGTGCTGCACGACCGCGCAGACCTCCGGAGGCACGTTCTACCGAGGACAGAACGGCACGGGAGCGGACGGACTCGGCGCGGACGATCGCTACACCGGCCCGGACATGTCGATCGGCGAGGCTCCCGAGACGAAGGCGACGATGGGGACCGTCTACCTGGACAAGTACGAGGTGACGGTCTCGAGGTTCCGCGAGTTCGTCAACGTGTACCCTTACATGCCCGGCGCCGGCGACGGGCGTATGACCGACATCCCCCCGACGGGGTGGTCTCCCCAGTGGAACAGCCGCCTCCCGGCCAGCCAGACAGAGCTGACCAACCAGCTGAAGTGTGGTGCCGCCACCTGGACGGACGGCCCCGGGAAGAACGAGCTCTTGCCGATCAACTGTGTGAGCTGGTATGTCGCTCAGGCCTTCTGCCTCTGGGACGGCGGCCGCTTGCCCCTCGAGGCCGAGTGGGAGAGCGCCGCGGCGGCGGCGGAACAGGACAGGCTGATGCCCTTCCTCGACACGATCGTCACCTGCGGTCACGCCAACTCGAAAGACTGTGGCTTCTCGGTCCATCAAGTAGGCGCCTCTCCGCTGGGCCTCTCGGTCGACGGGCTCGTCGACCTGGCGGGGAACCTCGCCGAGTGGACGCTCGATCAGTCGAACGCCTACCCGCCGGGCGCGTGCACCCAGGCGGGGTGCTTCAGCCCGCCACCCCCCAACAACGGAAACTTCAACGCCAGCGTCCGCGGCGGGAGCTACGCCGACGGCAAGTACTTCGGCCGCGCGGCCGCGCGGACCGCGGCGCCGAGCGGGACGCCATCCGAGCGGATAGGCCTCCGGTGCGCCTACTCCAGCCCCTGAACGCGCCGCACGATCTCTGCAACCCACACAAGAGCCTCATTCATGCGCAACCTCTCTCCTCGCTTCGTCGTCTCCGCCCTGCTCTGTGCTTCGCTGACCCTCGCGCCGCTCGGCCTCGCCCAGGCCCCCTCCGGGGCGATCTCGGCCGAGGCCAAGGAGCACTTCCGCGCGGGCGTCGACCTCCTCAAGGACCCCGACGGCGCGCGCTATCAGGAGGCGTACTTGCAATTCAAGCTCGCCTACGACAAATCGAAGAGCTGGAAGGTGCTGGGCAACCTGGCGCTCTCCGCGATGAAGCTCGAGCGCGACGGCGAGGCGGTCGAGTACTACGAGCTGTACCTCAAGGGCGGCGGGAAGGAGATCGACGCGGCCGAGCGCGAGCAGGTCGAGCGTGACGTTCGCGTCCTCAAGAGCGGCGCGGCGAGGCTCACGCTGAAGGCCGACGTCACGGCCGACGTCTCCTTGAGCGACTCGCGCCAGCGGCCGAGCGGCGCCTTCACCAACACCTACATGCTGAAGGGCGGCGCGCTGAGCGTCGGCGTGAAGGCGGGCCACCACACCTTCAAGGCGACCGCGAACGGCAAGTCTGTCGAGTGGGTCGTCGATCTCGCCCCGGGCCAGCAGCTCGAGCACACGTTCGTCTTCACTGACAAACCCGTCGCGGCGCCCGTCCCTCCCTCGAGCGCGACCGGCGCGCCGCCCCCCCCCTCGAGCGCCGCGCCCGTCCCGACGACCGCGTCCACGGACGCGCCCCCTCCGTCAGGTTCGGGCATGAAGACCGCGGGGTACGTCGCCGCCGGCGTCGGCGGGGCGATGATCCTGGGCGGCGTCATCACCGGCCTGATGTCCAAGTCCAAGGAGAGCAGCGTCAAGGACAAGTGCCGCGGCAGCGTGTGCCCGGAGAGCGCCCGGTCAGACTATGACAGCGCGAAGTCGCTCGCCACGATCACGAACGTGCTGCTCATCGGCGGCGTGGTCGCCGCCGGCGCGGGCGGGACGCTGATCGTGCTCGGCGGCAAGAAGGAGTCCGCGCACGCGCCGCCCCGCCTCGCCATCACGCCGGCGGGCGCGGGCCTGGTCGCGCACGGCAGCTTCTTATCTCCCTCTCGTTCCCTTGATCAACGGTATCGGAGACAACTCATGCGCGCCTCTCGCACCCTCTTCTCTGCTGGAATCATGGCCGCCCTCTCGTGGGCGGTCGGCTGCGGCGTCGACGGCAGCCTCACCTTCGTCCCCGATGACGCGTTCCAGGCGTCGGGCCAGGCCGGCGCGGGCGGTGGCGTAGCTGGCATGGCAGGCTTGGGCGGGGCCTCGTCGGGTCAGGGCGGCCAGCAGGCTGGCTCGGCCGGGCAAGCGGGCGCGGGCGCCGGCGGCAAGGCGATGTTCGAGCCGAAGTGTGCGGCGTGCCTCACGGGTCAGTGCTCCGCGCTCTTCAACCAGTGCGCGACCGAGAACGCCTGCGTCGAGTGTGTCCTCGAGCCGAACCCCGGCTGCTCGGCGGTGCCCACCGCGCTCGCGCTCCACGCCTGCGCGTGCGGCAACTGCGAGAAGCAGTGCGGCATGCTGAAGTGCCAGGGCGGTCCCGGAGGGATGGGAGGGACGGGCGGCACAGGGCCCGGAGGTCAGGCAGGCGCTCCCGGGGGGACGGGCGGCACAGGGCCCGGAGGTCAGGCTGGCGCTCCCGGGGGGAAGGGCGGCGCGGCTCCAGGTGGCGCTGGCGGCGCGCCTTCGACCTGCGGCAACGGCGTGCTCGAGGGCACCGAAGAGTGTGATGGTGCGCTCCCTCCCTCGCAGAAGACCTGCGCCGAGTACATGGGCGACCCCGCGTCACACGGGAAGATCGGCTGCACGCAGGCGTGCACGGTGGACTCCAGCGATTGCCACTCGTGCGGGGACGGGACCGCCAATTCTGACGAAGAGTGTGACGGGAATGATCTCAGGAAGACCACTTGCGAGGCTCTCCAGGCGCCACCTGGGACGCTCCTCTGTACTCAGCAATGCAAGTTCGACACCTCGAAGTGCAACGGCGTCGCGCCCGCGTGCGGAGACGGCGTCCTGCAGCCGGACAACGAGGACTGCGATGGCAGCAATCTCGGCGGTGAGACCTGCGCGACCGTGCTGGGCGCGGCCTACGGAGGGAACCTCGGCTGCAACGCGTGCCGCTTCGACACCGGACAGTGCAACCGCCTCCAAGGACTCCGCCACGGCCCCCCGATGGTGAAGGTGCCGCTCGCGGACGGCCCCGGAGCGTTCTGGGTCGACTCGACGGAGGTCACCCGCGCCCAGTATGGCTACTTCCTCAACCATGTGCCGTCCGGCATGAATCTCCCGCCTTTCTGCAACTTTCAGGGCACCTCGGTGGGCGACCTCAAGCCGGACGGCGCCTGCTTGCCGACCGCGGCGGTCGATGCCTCCGGGCCTGGGGCTCGCAACCGCACGCCGATGATGTGCATCGACTTCTGCGACGCCCTCGCGTATTGTCAGTGGTCCGGCAAGCGGCTCTGCGGGAGCACCCAGGAGGCTCCGCCCAACGCGCCGTGGGACAAGCTGGATGATTGGCACATCAACGCGTGGACCAGCGCCTGCACCGCGAACGGCGCGACAGACTATCCCTACTCCGGTCCGTACCAGTCTGGAATTTGTAATGATGACGGCATCGGCGCACAGGAGGTCGGCACCCGGGCGGGCTGTCACTCGGCGACCCCCGGCTACGATCAGCTCCGTGACATGAGCGGCAACGTCGCCGAGTGGTCCGACGCGTGCATGGGTGGGGGAGGTGCCAGCGACACTTGCGCGGTCCGTGGCGGAGCCTTCGCGTCGACGTCCGCCGATCTCCGGTGCGCAGCGCAAGACCTTCGGCAGCGGTCCGGCACCTTCGGCGACGTCGGCTTCCGGTGCTGCGAGCTCACGGGCAACCCTCCGCCTCCTTGACGCCCCGCGGCGGCCCGGCGAACTGCGCGCCCGATGTTGAGCGCCCTCTACTCGGTGCTGCGACCGCTCCTCTTCGCGCTGCCTCCCGCCACCGCGCACGAGCTCGCGTTCGTGGCGCTCTCGGCGACCGAGCGGGTCGGGCCGCTTCGACGGCTGCTCGGGCCTCGCGCGTGTACGCGCTCGTCCGCGCTCGAGGTGCGCACGATGGGGCTCACCTTCCCCAACCCGGTCGGGCTCGCCGGTGGCTTCGACAAGGACGCGCGTCGGCCGCTGTCGCTCGCGGCGCTCGGGTTCGGGCACCTCGAGCTAGGCACCGTCACCGCGCGCCCGCAGCTCGCGAACCCCGCGCCCAACCTCTTTCGGCTGCCCGCCGATGGCGCGCTCATCAACCGCCTCGGCTTCCCCAACGCGGGGGCGGAGGCGCTGGCGGCGCGGCTGCGCGGTGTCTCGCTCGACGCGCCGCTCGGCGTGTCGATCGGCAAGAGCCGCGTGGTCGACGTCGACGACGAGGCCGCCGTCCTCGCCGACTACGCTGCCAGCTTGCGCGCTGTCGCCTGCGTCGCCGACTTCGTCGTGGTGAACGTCTCGTCGCCGAACACGCCGAACCTCCGCGCGATGCAGCGGGCCGAGAGCGCTCGCGCGCTGCTGGCGCACCTCACGCGCGCTCGAGGAGGCTCCGGGCCTCCGCTGCTCTTGAAGGTCGCGCCCGATCTCTCCGACGACGCGTATGACGCGCTCCTCTCGGTCGTGCGCGAGGTCGGGCTCGCCGGCGTCGTGGCGACCAACACCACCCTGTCGCGCGACGGGCTCTCGACGCCGTCGGCGCGCGTCGCGGAGCTCGGCGCGGGCGGCCTCAGCGGTCCGCCGCTCCGCGCGCGCGCGACGGCGATGGTGCGGCGCGCGAGGGAGGCGCTCGGCGCGTCGGCGACGGTCATCGGCGTGGGCGGCGTCTCGAGCGCCGACGACGTCACGAGGATGCGAGACGCCGGCGCCGATCTCTGCCAGCTCTACACGGGCTTCATCTACGAGGGGCCGTCGATCGTCGCCGATGTCTGTCGCGCCCTCACGATCGGCCGAAGCGCAGCGCGAGCCCCAGCCAGCCCCGCGCCAGATACAGCGAGTTGAGCGCGAGGTAGAGCCAGAAGTAGACGTCGAGCCGACCGAGCGCGACGAACAGCCAGAGGTGGCTGGGGTAGTGCGCGAGCCACTGCAAGAGCGACATCGGCGCGCGCGCGAGGCGCCTCACCAGCGACGGCGCGGTCGTGGGCGCGTTCGCCTCGTAATGGGCCTCGGTGGGCGTCTCCTTGCCTGTCAGCTCGGGGCGGCGCACGAAGTTGGTCAGCGAGATCGCCGAGGCCACGACGACGACCTCGGCGACGGTGGCGAGCAAGAAGCGCGCGTCGCCAGCGGACCAGCTGGTGAGATCGAACCCGAGCCCGCCGGTGCGAAAGAGCCGCACGCCCATCGCCGCCGCGAGCAGCACGGCCTTCGCCTCGTCGGTGAAGAAGTCGAAGAGGTGCCCCGTGGGCGACGCCGTCTTGCGGAGCCGCGCGAGCATGCCGTCGGCGCAGTCGAACAGGTACGACAGCTCGAGCACCGCGACCGCCGCGACGCCGCCCGCCAAGGACGGCGCGCCGACGAACAGCCCCGCCGCGCCCACGAACACCGCGAGGTTGAGCAACGTGAGCTGGTTGGGAGTGACGGCCGTGTGCTCGAGCGCCGCGACGACGACCGCGGCGAGCGGGCGCATCACGTACGCGTTCCAGACCAGATCGTGCTTCTTGCGCGTCGCGCGGTAGACCGCGATCGGGCTCGTCACGTGTCCCCGGAGTTGAGCGCCCGGGCGCGAGCGTCGCCGAGCTTGAGGACCGCGTCGCGGAAGCCGAGATCGACCTCGAGCCACCGCGCGCGCGCCGCGGCGTCGACGCCCCGCTCGCGCAGCACCTCGGCGAGCAGGTGGTGACGGCGGTCGAAGTGCCCCGGCAGGATCGGCAGCGCCGCGTGCGCCTCGGGGATCGGCTTGCCGTCGTACGTGACGCCCGTCTCGCCGAGCATGCGGCGGACGAGCGGGACCTGCGCGCGCACGATGTGGTCGCGATCCTTTCCGTCGAAGAAGAAGCCGACGATGGGATCGTCGAACATTCGCTCGTACAGCGCCTGCAGCACCGCCTCGATCTCGGCCGCGGACAGGATCGCCGGCGTCACTTGCACCGCGCGCCCGGGGACATGCCGCACAGGAACACGGCGAGCGCCTTGCGCGTGCCGGGGACGCCCGCGACGGCCACGTCGTGCCCGCCGACCCTCGCCGCCGTGATCGCCGAGCCGAGCTGATCCTCCGCCTGCGCGTCGCTGAGGAAGAGCGTCTCGCGCGGCCCGTCGCCCCCCTCGAGATCGAACACGAAGACGGCGCCTCCGTTGGGCACCTCGCGGACGTTCGCGCCGGGCGCGCCCACGAGCAGCTCTTGATCTCCGTCGCCGTCGAGATCGCCGTGCGCGAGCGCGAAGCCGAACGCCGCGCCGTCGCACCCGGCGAGGTCCTCGGTCGCCGCACATGACAGCGCGCGCGCGGCGACGCCTGGCTCGACGCAGGACGCTGGATCGAGCGCGAGCGCCGCGAGGTCGACGAGGTCGACGCGGCCCGCGGCGTCGGACACCGCGAGCCATGATTTACCTGCGTCGGTGAACCCCTGCATCACGACGCCCCACGGCGCCGCCCGCCTGATGCACCCGCGCGCCGCGCCGGAGACAGGATCGTGCAACACGACGAGGCCGCCCGCCGGCGCCGCGACCGCGAACGTCGGCGTCGGCCCATCGACCACGGCGACCGCCATCCCGTAGCTCTTCACGGCGTAGGCGGGACGCGGCACCACCGAGAACGACGCGAGGTCGGGTGCGTACAGCCACGCCTCGTGCGTCTCTGGCGAGCCCGCGCCCAGCCTGTTCCCGGCCGACGCGAGCGCGACGACGCCGTCGAACCCCACGATCGAGAAGGGCATGAGCCCGGGCTCGATCACACGCGCCCTGAACGAGTCGGGCACCGGGAGCTTGAACGCGCCCCCGTCGACGCACGTCCCCACGAGCCCCGCCGTGTCGTCGAGCGTGGCCTCTCCGCGCCCGATCCCCGCGACGAAGCACCCGCTCCTGCCCTGCGGTGAAGGGACGTGCGTGGGCGTCGCGGTCGAGCGGCAGCGCGAGAGATCGGTGCACGTCGAGGTCACCGGAGTCGCCGCGGGCGGATCACCCGCGACGAACAGCGCCATCCCGGCCTGCGCCGGCTGGCCCCCCGCGATCACCACGCCGTCGCCGGCGCCGAGCGCCGCGCCGAAGCGCGCGCCGACGCTCGCGGGCCGCTCGAGCAGCACCACGGGCGGATCCTTCGTGAGCGCGTCGTATCGGGACCACGAGCACGACGCCGTGACGGCGCACAGGCCGAGCCACGCGAGGCGGCGCATCAGAACATCCCCCCGATCGCGAGGCCGCGCTGTCCGTCGAGCACCAGCGGCGCGAACGCCACGCTCGGACGCGTCCGCTCCGCCTTGCGACGCTTGTCGCCGAAGTCGCGCGGCTCGTCCACCTGCGCCCCCGAGGGAGGCAGCGGATCGCGCAGGAATTCCCACGTCGCGAGCACCGCGAGCACGCCGCCCAGCGCGAACGCGCCGTCGGCCCCGAGCGCGTACGCGCGCCCCTTGCCCGCCCTCGCGTCGTCGCCGGTCAGGCGCCCCGCCGCGCGATCGGCCTTCATGTCGTCGTAAATTTTGTTTGATTTTTGGCCGAGGTAGTAGCCTGCTCCCAGGAACGCGACGCTCCCCACCGCCGCCGTCCAGGCCGCGCCGCGCCCGTACTTGTTGACGAAGACCACGTGCACCTCGCGCGACTGGCCGAGCGGCACCTCGATCTCGTCCTCGAAGACCTTCTTGCCGTCGGCGCGCGCGACGACGCGGTGGCGCCCCGCCTTCTCCTTGATGCGCAGCGCCTTCTGGCCCTCGAACACGCCGACCGGGCGGCCGTCGACGAGCACCTCGAACCTCGGCGCGTTGCCGTCGAGCAGGAGATATCCATAGCTGACCCGCTCGAGCGTCGCGTCGATCTCGCGCCGCTGTCCGGCCTCGATCGTGAAGCTCTCCTCGAACGGATCGTAGCCAGGCGCCTCGACCCTGACCTTGTGCTCGCCCGGCTTGACGAGCTCGCCGCGCGGCGCCGTGCCCCACGGCTCCTCGTCGCGATCGTCGAGGTAGATCTGCGCGCCCTTGACCGAGCTGGTCACGCGCAAGAACGCCATGAACTTCCCTTGCGACAGGTTTGCCTTGAACTGGTGGACGCGGCCCGCCGCCACCTCGACGTCGCTCTCGCTGCGGTTGTAGGTGCGCCATTTGTCGATGACGACGTGGTACTTGCCCGGCTGCAGCGTGGCGGCGAGCGGCGTCGCGCCGGTCATCACCTTGCGCCAGCCGGCGTTGTCGAGCTCGGCGCGAAACGCCGCGGCGCCGGGGTCGACGCGCTCCCACACCTCGGTCGGCGCCCCTGCCGGATCGCTCTCGACGAGCACGAGCGCGCGCATGTCGTCCTCCTTCGCCGCGGGGGGCGGGGGCGGCGGCTCTCTCTGCTCCTTCTTCGCGGCGATCGCGGCCTCGAGCTTGCGGATGCGCGCGCGCACGCTCTCGGCGTCCGGCGCCGTCGGGTCGGCCGAGAGGTAGCGCTGGAACGTCGCGACCGCGTGCTCGAAATCGCCGAGCCGCTCGTGGCTCACGCCCTCGTTGAAGAGGAACGCCGCGTACGGAGACAGCGAGTAGGCGCGCGCGAACGCGGCGGCCGCCTCGGCGTACTTCTTCTCGGCGTAGAGCGACTGACCCTCTTCCATCGCGCGCTTCGCCGCGTCGATCGCCGAGCCCTCGGCCCACGCGACCGGCGCGGCGAGCGCCAGCGCGAGCAGCCATGTCCATCGCGGTGTCCGCCGTCGTCCGCCGAGCATACGTGCCCCGCAGCGTGGACGAAACCTACCCCCTCGCGCAAGCCTCTAACGGTGACGAAAGATCGGCGCTATCTTCCCGCGGCTCGGATGTCCCCGCCGTCGAAGGCACGACCGAGGTGACCTCAGAGGTCGTCCTCGCCCACGGAGAGGTGCTCGCCAAGAAGTACCGTCTCCTCGAGCGCATCGGCGAGGGTGCGACGGCCGAGGTGTGGCTTGCGCTCAACATCGCGCTCGACGTCAAGGTCGCGATCAAGATCCTGCGGGCGAGCCTGTCGACCGATCCGCGGCTCGTGTCGCGCGTCCAGCGCGAGGCGAAGGCCACCGCGGCCATCGCGCACAAGAACATCGTCCAGGTCTTCGACTACGGCGTGACCTCGTGGGGCTCGCCGTTCATCGTGATGGAGCTGCTGAAGGGCGAGACGCTCGCCGACCGCCTGAAGTCGGTCGGGCGCCTCGCGCCGCGCGACGCCGCCCACATCCTGCTGCGCGCGATGAAGGGCGTCACCGTCGCCCACGCGAAGGGCATCATCCACCGCGATCTGAAGCCCGAGAACGTCTTCCTCGCGATCGAGGACAACGGCGCCGAGCGGCCCAAGGTGCTCGATTTCGGGGTCTCCCACATCCTGCGCGAGGGCGCCGAGGAGCGCTCCCGCACCGGCACCGGCCCGGTGGGGACGCCCGCGTACCTGCCGCCCGAGGTCATCCTCGAGGACAAGCGCGGCGACGCGCGCGGCGACGTGTGGGCGTTCGGCGTGATGCTGTACGAGACCATCGCGGGCGAGCTGCCGTTCGTCGGCGAGGGCACTCACCGCGTGCTCGAGGCCGTCTGCCACAGCGAGCCGCCTCGTCTCGCCGAGCGCGCCGCCGGGGTCGACATCGAGCTCGAGGTGATCATCGCGCGCGCGCTCGCGAAGGACCCCGCCGACAGGTATCCCGGTGTCCGCGAGCTGTTCGACGATCTCAACGTCTGGCTCGGCCGCAGGGACATGGCGGTGACGACGTCGCTGTCTCGCGTGAGCGCGCTCCCAGCCGATCCGCTGGTCGACGAGGAGGTGGACACGCTCATCGGGCCGTCTCTCGAGGAGCATCGGGTCAGCTTTCACTCGTCGCCGGCGCCCCCGACCGCGTCGAGTCGGCCGTCGCTGCGCGCGGCCAGGCCGAGCTCGCCGACCTCGCCGTGGACGCGCTTCGCGGTGGGCGCTGCCGTCGTCGCGGCGCTGGGCGCCTCCGCCTACGCGCTGCTCGGAACCCCGTCACGACCTGCCTCGCCCGCACCGGTGCTCGCTCCGCCGCCCCCCGAGGCCGCGTCGCCGACGCTCGACGTCACCGGGTTGCCAGAGGGCGCGGCGGTGACGGTCGATGGTGAGCCCGTCTCGCTGCCCGCGCGCCTGCGGCGCGGCTCGACGGTGACGGTGCGCGTCGACGCGCACGGATATCTCCCGTGGACTCAGACCGTGCAGGCCGAGGGCTCGGTGAAGCTCGTGTTCTCGGGTCAGGCGCGCCCGGCTCCGTCGGCGTCCGCGCCCGTCATGCGCGTCGCTCCCCCCAAGAAAGATCCACGCGTGTCACCCGCCTACAAGGATGTTCCCTATTGAACGCAGGCTTCGAGGGCTCCTCGTCGCGCGGGGCGAAGCCTCGCGTCACGGCCGCCATGGATGGAGGCGTTCTCGACGGGGCTGGGCCAGGGCCGCGCGCGCCCTCAGCCCCAGTCGACTCGAAGTCCGCGTCGGATTTCACCTCTCCGAGAACTACGTTGAACCCTCGGCGCGCGTCCCGACTAGGGTGATCTCCTAGTGCTCCACCACGACGTGCGCTTCGACGGCTGGGACGTGCGCGACTGGCAACGCCTCGTGTCCGCGCTGAGGCGTCCTCCCTCTCGGGTCGCCGACGGCGCGCCCACCGGCGGGCTCTTCGTCCTGCATGATGGCGCGCACGTGCTGAAGCTGCTCCACTCCGCCGCGGGGCGCCTGCCGGGCGCGGGCGGGCGGCTGCGCCCTCTGCCCGAGCTCTGCGCCGAGCATCACGCGCGGTGGGGTGTCTCGCTGCACGACGGGGCGCTCGAAGAGCTGATGGAGCGGATCGGGGCTCGCGCGTCGCGGCGCGACGATCTCGTCGACCAAGCGCTGTCGTTCGTCGCGACGGCGCAGCGCATGGGCCGCGAGGGCGCGATCGCGACGCACCCCGCCGAGCTGTCGTCGCTGCGCGTCCCCTCCGCCGAGATGCTGCGCGCGGCGCTCTCCCGCCTGCTGCCCGACGGCAAGGTGCTGGCGCTCGGGCTCTTCGAGGGAGGCGAGCTGTTCACCGCGCTCGTGCTGCGCCGCCGCGGTCGCGCGATCGATCTCGTGCTCGGCCCCGACGAGCTGCGCGCGCGCATGGGCCTCCTGTCAGGCGATTTCAGGCGTGATTACCGCTTCCTCGCCGCCGCGATCGAGGAGCTCGCGGGCCCGATCGGCACCGGCGTGTTCACCGAGCTCGCGACCTTTCGCGAGCTCTTCGTCTCGCCGCCGCCTGGGGCCTGGGCCCGCGCCGCGCTCGTCCGCGACGTCGTCGTGGTGCCGCTCGCCGGCGCGGCGCTCGTCCCGATCGCGGTCGACGCCGTGCGGGGAGCGTTCGCGGCGCTCGTGCGCGCGACCGAGCGGCTCGATCCCACCGGCCGTGTCGCGCTGCTCTCAGCGGGGGCCCCGACCCCTCGCGCCGCGAGCGTGCTGTCGTCGCTGCGCGCGCGCCTCTTCGCGCGGTGATGGACTCGGCGACGCGCCGTCCGTAGGCTGCTGCGCGCGATGGCACGCCCGAAGGCTCTCTCGATCACGCTCGCCCTGCTCCTCGGCCTCGCGGTCGGCTGCGGCTCCGCCGCCGAAAAGTCGACGTTCGACGACGCCGACGGCGCGGGGGGACAGCCCCAGTTCGCGGGCGGCGGCGGCGCGAGCAGCGGCGGCGGCGCGCAGGCCGGGAGCGGCGGCGGGTTCCAGCAGCAGGGCGGCGCGCCCGGGACCGCGCCCAACTGCGACGAGGTCGGCGCGTCGATCTTCGTGGTGTCGTCGCCCAACAGCAACCTGCTCAAGTTCGATCCCAAGACCTACGCGTTCACCCAGATCGGCAAGCTCAACTGTCCCGCGGGCCTCGCGACGCCGTTCTCGATGGCGATCCGCCGCGATGGCAATGCTTACATTCTTTACAGCAACGGCCGCATCTACCGCGCGAGCACCAAGGACGCGTCGTGCTCCGACTCTGGCTACACGCCGAACCAGCAGGGTTTCTCGCAGTTCGGCATGGGCTACGTCTCCGACGGACCGGGCTCGCAGGCAGAGACGCTGTACGTGATGGACAACGGCGCGGCGGGCCTCGCGAAGATCCCCGACGACGGCAAGCTCGTGAAGGTGGCGCAGTTCGACGGCGGCCTCGCGGGGCGCTCGGGCGAGGTCACTGGCACCGGCGAGGGCCGCCTCTTCGGCTTCTTCGTCGACATCTCCAACGCGAAGAAGACGAGCGTCGCCGAGATCGACAGGGCGACCGGGCACGTGATCTCCAACGTCGCGCAGGGGCTCCCCCAGATCAACGCGTGGGCGTTCGCGCACTGGGGCGGCAGCTTCTACCTCTTCAACGGCTCGGGCGGCGGCTCGCGCGTCCACAAATACACGCCAGGCAAGGGCACGACGCAGGTCGTGGCCGACGCGGGCCAGAGCATCGTCGGCGCCGGCGTCTCCACCTGCGCGCCGATCGCCGAGCCAGAATGAGTTAACAAATCGAACACTGGATGCGCGCTGAACCACCAAGCGGGAGCGGTATGACAATGGGCTCGCGATTCGCGCCAATATTCGCCTTCATCTTCACGCTCGCCGCTGGTGCCTCGGCCGAGGGTCCCCCGCCCCCGCTGCCGCCCGCGCCCGCCGCGCCGCCCGCGACATCGCCGCCCGCGCGCGCCGCGCCGCCCGCGACAGCGCCGCCGCCGTCGGCGTCGACCCAGCCGACGCCCGCGCCCCCTCCTCCCACCGCCCCACCCGGCGCGCGTCCGCCAGGCGCGACGCCGTATCCTTACTATCCTTACCCCTACCCCTATCCATACTATCCCGCGCCGCCGGGAGCTTACCCGGGGCCCTACAGCCACGCTCCGCCACCCGCGATCCTCGACGACGAAGGGCAGGCGCAGCCCCTCGGGTACCACCGCGAGACGCGCGCTCGCCGAGGTCCCGTGATCGGCGGCTGGATCACCTTCGGAGTGATCTATGGCCTCACCGCGACGGTGGGCCTCAACGCGCGAGACGAGTCGCTGCTCGTCGTCCCTCTCGCGGGCCCGCTCATCCGCGCCGCCGCGCGCGACTGTCACTCGGCGTCGAGCTGCGAGGCAGATCGCACGCTCTATGTCTACTCGTTCCTGGGACAGGCGACGGGAGCGGCGCTGCTAGCGTACGGCTACGGATATCCCAACAAAGTGTTCGTGCGGGACGCCGGTACGTTTCGTGTGCTGCCGGTCGTGTCGCCGCAGGCGTCGGGGCTCGCCGCCGTCGGCGCGTTCTGACGTCAGCCCGTGGGGAGGAGGTCGTCGCGGTCGAGGGCGCCCGACGCGACGCCCCGCGCGAAGAAGGCCTCGAGCCCGCGCGCCGTCGCCGCGTCGTCGAACTGCGCGCCGACCCGCGACGCCTTCGCCGCCACGTCGCGGGACGCCTGGAGCCTCGCCTGCGCGTCGGCGAGACCCTCGCGGAAGAACGCGTACGTCGCCGCGTAGCGCGCGGGGAGCTGCGCGGGGTGCAGATCCCAGCCCTGGTAGAGCCCGTCGGCGAGCGCGCGGCGCACGTTGGCGTAGGCGGCGCGCCAGGCGCGACGGACGACCACGTCGTTCTCGGCGAGGCGCGCGGCGTCCAGGTCACCGCGATGAGGGCCGATCGGCATCAGCGTCGTCGCGCCGTCGGCCACCTCGATCCCGGTGCCAGCGAGCGAGAGCTGCATCAACGCCCTCGCCGCCCTGCACAGCGGGTGATCGAGCGTCTGCGCGCTCGCCGACACGCCCGCGGCGGCCGTGAGATCGTAGGCGCCGAGGTGTACACCCGAGACCCTGCCGCGACCGGCGCGCGCGAGCCGAGGCAGCGCGACGGCGCCGTCTTGCGCGAAGAGGCTCTCGGGGGTCTCGATCATCAGCTCGAGGCGGATCGCGCCGCGCGCCGCGCCGTACGAGCCCTCGAGCGCGTCGAGCACGTCGGCCGCGACCGCGACCGTGTCCTCGTGGTCCACCTTCGGCAGCGTGACGATGAGCCCGGTCGGCGCGAAGCCGAGCGCATCGAAGAACAGCGACAGCGTGCGCAGGGCGCGCGGCGCGGTGGTCGGCGAGAGCGCCTTCGGGCGCACGCCGAACGACGGCGGCGCGGCGCCCGCCGTGATCGCGGCCCTCAGCTCCTCGCCGGCGCGGCGCGCGTGGTGGTCCTCTTCCTCGTCGGGGCGCGGTCCGAAGCCGTCCTCGAAGTCGATCCTGAGATCCTCGACCGGCTCGCGCCCGAGCTTGTCGCGCACGCGCCCGTGCACCGCCCTCGCCGACTCGAGCGGCATGTCCATCGCGGCGGCGAGCGCGTCTGGCGTCGCCGCGTGGGCGTCGAACGCCGTCAGCGCGAGCCGTGACATCTTCGCGACGACGTCCCGAGTGAAGAGGTGCGCGCCGCCGTAGACGACGTGCACCGGCGCGCGCTCGCGGGTGACGGGCGCCGCGGGGCGGGCGATGCGCGCGAGCGCGTCGAGCCACGCCGTGACCCGCCTGTCGTCGAAGCCCTTCACGCGCCGTAGCTCTCCTCGAGATATCGGACGATCTCGGCCGACTCGAACAGCTCGCGCCCCGTGTTGGGATCGGCGAGGTAGGGCACCATCATCTTGCCCGAGCGCGCGACGAACGCCGCGCGCCCTCGCGAGCCGCGCGCCACGTTGTGCAGAAGGTACGGCAGCTCCAGCTCGCACAGCACCTCGCGCACGAGCCGACAGTACGGTGACGCCTCGAAGCTCCACAGCTCGAGCGGGCGCTCGGGGCGCCGCGACGGCCTCGCCCTCAGGCCTCGCGACGGCCGCGCGCCCGACGCGAGCATCGACGTGGCGATCCCCAGCCTCCCGAGCCGGGTCCACGTCGGCACCGCCCCGCCGTACTCGTGGGCCAGGTACCGAACGATCTCGGCGGACTCGTAGAGCGACAGATCCGTGTTTGGATCATGAAGGTAAGGAAACCGTGCCTTGCCGCCGCGCCGTACCACCTCGGGTCTGAAGCGCTCGCCGCCCTTGGGGCAGGGGTACACCATCGCGTCGAGATCGAGCGTCGAGAGCGCCTCGCGCGCCGCGCGGCAGTACGGGCACCCTTCCATGTCGAACAGCTCGAGCGTGCGCGAGGGAGGCCGGGCGCTCGGCGCGGCGATCATCCCGGCGCCGGCCCGCAAGGTCGACGTAAACAACGACGTCGCCACGTCGCGCTCGCGGGACCATTTCATGCGCTCCTGCGCCTGTCGTTGCATGCTCGCGGTCTCGCCGTGAGGACCTGGCGCCTCAACCGAAAATCGCTCGCGCGTCGGAACCACGCGCGGCGGCGCCTCGTACACGCCGCTGCATGCCCGACCTGCCTCCTCCCAGCGATCGGTTCCGCCAGCAGCACGCGCACCTGCTCACCCTGGCGACGGAGCTCGGACAGCTCCTCGAGGCGAGCGGAGACGGCGCCGGCGCGGACGCGTGCCGCCGCAAGCTCTCGGCGTTCTCTGGAGCGCTCCGCGTCCACGCAGCGATGGAGAACGAAGCCTTGTACCCGAGGCTGCTCGAGCACCCCTCGCCCGACGTGCGCGCGACCGCGCGCCGCCTGCTCGACGAGTGCGGCGCGCTGTACGACGAGTTCCAGACGTTCCTGTCCAGCTGGCCGACCGCCGACGCGATCCGCGAGGATCCGCGCCGCTTCGCGCGCGACACGCGGCGGGTGCTGCTCCGCCTCGGCGTCAGGATGATGAAGGAGAACGACACGCTGTACCCGCTCGCCGACGCGCACGCCTGACGGGCGTCGACGCGTCACGACATGGGCCGATTTGTGTGGACGAACACGGCCACACATGCCTATGTCTAGATAATGAAAGTCGTTATCAATAAAGAGGTGCTCGGGATCGCCCCGTTCACACGGGGTCGGGCGCGCGTCGCGCCGACGCCGTGAGGGCTCGCCTGGCGATGCTCGCGCTCACGCTGCCGCTGGTGCCTCGGTCCGTCGGCGCCCAGCCCCCCAAGGGGAATGGGGACGACGTCGTCGTGACCGGGACGCGCACCCCCGAGCAGGCGCAGCGGGCCACGGTGAAGACCGACGTCGTGACGCGCGACGAGGCGGAGCGGCGAGGCGCGACCAACGTCGCCGAGGCGCTGGCGACCCAGCCCGGCGTCCGCGTCGACCCGGGCGCGTTCTCGCAGCTGGGAGGCGTCAGCGCGGTCCGCATCCAGGGCTTCGACCTGCAGCGGGTGCTCATCCTCGAGGACGGCGAGCCGATGGTCGGCGACACGGGCGGCGCGATCGACCTCGCGTCGCTGCCGGTGGGCGACATCCAGCGGATCGAGATCGTGACGGGTCCGACCAGCTCGCTGTACGGCTCGGGCGCGATCGGCGGCGTGATCAACATCGTCACCGGCCCGCCTCGCTACGCCGGCCCGAGCGCGCGCGGCAGGCTCGAGCGTCGCAGCCGCGGCGGCGTGTATGGCGCGGCGTCGGCGTCGTATGCGGGGCGAGACGCGTGGTCGACGGTCGACGGCTCGTTCTCGCGGCAGGGCGGCGTGTCGCGCGACCCCGCGCTCCCTGATTTTCAGGTGGCCCCGACGTCGCGCGCGCTGGTCTCGGCCCGCGCGGGCGGCGTGATCACCGATCGCTGGACCCTCCGCGTCCGCGTCCGCTGGCTGAGGGAGGCGAGCGAGGGCGTGAGCAGCGCCGAGGCGCCCGGCGTCGGTCGCTACGCCCTCGATACGCCAGCGAAGACGGATCGCCAGACCGCGCACGTGATCCAGTCGTTCGATCTGGGCCGCGGCGCCTCGCTCCGCATGACCGCGGGACACCAGCGCATCGACAACACCTCCGAACGATTTCAGCGTGGCAGCCAGGTGGGAGAGCGCCACGACCGCGCGCACCGCCTGCTGTCGCTAGAGCAGACGCTCACGTGGCCGCGCGGAGGGGTCACCTGGATAGTCGGCGCTCGGGCGGAGCGAGAGCACTTCGAGCAGCAGCTCTCCACCGTCGAGAGCCACAGCTCTGGGCTCGTGCGCCGCGACTCGGAGGAGGTCGCGCCGCAGACGCTGGCGAGGGCGGCCGGCTACGTGCAGCTGCAAGGCAAGGCCACCTCGGCGCTCTCCTGGCTGGCGGGACTGCGCGCGGAGACCCACACGACCTACGGATCCAAGGTGACGCCGCGGGCGGCGTTGTCGTATCGCCCGACCGAGTCCGTCTCGCTGCGCGTCGGCGCGGGGCAGGGCTTCCGCGCGCCGAGCGCGAAGGAGCGCGGCTTCACCTTTGACCACTCGTCGCTCGGGTACCGCGTCGTGGGCGACCGCGCCCTCTCGCCGGAGACGTCGTGGGGGGTAAACGGAGACGCGTCGTGGGCAGCCTCGCGCCAGGTCACCCTGCGGGCCGGGGCGTTCGCCAACTGGGTGAGGGACCTCATCGACCTCGACCTCGAGGGCGGCGTGTCCAATGGCGCCGCCGTCGACTATCGCTACCAGAACTTCGGGCGCGCGCGGACCTTCGGCGGGTCGCTCGGGTACACCATCCGCGCGGGCGCCAGGCTGCGGGTCGACACCGGCTACGACTACCTCTACACGCGCGACGACGTGCGGCGTCGCCCGCTCGGCGGCCGTCCTCCACACACCCTCACGACCACGCTGCGCGCGCGGCCGCTGCGGCGCCTCGAGCTGTCGATCCGCCACCGCGCGTCGACCGACGCCTGGGTGTCCGACGGGGTCCGGTCCCCAGGCTACTCGACGCTCGATGTGCGCGCGGGGTGGGACGTCGCGAGCGCCGCGCAAGTCTACGCGGGCGGGACCAACGTCACCGACGTGCACCCCGATCCGGGCCGCGTCGGAGACCTGCGTCCGCCGCTCGGGAGGACGCTGTTCGCTGGCATCAAGTTCGAGCTTCACGAGGGAGAACCATGACTCTGTTGAAAATGAAGAATGTTTACTTGGTTGGGTGGCTCGCGGCGTGCGCTGCCGCGGGCTGCAGCGATTCGGCGGACGGCCCCGTGAATACGAAGGCTGCTCCGACGTCCTCTGGCGAAGACCCGTACGCCTCGGGCGCCTCGTTGAGCGTCCCGGTGACAGTGGGGCGCACGACCTATGTGTCCATGACCGGTCCGCGCGTCGTCGAGGTGGCCGATTCCAAGGCTGACGTCGGCTGGGATCTCGCCTTCAACGGCGCCGAGGTGCGCACCAACAGCGGCATCTCGGGCCCAGGCTCGGGGGGCGCCTTCGGGCCGCTCGACGTGGGTACGTTCGCCGAGGATCGGGCCCCGGGCGTGCCCAAGCTGTCGACTGACAAGGCCGGCGGCGCGTTCGCCTCCTGGTACGCCTATGATGGAGCGTCGCACGCGCTCTGGAGCCGCTATCAGATCATCGGAGTCAAGGCCGCCGGCAAGTGGTTCAAGGTGCAAGTGCTGTCCTACTACGGCAAGCGCGACGGCGCGGTGGTGCCCGCGCTGTACCAGCTGCGTTACGCCGAGCTCGACGGCGCGGGCGGCATGACGACCGTCACGAACCTCGACGCGACCGCCGGCGGCACCGCGGCGTCGCCCGACGCGCAGAGCGAGTGCCTCGATCTCGTGACCGGCGCCCGCCCCAGGCACACCGAGGCCGAGGCGAGGGCGAGCGATGACTGGCATCTCTGCTTTCGGCGCGAGACCATCAGCGTGAACGGCGGCGTCGGCGGCCCCGGCGGCGTGACGGCCGCTCGCCTCGGGCCCGCTCCCGCCGGAGACGGCGACGTCGGCGCGATGAAGACGAAGACCGCTGACACCGAGCTGCCCGCCTTCGACGCGGTGACGCGGGCGTCGTTCGACGGCCTCGACTTTCGCGGAGACCACGTCGCCAGCGTCTTCGACGAGGGCTGGCTCGCGGCGGGCAGCGCGCCGCTCGCCCCGGCCCCGGGCACCTGGCTCGTGCGCTCCGCTACCGACGGGACCCTGTACTTCGTCGCGGCGGCGCGCTTCGTCGGTGCCACCGCGACCGGTCCCGGCACCATTGAACTTCGAATCAAACCAGTCCTTCGCTGAGAGAGCCCAGTCCCACAATGAAACATGAAATGATCACTGTCATCCCTCCTCGCCTCCCCCTCGTCGTCGCCTCGTCGGCGCTCCTCGTGGCTCTGTCCATCTCCGTCACCGCCTGCGGCTCGTCCGAGGATGAGCCGCCCCCGTCGGCCTCCGTGGGAGCGGGCGGTGGCGGCGGCGTCAGCGGCGGGAGCGGAGGTGCAGGCGCTGGCGGCGGCGCGACGGCGGGAGGCCACGCGGGTCAGGCGAACGAGGCAGGCCAGGCGGGCGCCGGGGGGAGCGTCGCGGGCGCGGGCGCGGGAGGCAAGGCTTGCGCGGCCGAGGCGGACGCGCTGCTGAAGCCCATCGACGCGACGTCGACCGGCGACGTCGTCACGGTGTCGAGCGACGCGACGTCCAAGACGCTCTTCGTCGACGCCAGCGCCGGGGGCGCCGCGGAGGCCGCGAGCCACCCGCGCGTCTACCTCTCGCTCTCGACGGGCGCGCGCGTCGAGGTGACCGATCTCACGTCCAGCTCATCGACGGCCTGGGACCTCGCGCTGAAGCGCCCCATCCTGTTCACCAACGGCGGCCAGGGCGGACCGGGGCAGGGCGCCTCGAGGTTCGTCGCGGGCAAGGCGTTCGACGCGGTGACGAGCGCCGACGCCGGAACGCTCGCGAGCGAGGAGTTTCTCAGCGTCGATTGCGTGCCGAACCTCGACGCGACCGGCGCCGTGCGCACGTCGTTCGATGGCTGGTACGACTACGACCAGGCGACCAACTCGGTGACGCCGAAGCCTGGTGTGTGGGTCGTCAAGGGAGGGAACGGGGCCACGTACAAGGTGCAAGTCCTCGGCTACTACGCGAACCCGGACGGCTCCGTCGGCGCCGCGGGGGGGCGGTATCTGCTGCGCGTCGGCGCGCTCTGAGCGTGGGCTTCGGGCGCGCGGGGCGCACAGGGTGAGATCCGAGGCGTAACTCCAGAGTCGCTTGGAAGGCGCGCGCGGCCCTGGCGCAGCCCCGTCGAGCAAGCCTTCACCCAGAGCGGCCGATGGGCGCGAGGAAGCCGCCCTGCGCGGCGAAGAGCCCCTGAACCCTACGCTGCGTGACGTCGTGGCGTGGGGCGCGCCCACGGGCCCCGCGTCAAGAAAACGCCACCATCGTCGTCGCGCGCCACAGTGGATTCGAACCACTGACCTTTGGCTCCGGAGGCCAACGCTCTATCCAGCTGAGCTAGTGGCGCGTGCGGGGCACCCTAGTCGGGTTCGCGCCGCCGCGCAAACCCCGTGTCGAGGTTGTTTCCCGCCGTGAGGCGCTCTGCTCTACTGCGTGCGTGAACCCATCCTTGCTGAAGTGGATCGGCATCGGGCTCTGGACGGTCGGCATGCTCGTGGGGGGTGTGATCCTGCTCGTCATGTTCGGGCTCCCGCCCGGTGGCCGCATCGATCCGCTCGACTACTACTTCGCCTTGTTCGTGAGCGCCGCGCTCGCGTTCCCTGCCTGCTTCGTCTACCTGTGGGTGCCGGTCGTCATCGACCGCTACGATCCCGAGCCCTGGTACACGCTGATGCTCGCGTTCCTGTGGGGGGCGATCCCCGCGTGCGGCTTCGCGGCGATCATCAACACGTTCAACGGCGCGATAGGCGGCCTGATCGCGGGCAAGGAGGGCGCCGATTTCGTCGGCGCGGTGATCAGCGCCCCGCTGGTCGAGGAGTTCTTCAAGGGGCTGGCGGTGCTCGGGATGTTCTGGTTCCTGCGGCGAGAGTTCGACGGCGTCGTCGACGGCGTCATCTACGCGACGTTCGCCGCGCTCGGGTTCGCCGCCACCGAGAACGTCATCTACTACGCGCGCAGCGCGCTGAAGGGCGGCGACTCGGCGCTGATCGGCACGTTCCTCATCCGCGGCGTGCTCGCGCCGTGGGGGCACCCGCTCTACACGTCGATGACCGGCATCGGCATCGGCATCGCGCGCGAGACCAACAAGACCTGGCTGAAGCTCCTCGCGCCGGTCGGCGGCTACTTTCTCGCCGCCGGGCTGCACGCGACGTGGAACGGCTCGGCCGTGCTGTCGGATTGGCTGGATTTTCCGCTGTTCTTCTTGCTGTTGCCGCTCTGGTTCGTCTTCGTGTTCGCGTTCGGGATCGTGCTCATCTTCCTCGTGCGGCGCGAGGGCAAGATCATCCGAAAGCACCTCGAGGACGAGGTGCTGCTCGGAAACCTGACGCGCGAGGAGCTCGATCTCGTCTGCTCGCCGATCGGACGGATCAAGGCGCTGTTCGGGCGCGGCGGGATGAAGGGTCGGCGCTTCATCGACGCCGCGTCACGCCTCGGCCTGTCGAAATGGCACGCCGCGCGCGCGATGCAGGGTCAGAAGCGCACGATCAGCGTCGACTTCATCGTCCCGATGCGCCAGGAGCTCCACAAGCTCCGCGCCGAGATCCAGGGCGTCCCCGCGCAAACGCAGCAGCAGGGCTACCAGCAGCCGTATCAGAACTACCCCGGTCAGCGTCGGTTAGGGCCCGCGCGGCGGAGAAGTTGGCCCGCGCGGCGTCGACGCGCGAAGTGCCAGCGATGCTCAAGAGGCTCGGTCTGTTCGGGGTGCTTCTGCTGCTCGCCCCGCCTGCGCACGCGCGGGAGCCGGCGTTCAGCGTCAGCGACATCGGCTTCACGACCCAGCTGCACGGCGTCGACGACGACGGCGACGGGCCGTGGATCACCGTCGCCGAGGGCAAGACGACGCACGAGCAGAGCCCGCTCGCGATCGTCATCCGCGAGCACCGCGGCAAGCTCGATCTCACCGCGAAGCAGCTCGACAGGCTCGCGAAGGCTCGCGCGGAAGAGGACCACGCCAAGGTGCTCCGCGCGGTCGCGGGACTGGCCGATGGCAGGCCGAGCCTCGAGCAGTGGAGCGTCGTGCACGCGAAGCGCGGCGAGGTGCGCGCGCGGGTGTACGTCGCCCTCACGAAGAAGGTCGTCGAGATCGAGGTCACGACCGCGCTGTCGCGCGACGCCGAGCTCGCCGCCGCCGTCACCGCGCGCGTTCACCGCGTGCTCCACGGGCTTCGCATCCGCCGCCTCGGAGACGCGACGCTGAGCCCGTCGACCGAGGCGCTGCCTCCGAAGGTGCTGTTGGCGTCGCTCCGCAAGTGACTCCACGCTAGCTTCGCCGCCGTGCCTGCTCGTCGGCTGGTCCCCCTCGCTCGGCCGATCACGCTCACGCTCGATGGCGCGCCCATCGTGGCCGAGGCCGGCGAGACCGTCGCCTCCGCGCTCGTCGGCGCCGATCGCCTGATCGTCGCGCGCAGCCCCAAGCTCCACCGCCCGCGCGGACCCGCGTGCATGGTCGGGGGCTGCGACGGCTGCCTCGTGCGGGTCGACGGCGTGCCCAACGTGATGGCGTGCCTGACGGTGGCCGAGGAGGGGATGCGCGTCGAGACGCAGAACGTCGTCGGCAGCCGCACGACCGATCTGCTGCGCGTGACCGACTGGTTCTTCCCCGACGGGATCGATCACCACCACCTGCTGGCCGGGGTGCCCGGGCTCTCGACCGTGATGCAGAGCATCGCTCGGCGCGTGGCGGGGCTGGGGACGCTCCCCGACGCGGTCGCGCACCCGCCGCCGTCAGACCGTCGCGACGTCGACGTGCTCGTGATCGGCGGCGGCGCGGCTGGCCTCGCGGCGGCCTCGCGGCTCGCGTCGCTCGGGGTGGACGCGCTCGTCGTCGACGACGCGCCCTCGCCAGGCGGTGCGCTGCGCGCGCTCGGTGCCGAGGTCGCGCGAGCCTTCCACTCCGCGCACCCGGTGTCGCGCGAGCGGGTCCTGCCGTCGACGATCGCGGCCGGGGTCTACGGCCCCGCGCCGTCGCGCCCGCAGGGCAGGCGCGAGGTGTTGCTCGCGACGCCCGCGGGGGCGCTCGTCGCCCGACCGCGCGTGACGATCGTCGCGTCAGGGGCGCACGACGGCGCGTGGCTCGTGCCGAACAACGATCTCCCAGGCGTGTTCTCGTCGCGCGCCGCGGCGCTGCTCGTCGCGTCCGGCGTGGCGCCCGGAGAGCGCGTCCTGATCGCCGGCGAGGACGCGTTCACCGTCGCGCTCTCGGCCGCCCTCGATGGCAAGGTTCAGGTGATCCCCGTCCCCCTGACCGAGGTCGAGGCCGTGCTCGGCTCATCGCGCGTCGGTGGTGTCTCGCTCACACGAAGGCGCAAGCTGCGCGCGGACGCGGTCGTCCACGCCTCTCCCCGCGAGCCGCGGTTCGAGCTCTTGCAGCAGGCCGGGTGTGAGGTCCGTTTCGACGGCAGCTTCAGCGTGCGCGGCGCGGACGGGGACGTGCTCGTCGCCGGAGAGGTCGCGGGCGTGCCGCTCGACGTGGAGGCCCTCGCGGCGAGCGGGCACGCGGCCGCCGAACGCGCGGCGACCCGCTGAGCGTTGCGATGGCGGCCGAGCCGCGGTCGCCTCAGTGCGCGCCGGTGCAGCGGGCGTCGCGCCAGCCGACCCAGTAGGCGCCGTCGGGGCCGTGCTCGCGCTTCCAGATCGGGACGTCGGCCTTGATGCGATCGATGAGCGCGCGGCAACCCTCGAACGCCTCGGCGCGGTGCGGGGCGCTCACCGCGCAGACGATCGCCGCGTCCCCGACCGACAGCTCACCGACGCGGTGCAGGGCCGCGAGTCGAGTCCCCGGCAGCTCGGCGGCGATGCCGCTCGCGATGCGACGGAGCTCTCGCACGGCCATCGGCGCGTATGCCTCGTAATCGAGCCGCGTCACCGCGCGCCCCTCGTTGAGGTCGCGCACGATCCCGAGGAACGTCGCGACGCCGCCCGCTCCCGGGTGCTCCACCGCACGTACGACCTCCTCGAGCGAGAGGGGATCGACGCGGAGATCGAGCACCGTGAGCGCCGACGCGTCGAAGACGAGGGGAGCGGGCTCGCGGGGCGGAGGGGGCCTGTGCTCGTGGGCCATCGCGCGCCGCACATATCACGGCGGCGCCGTAACCCGGCGTCACACGTTGCGCGGTCGCCCACCCGCGACCGCGCTGTCGGGGTCCGGCGGCGCCGCGGTGAGGCACGCGTGGGCGGCGCGGCCCTCGCACGGGCCTTGCTTCGGGCTGCCTCGAGACAATCGGCGTCACGAATTCGGCGCACCACAGGCTCGAACGATACCCTTTGCCTACACAGTCCTACATCGGAGCTCACATGTCCCGCCACCCCTTCCGCAAGCGCACCCTGGCCGTCCTCGCACTCTCCTTCGTCGGGGTCTCGTACCTGGCGATCGGTGAGACGAAGCACGGCGGAGCCACGAACCCGGTGCTCGCCGGCGCGGCGCCCGCGGCGGAGGCGCCCGAGGTCGGGCCGGTCGAGGCGCCGGCCGTGCCTGTCGCGCCGAAGGCGAGCGTGAGCGCGTGTCCCGCCGACATGGTGACCGTCGAGGGCATGTTCTGCACGGCGGTGAAGCAGGAGTGCGCCGACTGGATCGAGGACCCCGCGGTCAATCAGTACGCGCGCTGCGCTCGCTACAAGGACACTTCGACCTGCGTTGGCGAGCGCGTCCACATGCGCTTCTGCATGGACAAGGAGGAGTACTCGGCCGCCAACGAGTCGCTGCCGAAGGGCGATCAGTCGTGGACCGACGCGAAGAAGACCTGCGAGTCGCAGGGCAAGCGCCTCTGTCAGGAGAAAGAGTGGACGTTCGCGTGCGAGGGCGAGGAGATGCGCCCGTATCCCTACGGCTTCACGCGCGACCCGTCGCTGTGCAACTTCGACAAGGACAAGCTCGTCGAGGGCAAGGGCCTGCGCGATCAGCGCGTGTCGAAGGACGAGAACCCCATGTGCCTGTCGCCGTTCGGCGTCCACAACATGGTGGGCAACATCGACGAGTGGGTCGTGCTCGACAAGCCGCACTACTCGCAGCTCAACGGCAACCGCAAGATGATGAGCGGCCTGAAGGGCGGCTGGTGGGGCCCGCTGCGCAACCGCTGCCGCCCGACGACCGTCGATCACGACGAGGTGTTTCACGAGCTGCAGACGGGGGTCCGGTGCTGCGCCGACGCGACGTCGACCGATCAGCGCCAGGCGCTGGCCGACTGATCAACCCCTGATGGTGGCGACGAGGGCGGCGAGCATGAGCGCCGCCCCCGCCATTCCATGGGGCCGAGGGGTTCACGCCACACGACGACGCCCACCCCCACCGCCACCAGCGGCTCGAGCAGCGCGAGGATCGCCGCGTGCGTCGCCGGGATCCCGCGGAGCGCCGCGACGAACGCGACGCCCGAGGCCGCGCCGAGCACGAGCGAGCCCCCGAGCATCGCCGCCCACTGCGCGCCGTCGAGCGAGAGGCCGCCTGCTGGCACGAACGGCGCGAGGGCCGCCGCGCTCACGAACGCGTGAAAGCTCATCAGCTGCATCGCCGTCATCCTCGCGGTCGCCCGCTTCTGGATGAGCACGTTCGACGCGTAGAACACCGCGGACGCTCCCCCTAGCAGCGCGCCCGTGAGCGCCGTGCCCTCGCCGAACGGCCACAGCAGCAGCGCGAGGCCCGCGAGCGCCGCGGCGACATACCCGAGCGTCCGCGCGCGCCAGCGCTCGCCCGTGAAGAGCGGTGCAGCGAGGGCGACCAGGAGCGGCGCGGTGCAGTGCGACAGGACCGCGACCGGCAGCGTCGTCGCGCGCATGGCCCTGAAGAAGAGGAGGATGTTCCCCGCGTCGGAGAGCCCGAGCGCGACGAGCACCGCCACGTCGCGCCGCGAGAGCCGACGCCTCCCCGTGTCGCGGAGCGCGAACGGCAGCAGCGTGACGGCGATGACCGACATCACGATCAGCGCCTGCGCCTCGGGCGACACGGGGCCACGCCGTTCGACCGGGCGGAGCACGAGGCTCCAGAGGCCCCACGACGTGGCGGCGGCCACGACCAGCGCGTAGCCGCGCCGCGGGGTCACGCGCCGGTGAAGGAGGGGCGGCGCTTCTCGGCGAAAGCGCGGAGCGCCTCGCGCCGGTCGGCGCTGCGCAGCGTCCCGTCGTAGTGCAACCTCTCGAGCTCGAGCCCGCGATCGAGCGGCACCTCGAGCGCGGCGTCGATCGCGGCGAGGGCGGCCGCCTGGGCGATCGGCGCGCCGTTCACGATCGGCGCGGCGAAGGCGAGCGTCTCGGTCAGCAGATCAGCGCCGCTCGGGACCACGTGGTTGACGAGGCCCCACGCCAGCGCCTCGTCGGCCTTCACCCTTCGACCCAGCAAGATCATCTCCTTCGCGCGAGCCTCGCCGACCACGCGGGGAAGCCGCTGCGTGCCGCCCGCGCCCGGGATGATGCCGAGGCCGGTCTCGGGCAGCGCGAGCTCGGCGTGCGCCGCGGCGACCCGCAGATCGCACACCAGCGCGAGCTCGAGCCCGCCGCCGAACGCGACGCCGTTGATCGCGGCGATGACAGGCTTCGGTGAGCGGTCGAGCGGGCCGAGCTCGGTGCGGTACAGCGCCACCTGCGCGCGCACGTCGTCGTCGGTGTAGCCCTGACGCTCCTTGAGATCGGCGCCCGCGCAGAAGGCCTTGTCGCCTCGGCCGGTGAGCACGATCAGCCGCACGGACGAATCTTCACACAACTCACGTGCCGCCCGGCCGAGCGCGAGCAGCGTGTCGCGGGACAGCGCGTTGCGACGGTCTTCGCGGTCGATCGTCAGGATGGCCGCGCCGTCGCGGCGCTCGAGGTGCAAGGGCTCCGTCATCGCGGCGGCGCGTATATCATCGGCCCGAGATGGCGACCTGCAAGGAGTGCGGCGACGACGTGGACGCGCTGGTGACCGTGAAGGTCGGCGGCAAGGCGAAGAAGCTCTGCGAGGACTGCGCCGACCGCGCGCGCGAGGCCGCCGAGGTGGCCGAGGCGAGCGAGGCCGTGGTGCAGGGGATGATGGGCTTCAAGGGCAGGCGCTGACGCGCGTCAGCACGCCCGGTGCGAGGCGGGCCAGAAGATCTTGCCCGGGTTCAAGAGGCCGCGCGGATCGAGCGCGCGCTTGATTCGGAGCTGCGCGTCGATGAGCTCGGGGGACTGCTCGAGGCCGAGGTAGGGAGCCTTCAGGACGCCGATCCCGTGCTCGCCCGACAGCGTGCCGCCGAGCGCCACCACCGCGCGGAACAGGCCCTCGATCGCGCCCTCGACCCGCGGGAGCTCGTCGTCGTCGTTCCACAGAAAATTCGTGTGGAGGTTGCCGTCACCCGCGTGACCGTAGGTGAGCATCCCGACGCCGTGCAGCTCGCGCAGGCGATCGACCTCGTCGAGCAGGCGCGGCACCCGCGAGCGCGGCACGACGACGTCCTCGGAGAGCTTGTGCCGCGCGAGCTTGCGCACCGCGGGGGACATCGTGCGTCGCGCGGCCCAGAGGCGCTCGCGCTTCGCCGCGTCCTGCGCGACGAGCACCTCGAGCGCGCCCGCGTCCGACGCCGCGCCGCCGACCTTCTCGGCCTCGCGCTCGACGTGCAGCGGCTCGCCGTCGACCTCGAGCAGCAGCATCGCGCCGGCGCGCGGATCGATCGGGTTGCCGGCCGCGCGCACGGCGTCGAGCGTCTGGCGATCGAGCAGCTCGACGCACCGTGGGACGGCGCCCGAGCCCAGCACCGCGAGCACCGCGCGCCCCGCCGCGTGGACGTCGCCGAACAGCGCGAGCAGCGTCGCCGTCTCGGGCGGGCGTCGCATCAGCCGCAGCGTCGCGCGGGTCGTCACCGCGAGCGTGCCCTCGCTGCCGACCAGCAGCGCGGTGAGATCGTAGCCGGTGACGCCCTTCGCGGTGCGACGCCCCGTCGTGAGCCGCGCTCCGTCCATCGTCACGACGTCGAGGCCGAGCACCCAGTCGCGCGTGACGCCGTACTTGAAGGCGCGCGGGCCGCCCGCGTTCTCGGCGATGTTCCCGCCAAGGCAGCAGCTCGCCGATGAGTTGGGATCGGGGCCATAGAACAACCCCTCGCGCTCGACCGCGGTCCACAGATCATCGAGCACGACCCCCGGCTCGACGACCGCGACGAGATCGTCGCGATCGATCTCGACGATGCCGGTCATGCCGTGCGTCGCCAGCACGAGCCCCGCGGCGACCGGCACCGCGCCGCCCGTCCGCCCGGTGCCCCCCGCGCGGGGCGTGACCGGCACCTCGTGCTCGCTCGCTATCCGCAGCGTCTCGGCCACGTCGTCGGCGGAGCTCGCGTGGACGACGACGTCGGGCACCTCGCCCCGCGCCTCGGACTCGTCTCGCGAGAACGCGGCGCGCCCACGCTCGCTCACGTCGACCTTCGAGTCTCCGAGCGCGCGGGACAGCGCGAGGGCCGCGCGCTCGGCGCGCTGCGGCTCGACGCGATCGACGGGGGCCTGCAGCCGGAGCATCGAGCGACGCTACTCCAAATGACGACTCGCCGCGGGCCGTAGAGGCGGCGCGCGGCGAGCCGGTTCAGCCGAGCGGAAGGTTCAGTTGCAGACCTGCTGCGTGCACACGTTGCCTGGCGCTGTGCACATCCCGCAGGACGAGTTGCAGCACACGGTGCCGGCGGCGCAGGTGGTCGCGCCGCACGGCTGCTGGCCGTTCGACACGCACACAGCCGCGCCGTCGTGGACCTCGCAGGTGCTGCCGAAGCCGCACTTCACGGTCGCGCACGGCGTGAGCTCGGGCTGGCACTCGCCCTCGGTCCATCGGCCCTTCGCGGCGCCCGTCGCGCCCGCGCGCTGGCGGATCTGGACCTCTAGCGCGCAGACGTTGCTGAACGTCTCCTCTGCCTCGGAGAACACCTGGCCGCACACCGGCGCGTAGAGGTGCGTGCACACCTGCGAGCGCGAGGCGCAGGTGCCCTCGTTGATCGCCTCGTTGGCGAACCAGCCGATCTCGGCGAGCTTGGCCTTGCCCTCCGCGTAGGTCTTCACGTTCTCGGCGTAGAAGGCGCCCTGCGGGTTGCCCTGCTCGTCGGCGGCCTGCCACTCGACACAGAAGGTCTTCACGGGGACGAGCTTGCCCTTCGTGCCGAAGGCGCCGGTCAGCTGCGTCGGCTTGCCGGACACCAGCGTCACCTTGTACCAGGACGAGCCGCCGTCGTCGGCGAAGAGCGCGACGTAGTAGCGACCCGAGACTCCGCGGTAGAGGCCCCACTCTCCCTGCTCGCCCGAGGGGCACGGCGCCGTGATGCAACGGACCCCGGTGTCGAGGGTGTAGTCACCCTTCGCCCCCAGCTCGACGCGCGGGTACTCGCTCGTCGCGCCCTGCCAGCTGCCCACGAGCTTCTTGGCGACCTGCGAGCCGCTCAGCGCCTCCTGCGAGACGGCCTCGTTCTCGGTAGTGTCAGTCGCGGTGTCGGACGACGGCTCGGCGTCCGCGCCGCCGCAGCCCGCGAGCGCGAAGGCGACGAAGAGGGACGACAGCACGGAGAGAGAGAGCAGCTTGGACATGTCGGCGCCTGTATTCGTCAGACCTACATGTGTCTACAGTTATTTTGCGCGGGCGCTCACGCTCGGATGCGCGACAGTCGGGAGACGTGCTCGAGCGGGTCGCACTCCACCAGACACGGCTCAACCTGCCGGGCCTCACGCTCGACGCGCGCGGCGTGGTGATCGGCACGCACGCGCTCGTCGTGACGACCTCGCTCGACCGGCTCGTGGCGCTGCTGGCGGCGCTGTCGGACGACGGCGCGCTCGGGGCGCTCGGTGCTGGGATGGCGGTGCTCGAGCTCGCGCCGCAGCTGGGCGCGCGCGCGTGGGCGCTCCGCTGCGTGTGCGACGCGGTCGATGTCGCCGACCGGCTGAGGCGAGCGGCCGCGCTCGTGATGGGTCACACGTTCGTCGGCGCCGGGCGTCACTTCGTCGAGCACAGAGACGGTTCGTCTCCGTACGGCTTCGACGCGCCCTCGACGCAGGCGGCTGGCGAGGGGCTCGCGCTCTATCACCGCGCCTACCGCCACGCGTGCGCGGTCGTGAGAGAGCTCCCGCCGACGCGCCTCGCGCTCGCGCTGTCCCCGCGGGCCTCGGGCGCAGCGGTCAAGAGCCGAGCGCGCTGGATCCTCGCCGAAGAGGGGCCGGGGCGCGCGCTCGTCGGGTACCTCGCGAGGCGCGGCGTCGAGGCGCGGGTCGGCGAGGTGACGGGGCGGGACGCGCTGTCGGGCGAGCTCACGCGTCGGCTGCTGTTCGTCGCGCCCTCATGGCCCGCGAGCCTCACTGCCCTCGCGCGCGCGACGCCCGGGTTCACATCGTTCGTCCCGGTCGCCTCCGGCGCGGCCGTCGAGGAGGGCTTCTCTCACCCCTTCTCGCTCGACGCCTTCGCAGACTTCTCGGGCCCACGGCTCACGCTGTTTCGCGGGAGGGGCGAGCCTCCGATTCAGCTCGACGACGGCGCGCCGACCGTCTCCGTCACGTCGCTCGTCAGGTTCCTCGCGACAGAGTCACCCCCGCTGCGGCTCGAGGCTTCGCGCGCCGCGGTCGACGCCACGACCATGAAGCTGCGCGTCGTGCCGAGCGAGCGCGCCTCCCCGGTCGCCTCTGCCGCGTGGGTGCCCGCCGGTGAGCTCGAGTGGCTGCGACGGCTGCTCTATCTGCTGGGGAGGCGCGCGCTCGAGGAGACCACGCTCGCGCTCACGGCCGAGGGAGCGCTCGTGCGGTCCCGCGCCGGCGCGTCGCTGCCGATCGGCGTGCCGCTCCGCGCGATCGGGGACTCCGTGCTCGTCCCCGCGGGCTTCGACGTCTCGCCGTCGCTCTCGGCCCGCGCGCTCGCGACCGCGCTCGAGATCGGGCCTGGAGACCTCGTCCTCTTGCGACGAGAGGGAGCGGCGCTCTTCCCGGCAGACTCCTTCGTGTCGGCAGAGGCCGCGTTGGTCGCCGGACCTTCCTGGGCGCCGTTGCGGGCCGTGCGCGTCGACCTCGCCGCGCTCGCCGAGGTCACGCTGGTCAATGACGACGTCGCCCTTCGACCGCTGAGAGATCTCGGGTGAGCGACGACGACCACGCTCGCCTCGTCGCGCTGCTCGAGCGCGTCGCGCTGCCGCTCGCGCGCGGGGGCACGCTCACCCCCGTGCGGCCGATCGGCGCGACGCTCGCGTCGAGGCTCGCCGACGCGCTCGGGGCGCTGTCACCGGCTCACCTCTCCGTGCTGCGGCGCGCGCGCGGGGACCTCCTTCGTCGAATCTTCGCGACCGACGAGGATCCGCCGCCAGGGCGGGGCTCGGTGCTGCTGCTCGCGGCGCTCAACGATCTGCTGCAGTGCTTGAACCCCGCCCTCGGCGCGCGCCGCGCGTCGAAGCTCGTCGAGGCCGTGGATGCCCAGCTCGTCGCGCTCGAGCCGCCGTCGACGCTGGCCGAGGCGCTGTGTCGTCACGCGACGCTCGCCGGGCTCGGGCGGCTCGTGCGGCGCGACACCGCGATCGAGTGGTGGTCCGGGCACGCGCGGTTGGTGGGGCGCTCGGTCCCGGCGCGCCTCCGCGCGTGGCCCAAGCTGCGTCGGGTGCGCGAGGTCCAGCGGCTCACACCGCTCTGCTCGCTCGCCGAGGGCGCGCCGCTCTGTGGCGATCGGTACGCCGCGTCGCTCCGCGCGCTCGTCGCGAGCTCTCCGCTCACCGAGCTCACGCTCGCCGACGTCGTGGGCGCGGACCCCGCGAGGTTGACCGCGCTCTCGTCGACCTCGCTCGGCGCCGCGATCGTCGCGCGCGTCCTCGACGGCGCCAGCGACGCCGCGCGCCGGGCGTGGGAGGCAGCGCGCGCGGGGTCCGCCCACCCTCCGTGACGCTCGTGTACAAGGCGGCATGGCGCGCCCGAACCAGAGCTACTTCACTCCGAGCCCAGGTCTGCTCCGGTGGATCACGAAGACCCACCTCGCGCTGTACGAGGCCACCGACGGCCTGCTCGGCGCGGTGATCGCGCAGCGAGGAGAGGCAGGCCACCGCGCGCTGCGCGCGATGCAGGTGTTGCTGCTGGGGACGACCGGCAGAAAATCCGGGCTGCCCCGCAAGACCCCGCTGCCCTATTTCCAGTACGACGAACGCCTGTACGTCATCGCTTCGAACGGCGCGTCCCCCCGGAACCCTGACTGGTACGAGAACCTCGTCGCGAACCCCGAGGTCACCGTCCAGATCGCGGGGGCGAAGCTGCGGGCCACCGCGGTCCCGCTCGAAGGGGAGGCGTACGCGACGCTCTGGGCGCGTCACGTCGAGGCGTGGCCGCGCTGGGGCGTGTATCAGTCGCGCACCGCACGAAAGATCCCGGTCGTCGAGCTGCGCCTGCGGTGACCGACCGGCGACGGGTGAGCGCCATCGCGGCGGGGCTCGTGGCCTCGCTGGTCGCGCTCGCCTCGGGATGTTGCAGCGCGCGTCGCGAGGCGCCCGGATCCGCCTGCGGCGACGACATGGCGCTGGTCGACGGCCGCTTCTGCGTCGACCGCTTCGAGGCCTCGCTCGTGGTCGACGAGGGCGGCGCCGAGCGGATCCACCCACCGAACCTGCCCATCGGCAGCGCGTCGGCGCGCGCGGTGTCTCGCGCGGGGATCGTCCCGCAGGCTCACGTGTCGCAGCGCGAGGCCGCGTCCGCGTGCGCGGCGTCGGGCAAGCGGCTCTGCACCGACGACGAGTGGCGCGCGGCGTGCGGGGTCGCGTTCCCCTACGGCGAGGCTCGACGCGCGGGGGCGTGCAACGACGAGGCGCCCGTCTCTCCGCTCGTGCAGGTCTTCGGGCCTCGCGCGCCGGGCACGCCCTACTCGTGGAGCGAGCTCAACGATCCCCGGCTCGCCCTGGTCCCGGGCGGCGTCGCGAAGGCCGGCGCGTTCGCGGCGTGCCGCAGCGCCTCTGGCGCGATGGACCTCGTCGGCAACCTGCACGAGTGGACCGCCGATCCCGCCGGCACCTTCCGCGGCGGCTTCTTCGGCGACGCGCGCCAGCACGGCGAGGGCTGCGCCTATGTGACGACCGCGCACGACGCTTCGTACCGCGACTACTCGGTCGGCTTCCGGTGCTGCGCCGAGCGCGCCTCGCGCTGACGCCCTTCGTTGTCGACGCCCGCGCGGATCGACGGTCACAATCCGCCATGCCCCCCGCGCGCCTCCCTCCCTCTCTGTTCGCGCTGACCTTGAGCCTCGTCGTCGCAGGAGCGGCGTGCGGTGATGACGTCTCCCTCGGCGGCGCGGCGCTGCCGATCGGCGCCGCGTGCAGCGCTTGCAGCGGCGGCGCCCCCGCTGACGCGAGGCTGTGCGACGACGGAAAGGCGCTCTCCCGAGCGTGCCTGTCTCGCGGAGACGGGACGTGTGGCTACGACTTTCCCGCGTGCCCTGGGCCGCCCGGCGCGCCGTGCGCTACCTGCACGGGGCCGATGCAGGAGGACGCGCGCGTCTGCGCGGGTGGCGCGGCCGTCGGGAGAGCGTGCCTGTTTCGAGCGGACGGGACGTGCGGCTACGATTTCCCCGAGTGTCCTCGGCCTCCGGGCAGCCCTTGCGGCGCGTGCACCGGAGCCGCGCCGACCGACGTGAAGCCCTGTCCCTCCGGGACCGGCGTGGGGCGAGCGTGCCTGTCTCGAGCAGACGGGACCTGCGGCTACGATTTTCCCGAGTGCCCTCCGCTCGCCGTCGGCGCTCCTTGCTCGAGCTGCACCGGCGGCGCTCCGCAGGACGCTCGGTCGTGCCCCGACGGCACCTCGAGCGGGCGAGCGTGCCTCGCGCGGGCCGACGGGACGTGCGGCTACGATTTCGCTCCTTGCGCGGGGGAGCCGTGCGACTCGTGTGCAGGGAGCGCGCCGTCCGACGCGAAGCTCTGCGACGACGGCTCGACGGTCGCGCGGCGCTGCCTCCACCGCGTCGGAGGGGGCTGCGGTCACGATTTTCCCCGGTGTTCAGGGACGCCGTGCGCCGGGTGCCTCGGACCCGCGCCGTCCGACGCGAAGCTCTGCCCCGACGGAACGGCGCTCGGGCGCGCGTGCCTGTTTCGCTCCGATCAATCCTGCGGCTATGATTTCCCTGCTTGTCCCAAATGAGAGCTCGGTGGTCGGGTGGGGCGGTCGCGTCGTCGAGGCGATCCGCCAGGTCGGTGGCGCGCTCGAGCCTCGGCGCGCTCGTGGCCGCGGTCTCGCTGTCGTCGATGGCCTGCATGAGCACCGAGCGCTCGCTGCAGGCGAGGTTCGCGAGCGAGCGCGGCTGCCCCGAGGACGAGGTGACCGTCGCCGAGTCGCGCGGGGTCGACTATCACGTCAGCGGCTGCGGCCAGAGCGCGGACTATGTGTGCGGCGCCGTGGCGACGCTGGGCAGCGCTCCGGCGTGCGAGCTGCGCGACGCACAGAAGCCCGGAGACAAGCCGCCACCCTATCCCCCGGACGCGCAGAAATCGTCGCCGCTCGTCCCCGGCATGCCGACCAACTCTCCTTAGAGGTCTGCGCGCGGGTCACTCGGCGACGAGCGCGTAGACCGTGCCGCCCCGCGGCTCGGACGGGACCTCGTCGACGCGATACGGGTGTCCGGGGCCGACCTCGCCGACGTTGACGCCGACCACCAGCAGGGCCGCCACGCCGTCGAGCATCGACACCTCGCGCTCGACCGCCTCGGTCGCCTGCGGCGTCGTGATCTCGACGCGCGACAGCTCCTCGCCCGCGGGGCCGATCCGCGCGGCCGCCCAGCGCAGCGTCGATGGTTGCTCCCACTCGATGCGCAGCGCGACGCGGAGACCCGCCGGCGCGCCCGCGAGATCGATCCAGAAATAGGTCGAGCCCGTCGGCTCGAGCGGCGTAAACGCAGCCCGACGGGGCAGGGTCTTCAGCCCGAAGACGCCGTCGAAGCGCACGCGCCCGAACGAGCCGAGCCAGGACGTCTCGCCCACGTGCCGTCCGTCGTCGCGATCGCCATGGAACGCGCGTGAGACGGCGAGATCGAGCAGCACCTCGTCGACGCGCTTGTCCTTCGCCCTGGCCACGCGCCGCAGCACCTCGAAGAGATCGGGCCTGTTGTGAAAGCGCGTCGCGTCGATCGGCGTCGACTGCTCGCCTCCGTACGCCATCGCGGTCAGGAGCGCGCCCGGCGCGCCGCTCGCGAACCCACCCTCGAGGTAGAGCGGGAGGATGGGAGCAGCGGCGGCGTCGTCGAGCGACTCGGCGAAGAACAACGAGCGCTCCGGCGCGCGCTGCGCCTGATCGACCGCGTCTTCGAGCTCGCGCGGGCAGCCCGAGAGCGTCGCGGCCATGTACCCGCCGAAGACCGCGAACAGAGCGGGCTCCGCCCCGGCGTCGATCGCCATGAGCGCGGCGGACGCGACCGCGCGGAACACGGAAAGGCGCCGCGCGCAGCCGGTCAGGCGCTCGTCGAGGACGGCGAAGCCGCTCCCGCGATCGACGGGGCTGCGCGTCGGCGGATCTTGGCCCACTCGGAGCGGTCGATCTTGTCGAGCGAGGTAGAGATCGAGCTCGGGCGAGCCGCCGAGCGCTCCGTCGGGGCGAGGAGGTGGCAGCTCGGCCTGCGCGCGGAGCGCCGCGAGCGCGTCCTCGGCGATCTCGAGCGTCGCGAGCGCCGCCGCGCCCATCCCCCGCCGCGCGTGCACGCACACGCGTTGACGGAAGCCGCACACGCGTTCGGCTCCGGGCTCCGGGCGCGCGACGGCGCCGACCAGCGGTCGCCCCGTCGGGAACGTCTCCCACGGCGGAGGCCCGGCCGCCGACGCGACCGAGGCCGCGAGCGACATCGCGAAAAGTACTCGCATGGGCGGCACGCGATGCACCGACACCCGTGATCCGTATTGGTTTCTCGGCCAGGGCACAACGCGCAGGTTTCGCGCGCGCCGTTCGTGAGCTGGACGAAGGCACGAGGTCGACTATGTTGTCCTTTGGCCCGCAGTCTCGATGTCGCGCACCCGCACCACCCCGCCCAAGCTCGAGCTCGACATCGAGCTGTCGCTCGATGACGGCACGCTCGTCGACGTGTCGAGCGACGGCATCGACGCCGCGCTGCTCGAGAGCGGGTGCATCCCGCCAGCGCCTGGGGTGCCGTCGTTCGAGTTCGACGTCGCGCTGCCGTCGTACGACGTCGACGAGACGTCGGGGATCGTGTCCTGGGCGGAGGAGACCGGGGCGGAGGCGACGCCGACCGCCCCCCCCGCGCTGAGCGGCGCCGCCGTACCGCGCGGCGCGATGTCGCGCGCGCTGATCGCGAAGCTCCCGCTCGACCATCGCGCCGGCTTCGTGCTGTCGCTGGTCGACGACGCCTCGAGCGTCGACGAGATCCTCGACGTCTCCGGGATGTCCGTCCGCGAGGCGCGCGAGATCCTGGTCCACCTCGCGAGGCGCGGCGTCATCGATCTAGGGTGAGACGGCTCGCGTCGACGCCGCGAGCGTTGTAAGCGGCGCGCGCCTTGTCAGAAGCGCTGACCGTGAAGCTCGGAGACGCGGCCTCGATCCCCCCGCGGATCGAGGCGCCGGCGCCGTTCGAAGATCCGTTGCAGTCGCTCGATCCCCCGAGCGATCGTCGCCTCGCGGACCTCACGCTGGAGCTCGGTCGCCTCGCAGTCGGCGCGCCGGTTCACCTGACCGGGCACGCGGGCGCGAGCGTCGCGTACGTGGCCGCGCGGCTCGCGAGGGCGGGGCGCGCGGTCGTGATCGTCGCGGCCGACGGCGACGAGTCGGCCGCCATCGCGCAGGATCTCTCGTTCTTCGTCGCGCGCGAGCTGATCGCCGAGCTGCCCGCGCCCGAGGCGACCGTGTACGCCGAGGTCGCGCCCGATCGCCGCGCGTCGATGCAGCGGGTGGCGGCGCTCTCCGCGGTGGGTACCGGCCGGGCGCGCGTCGTCGTCGCGCCCGCCGCGGCGCTCGTGCAGCGCACGATCCCGGCGACCGCGCTATCCGCCGCGACCGTCACGGTGGCGGTCGACACCGAGCTCGATCGCGACGCCGTCGCGGCGGCGCTGGTCGCGGGCGGCTATCTGCGCGTACCGGTCGTCGAGGACCCAGGCTCGTTCGCGGTGCGCGGCGGCCTGCTCGACGTGTGGCCGCCGTCCTCGCGCGAACCGGTGCGGATCGAGCTGTACGGCGACCTCGTCCTGTCGATGAGGTCGTTCGACCCCGACGGTCAACGGACGCTCGGCGAGCTGCGAGAGATCGTGCTGCCGCCGTCGCGCGAGGCCGTGCTGACCGACGCGACGATCGCGCGGGCTCGCGGCGCCGTCGGTGAGCTCTGCGACGCGCTCGACTTCCCGTCGCGCGAGGCGCGTCGGCTGCTCGACGAGGTGCTGTCGGGGCGACCGTTCTTCGGCGCGGACGCGTTCTTGCCAGCGTTCTACGAGCTCGAGTCGCTCACCGCGCACCTGCCGCACGACGCCGTCATCGTGCTGTCCGAGCCGGCCGCGGTCGCGTGCGCGGTGCGCGACGCGCTCGGCCGCGCGCTGGCCGACGAGGCGGCGCGCGACGGGACACCTCGCTTCGCGCGGGACGCGTCGTACGTCACCGAGCCCGAGCTCGCCGATGCGCTCCTCACGCGCCCCATCGTGGTCTGCTCGCGTGCGGCCGTCGCGGGCGAGTCCCCCGACGACGAGGACCTCGATCGGCTCGCGCGCGTGCCGGAGGACTCGCCCACGCTCGACGCGCGCACGCACCAGGACCTCGGGCGCGCGGTCGCGCTCGCGCGGCAGACGAAGGGCAAGGCGAGCACCCTCGCGCCGCTGGTCCGCCGCCTCGCGCACTTCGACGAGCACGGGCTCTCGGTGGTCATCGCCGCGCGCGCCGAGACGCAGGCCGAGCGGCTCGTCGCGCTGCTTCGCCACGCGGGCGTCGAGTGCAAGGTGCAGGCGCGAGGCTTCGATCTCGGGGCGCCGACGGTGCGCGGCGTCGTCGTGACCACCGGCTCGCTCGGCCGGGGCGCCGTGCTGCCGGGCGAGGGGAGGGTGTTCCTCACGGAAGAAGAGATCTTCGGCGCGCGCGCGCACCGGGCGCCGCGCCGCGAGCGCAAGCAGAAGACCGCGCGCGCGTTCCTCGACGATCTGCGCAAGCTCGAGGCGGGCGATTTCGTCGTGCACGTCGAGCATGGCATCGGGCGGTACCACGGCCTCGTGCACCGCGACGTCGGCGGGCACGTCGTCGATCTCCTCGCGGTCGAGTACGCGGGCGGCGACAAGCTCTACCTCCCGGTCTATCGACTCAACCAGCTCCAGAAATTCTCGGGCGGCGAGGGCGCGCCGAAGCTCGACAGGCTCGGCGGCGCGAGCTTCTCCCGCACGAAGGCCAAGGTCGAGAAGCAGGTCCGGCAGATGGCCGACGAGCTCTTGCGCCTCTACGCCGAGCGCCGGGCGGTGCCGGGCCACGCGCTGCCCGCGCCCGACGACGAGTACGCGGCGTTCGAGGCGACGTTCGCGTTCGACGAGACCCAGGACCAGTCGCGCGCGATCGCCGACGTGCTGGGGGACCTCTCGCGCGACAGGCCGATGGACCGGCTCGTGTGCGGCGATGTTGGATTTGGTAAGACAGAGGTCGCCGTCCGCGCCGCGTTTCGCGTCGCGATGGCGCACAAGCAGGTGGCCGTGCTGTGCCCGACGACCGTGCTCGCGCAGCAGCACTTCCTGTCGTTCTCCGCGCGGTTCGGCGACTATCCGCTCAAGGTCGCGGCGCTGTCGCGCTTCCAGACCAAGCAGGAGCAGGACGCGGTCGTGCGTGGCGTGAAGGACGGCACCGTCGACGTGGTCGTCGGCACGCACCGCCTGCTGTCGAAGGACATCCACTGGAAGCAGCTCGGTCTGCTCGTCGTCGACGAGGAGCAGCGCTTCGGCGTCGCGCACAAGGAGCGCATCAAGCAGCTGAAGACCTCCGTCGACGTGCTCACGCTGACGGCGACGCCGATCCCCCGCACGCTGCAGATGGCCGTGACGGGGCTGCGCGACATGTCGCTCATCACGACCGCGCCGATCGATCGCCGGGCGATCCGCACGATCATCACGCGGCATGATCCCTCGGTCATCAAGGAGGCGGTCGCGCGTGAGCTGTCGCGCGGCGGTCAGATCTTCTACGTCTACAACCGCGTCGAGGGCCTGTACGAGCGCGCGGCGCAGCTGCAAGCGCTCGTGCCGTCGGCGCGCATCGCCGTCGCGCACGGGCAGATGTCCGAGGCGGCGCTCGAGAGCGCGATGCTCGACTTCGTCGACGGCAAGTTCGACATCCTCTGCGCGACGGCGATCATCGAGAGCGGCCTCGATATCCCCCGCGCCAACACGATGATCATCGATCGTGCCGACATGTTCGGCCTCGCGCAGCTGTACCAGCTGCGAGGGCGCGTCGGCCGCTCGCGCGAGCGCGCGTACTGCTACCTGGTCGTGCCCCCCGAGAGCCAGATGACCGACGAGTCGCGCGCGCGGATCGAGGCGCTCGAGCGCCACTCCGAGCTCGGCGCCGGCTTCCAGATCGCCAGCCTCGACATGGAGCTCCGCGGCGCGGGCGATCTCCTCGGCGCCGAGCAGAGCGGCGCGGCGGCGACCGTCGGGTTCGACCTGTTCTGCCAGATGCTCGACGAGGCGGTCGCGCAGCTGCGGGGCGAGGAGATCGTTCACGAGGTCGAGCCCGATCTGTCGTTCGACGTCGACGCGCTCCTGCCAGAGGCCTACATCGACGACGTCGGCGTCCGGCTCTCGCTGTACAAGCGCCTCGCGTCCGCGGTCGACGAGGCCGAGGTCGGCGAGCTCGCCGCCGAGATGGAAGACCGCTTCGGTCCGCCGCCTACCGAGGCGAAGAACCTCGTCGAGCTGATGCGCCTGAAGACCGAGCTGCGGCGGCTGCGCGTGCTCGGCTGCGAGGCGAGCGCCCGGCTCGTCACTCTGCACCTGCGACAGGACACACCGCTCGATCCGGCGAAGGTGATGCAGCTGGTCGGCAAGCGCGGCAGCCCGTTCAAGCTGACGCCCGACATGCGGCTGTCGCGGAGGTTCGCGGAGGGGGACCGCGTGAACGGGCTCACCGCCGCCGACGCGCTGCTGGGTGAGCTCGCCGCGCTCGGCAAGTGATCGCGGCGCCGAGGACGAACATTTGATCCTGGGCGGCCTCGCCCGCTAGCGTGACCGGTCGGAGGCCTCGCCTCCGATGGAGGTGGGCCATGGTTCACGTTCGGGGTTGGTCGGGCGGCGCGCTCGTCGCGTTCTCTCTCTTGTGTGCATGCGGCGGTGACGAAGCGTCGAGCGCGGTGAGCCCCGTGGCGAGCGGCGGCGCTGCTGGAGCGAGCGGCGGGACAGCAGGAGCGAGCGGCGGCGCTGCTGGAGCGTCCGGCGGGACAGCTGGAGCGAGCGGCGGCGCTGCTGGAGCGAGCGGCGGGACAGCTGGAGCGAGCGGCGGGACAGCTGGAGCGAGCGGCGGGACCGCGGGCGCGAGCGGCGGGACCGCGGGCGCGAGCGGCGGGACGGCGGGCGCGAGCGCTGGTACGGCGGGCGCGAGCGGCGGGACTGCTGGCGCGAGCGGCGGCGCCGGCGGCGCGGTCGATCACTGTGCGTACAACGCCTGCGGCGTCTGCAAGGCCCAGCACTGCAACGTCGTCGACAACCAGTGCAACGGGGACAAGGCGTGCGAGGACGCGCAGCAGCACTGGAAGGATTGCATCTGCTACCACGCGGGTGACGCGGTGGAGCTCGCCAAGTGCGACGCGGCGCTGCTGGCGGTCAACGCGAGCGCGGCCCAGCCCATCGTCGACTGCGTCCACACGAGCTGCCCCGAGTGTACCAAGCCCGGCGACGACAGCCCGCCCGCAGCGTGCGCGATCAAGGGGACGGACTGCCAGCTCTGTAGCCTCTTCCTCTGTCGACAGGAGGCGTTCGACTGCGCGAAATCGAACCCCGCGTGCGGCGCGGCGTCGAGCCTGTGGCGCGAGTGCGCCTGCGGCGCGCAGCAGGGCACCGGCACGGTCTCGGGCTGCACGTCGACGTTCGTCACCGCAGGTGGCGCAGAGGCGACGGCGCTGACGTCGTGCCTCGCGAGCAAATGCGCCGCCGAGTGCGGTGTCCCGTAGCGGGCTCACGCGCACGGCGCGTCGAGGTGACCGAGCAGCAGCCGCGCGAGCCAGCGTCGAAAGCCCTGGGTCGCGCGCGGGCCGCCGGACAGACCGGCGTTCTCGAGCAGCGTCGGGCCGAGCACGGAGCCCGCGACCAGCGCGAGCGTCGCCAGCACGACGGTGCGCGCGGTGTCCTCGCGCGTCGGCCGCGGCGCGCCCTCGCAGGCGCGGGAGAGGCGCAGCGCGTGGGCGGCGTCGACGACCCCGGAGAGGCCGGTGCCCGCGCCGCCGACGGGGTGACCCGCGAGCGCGAGCCACAGGACGATCCGCGCGTGGCCGCCGTCGAGCGC
Organism: Myxococcota bacterium; assembly: GCA_963169165.1. Classification (GTDB taxonomy): domain Bacteria; phylum Myxococcota_A; class Polyangia; order Polyangiales; family Polyangiaceae; genus JADLFU01. Next base: position 2,768 of record CAUJFL010000054.1, on the reverse strand, counting down.
GTCGCTCGTCCGCGCGAGCATCACCTGCAGCCGCTCCTCGTCTCCCCTCGACGCCGTGATCGCCTCGACGAGCTCGGCGTTGATCTGATGGAGCGCGCGCTCGACCACCGCCCGGACCAGCCCCTCGCGGCTGCCGAAATGGTGGAGCACGGTGGGGTGCGACACGCCGGCGGCCTCGGCGATGTCCTGCAGGCGGAGCCCGCCCGGGCCCACGGCGACGAGCCGCGCCTCGGCGGCGTCGAGGATCCCTCCTCGGGACGCCTCGGCGTCGAGCCTCCGACGCCGCTTCGGGGGAGCCTTCACCGCCTTCACCCCCGCGGTCATGCGACGGCGCGCGCCCGCTGTCGACAGATTTGTCGGTAGCACTATTGACAGAAATGTCGGCAAGGCCCAACGTGGGCGGTGAGGTGCTCCCCATGCGACACGTGCAGATCGCCCCCCTCCGCGCGCTCCGCGCCGTCAAGAAGCTGGCCGACGATCCAGACGATCTCCCCCAGGTCTTCACCATCATCGAGTCGCTGTCGTTCGACACGCTGTACCGCCTCGGCGACGGCTTTCGACGAACGGACGAAGGGCGACGGTTGCTGCGCGAGCGGCCGGACATCGTCGATGTCCTGGCCGACCGCGGCGCGCTCCGCCGTTTTCCCGACGGCTCGCTCGCGCGGGCCTACCTCGATTTCGTCGAGCGCGAAGGCATCTCGGCCGACGGCATCCGCGACGCCGAGGCCCTCGGGGAGAAGCTGGGGCCTCCCGCGCCCGAGCCGCTCGACTGGGTGCAGCGGCGCATGCGGGACACCCACGATCTCTGGCACGCGGCGGTGGGCTACTCGGGCGACGTGCTGGGCGAGACGGCGCTGCTCGCGTTCAGCCTCGCGCAGACCTTCAACCCGGCGATCGCGCTGATCGTCGGGGTCGGCCTGCTGAAGACCGCCACCGGCGCCGACGGCGGGCGCGCGGCCCGGCGCACGATCGTCGATGGTTACCTGAGGGGACGGCGCGCCGCCTGGCTCGCGGGGCAGCCGTGGGAGACGCTGCTCGCGCTGCCGCTCGACGAGGTGCGCCGGCGTCTCGCGCTCGACGCCGCGCCCGACTACGTGCGCATCCGCAGCGCAGACCTACGCGCGGCGACGGCGTGAGCCCTCAGCGCGGCGCGCGGCACGCATACGCGACGGCGGGCGGCAGGTTGGCGACGATGAGCTCGCCGTCGACCGCGCCGAAGTGTCGCTCGAGAAAGGGTCGCGCGCGCCACCTGAACCACGACGCGCGCGCCTGCGAGTACGCGAACCAGCGCGCGTGGAGGTAGGCGTACTGCATGAACACGCCGCCCGGACCCAGCGCGAGGCCCGCCGCCCGAACGATCGACGCCCGCTGCTCCTCGTCCATCAGCGACAGCCCGAGCGACGACACGATCGCGTCGACCGCGCCGAGGTGCGCGGGCTCGAGCAGCCGCGCGAGATCCGCGGCGCTGCCTCGCAGCGCGCGTAGCCGTGGATCGGCGCACCGACGGAGGGTGGCGTCGGCGAGCGAGGGATCGAGCTCGACGCCGTAGACCACGCAAGCGGGGCCGACGCGCGCGAGGATCTCGCGGGTCAACGTGCCCGTCCCGGTGCCCAGCTCGACCACGCACCTCGCGGCGCCGAGGCGCGCAGGTCGCAACATCGCCTCGACGAGGAACGGCGAGCTCGGCACGAGCGACGCGGTCGTGTCGAAGTCACGCAGGCCGCGTCCGAAGAACCGCCAGACGGCGCGCGCGCGATCGACGGCCGAGCGAGGGGCCTTCACCGGCGGCACCGTAGCGAGCGGCGACGGGTCGATCTAGGGTTGCGGCGTGCGGCCCCACACTTGTCTGCTCGTGTCGTCGCTCGCCGCGTGCGGTGGCGCCGAGTCGAGCGCGCCCCCGCCCGCGCCCGAGAGCACGTCGTTCGTCGCGTTCGCGCGTGATTTCGAGGGCTTCGAGTCCTGGGCGGCGTTCCCTCTCGGCGTCGGCGTCCCCGCCATCGGCGAGATCGAGGGTCCGCGCACGGTCTACGCCTCGCGCCTGCCCGCGCCCGGCGAAGCCGCGCTGCCCATCGGCACTCGCCTCGTGAAGGTGATCGGCGACGGCCCGATCGAGACGCGGCAGGTGTTCGCGATGGCCAAGCGCGGCGGCGACTACAACGCGTTCGGCGCGCGCGGCTGGGAGTGGTTCGAGCTCGAGCGCGACGCCCGCGGCGCGCTGACGATCGACTGGCGCGGGATCTCGCCGCCCGACGGCACGAGCTACGGCAGCAACATCCGAGGCGGCGCGTGCAACGAGTGCCACGTCGAACAGGGCGCCGCCAGCGACGCGGTGCTGACCCCGGGCGTCGCGCCAGCCGCGCGATGACGCGGCTCCGCGCGGTCGCGCTGCTCTCGCTCGGCCTGTCTGCGTGTGGTGGCGAGCTCGACGTCGCGACGTCGCCGCCCCCGGCGACCGTCGCTGGCCTGCCGATCATCCCGACCGCGGGAGGGCCCACGCTCCGGCGCGCGCGCGTCGCGCTCGTCTCCTACGCCGAGGCGCCCGCGCGAGCCGCGGAGGCGCTGCTGAAGGGGCTGTCCGGGACACGGTGGCTCGCGGCGCTCGCCGAGTACGGCGTGGAGGACGTGCAGCTCGTCGCGACGAGGATCGTCCCCGGCGAGGCGCCCTGGGGCGTGTCCACCGACGAGGTCCGCGCGCTCGTCGCCGACACGCGCGCCGCGCTGGGGCTCACCGACGAGCTCGTGTTCGTCGTGTACCCGAAGAAGACGAT
>CAUJFL010000053.1 GCA_963169165.1 Myxococcota bacterium | reverse complement strand
GGCATGCGCGCGAGCACCACCTTGCGGATCTGATTGACCGAGATGTCACGGACCTCCTCGGTCTTTCGCCCCAGCGTCTCGGCGTCGTACAGGCCGAGCTGCACCATCAGCACGTCAGGGTGAACCGGCAGCGAGCCGCTCGAAGAGCGCGTCACGACACGTTTGCAGGCGTCGCACGCGCCGCAGCCCTCGCCGTCTCGCGGGGCGTCGCACAGCAGCGCCTGCGCGAGCGCGAGCGCGGTCGTGAGCTTGCCGACGCCGGGCGGACCCTCGAAGCGATAGGCGTGGTGCGCGCGGCCCGTCGCGAGCGCGCGCCGCAGCGTGCTGACGGCGATGGGCTGGCCGAGGATCCCGGCGAACGACATGGTCCGCGACGGCTACCAGATCCCCCACGCTGGCGCGAACGTGCTTGTCGTCGACGGGACTGAGCACTAAACGCGCTCACGTGGCTCAGCGTCTCGTTCACCTCAAAGTGCTCCGCCAGGATGGCCACCACGATCGCGGCACCCGCCGCTGGGAAGAGTTCAAGGTCCCCTACCTCCCCCAGATGAACGTGATCTCCGCGCTGCAGCAGGTGCAGAAGGACCCGATCACCGTCGACGGCAAGGCCGTCGCCCCGATCGCCTGGGAGTCGTCGTGCCTCGAAGAGGTGTGCGGCGCGTGCACGATGCTGATCAACGGCAGCGTCCGGCAGGCCTGCAGCGCGCTCATCGACCAGCTGGCGCCCAACGGCGAGGTCATCACCCTCGAGCCCATGAGCAAGTTCCCGCTGGTGCGAGATCTCGTCGTCGACCGCACGCGGATGTTCGACTCGCTCCGCCAGATCAAGGCGTGGATCCACCTCGACGGCACGCACGAGCTCGGCCCCGGCCCTCGCGAGTCCCAGGAGGCGCAGGCAGATCGCTACATGATGAGCCGCTGCATGACCTGCGGCTGCTGCGTCGAGGCGTGCCCGCAGTTCAACGACACCTCGCCGTTCATCGGTCCGGCCGCGATCAACCAGGTGCGACTCTTCAACCTGCACCCGTCCGGCAAGATGCACGCGAGCGAGCGGCTCGAGGCGATGATGGGCCCCGGCGGCGTCGCCGACTGCGGCAAGGCGCAGAACTGCGTCGAGGTCTGCCCCAAAGAAATCGAGCTGGTCGAGTCGATCGCGGTCGTCTCGCGCGACACGACGAAGCGCATGCTGTTCAAGTGGCTGCTCGGCTGACGACGGCTCAGGGCGCGCAGCGGACGAACGCTCCATCGCTCGCCGGATAGGGCACGAGCGCCACGACGCGGACGCCGTCTTCGCAGAGGCGCTGGTTGGACGCGCGGCCGGACACGGAGACGGCCGTCTCCGCGTCCAGGTGCGGCGCGAGCGCGACCGTGACGAGCGCGTGCCCCACCCCCGCGTGGACCCGGCGCCCGTCAGCCGAGAACGCGACGGCGCGGGCGCGCCCCGGCAGCCGCCACGCGCCGAGCAGTCGCCCCGAGGCCAGCGCCGTCACGCGCAGGACGCCGTCGTCCCCCGCGCTCGCGAGCAGGTCCTCGGCGGGGGAGAGCGCCACGGCCGACACCGGCGCGCCATGCGTCAGCACCGCGCGCCACGCCGTCGCTCCTGGCGACGCGACGTGGACCCCGCCGTCCACGTCGCCGAGCGCGAAGACGCCGCCCGCGCGAGAGAACGCGGCGGCGGAGACGGGGGCGTTGAGAGCAGGTGGAGTGGGGAGCGCGCGCGCCTCGCCGACGTCGAGCAGGAGCGCGCGCCCGTCGTCACCGCCGAACAGCAGCAGCCCCACCGACGGCGCGACGGCGTGCGCCTCGACGACGCCGAGCGGCGCCGGGAGCGTCGCCTGGAGCGCGGCGTCGCTGGACAGCACGACCGCGGTCCCGTCGTCGAGCACCGCGCCGACGCGCTCGCCGTCACGAGAGAAGCCGAGCGCGAACGGCGCGCCGGACAGCGGCGACGAGACCGCCACCGCGCCGCCGCGCACCGACGCGACGCGCACCTTTCGATCCACGGACCCCGTCGCGAACCTCCCCGAGGACTCGGAGAGCGCGACCGCCGAGACGTAGCCGCCGTGATGGCCGATCGAAGCGAGCCGCGCCGCCGCGCCGAGCGACGTGACCCTCGCCTCGCGGTCGCGTGACCCTGATACCAGGTAAACCTCACCCACGCTGGCGGTCGTCACGGGCGCGGCCTGCGACGACAGCGTGCTCACCGAAAATTGCGGCGTGACGAGGTTCACCGCGCCGTCCTTGGACCACGTGACGACCGCGCCGTCCGCGAGAGACGACACGCCGAGCAAGACGTCGCGGTGCGCGTCGAGCTCGACCGGCCCGTCTCCCACGCGGAGCGCGCGGACCTCTCCCGCCCCCGCGACCACGACGTCGTCGCCGTCGATCGCGAGGGCGGAGGGAGCGCGCGGCCCGACGAGGTGCGCGAGCACCGCCCCCGACCGAGCCCTGACGGTCACCGCGCCGTCGACCGTCGCGACGGCGAAGCGCCGACCCTCGCGGGACACGGCGACGCGCGCGAGCGCGGCGTCGCTGGCGAAGGCGGCCGCGGCGCGCGCGCCGTCGTAGAGTCGGACCACGCGGTCCGCGCCGGCGACGAGCGTGGCGCCGTCGTCCCCGCACGCCATGTCGACGACGTCGAGCTCGAGCGAGTCCATCGGGCTCGCGCTGCCTGCGGCGATCCGCGTGAGCGCGCCGCCGACCGCGAACGACG
>CAUJFL010000052.1 GCA_963169165.1 Myxococcota bacterium | reverse complement strand
GTGACCGGCGCGGCGGCGGTCCTGCTCGCGCGCGACCCGCGGCTCGCGCAGCGCGACGTGACGGCGCTGCTGCAGGGCGGCGCGCGCACGTTCGAGGGCCTCGTGCCGTACTCGTACCAGCTCGGCCCCGGCGCGCTCGATCTCGCGGGCGCGCTCGACGCGCTCGAGCTCAGGCTGCTCGGCCAGACGCGCGCGCCGAGCCCCGCGAGATCGTGGCTGCACGTGGGCGCGGCGTACGCGCGGCCCGATCGCTCGTTCCCCGTCACGGCGCTCGTCGAGCTGCGCGACGCGGACGGCAGGCCGGCCGACGTCGACGCGTCCGAGCTGCGCGTCGCGATCGAGCACGGCGTCGTGACGACCCCGCCGCGCCGCCTGGGCCCCGGCGTCGCCGAGCTGCGCTTCGTCGGCGCGGAGGGCGCGGGCGGCGAGCGCCTGACGCTGTCCGTCTCGTATCGGGGCGAGACGCTCGGGACGGCGACGCTCCCGGTCGGCGCCGATCCGTGGATCGCGACCGAGGCGAGCGCGGCGAGGGGCGGCTGCGCGACCTCCCGTCACCCCGGCGGCGGATCGAGGTTCGCGCTCACCGCGCTCGCGTGCGCGATCGTGTTCGGGCGGGCGAGGCGTCGCCGCGCGGCGCCTTGAAATCACGGGGATTCTTCTGCCCATCGGGCCCCGCGTTCCGTTAGGCTGCGACGCATGCGTCGCCTCGTTGCCGCGTCGATCGTCGCGGCCCTCGCATCGCTTTGCCACGAAGCTCGCGCCGAGCAGCCGTGGTCCGATCCCGATCCGCCCGCGCCGCCGGTGCGCACCGCGTTCGGAGACTATGGCATCCGGCCCGCGCTCGAGTACCGCGCGAACGGCCTCTACATCAACCCGATCGATCCCACCGGCACGCTCGGTCGGCGCGCGTCGTGGATCGAGCACCGCCTGCGCGTCGATCTCACCGTCGACTACCGCGACAAGGTCAAGATCGTCACGTCGACCGACGTGCTCGACGGCGTGATGTGGGGCGACAACGGCAACACCGGCACGACGCCCGCGCCCAACGCGGGCATCAACGTCAACGCGCGCAACCCGAACGTCACGACCGCCTGCGTGCAGTACCGCGGCAGCGATCCCATCGACGCGAAGAGCTACGCCTACGGCCTCTGCCAGGGCGAGCCGATGCGCGTGCGCCGCCTGTACGGCGACGTGTCGCTGCCGATCGGCCTGCTCCGCGTCGGGCGCCAGCCGGTCAACATCGGCGCGGGCGTCCAGAACAACGACGGCGACGGTCGCCCCAACCGCTTCGGCTTCTCGCGCCAGGGCAACTTCGTCGACCGCGTGCTGTTCGCGACCAAGCCGCTCGAGGCCGCGAAGCCCAAGGCCGAGCGCAACCTGTCGCCCAACGAGGGCATGATCTTCGCGCTCGGTTACGACCACTACGTCAACGACGATCCGCACCTGTTCCGCGACAACGTCCACCAGGTGTTCTACGCGCTCCGCTACATGCTCCCGAGCTTCCGGGGCGGCCGCGGCCTCGTGATCGCCGGCAACCACGCCTACCGCTGGGACGGCGAGTTCGGCAGCAAGATCCACAACCTCGGCCTGCGCGCGATGAGCCACTTCGGCGACGTGTACGTCGGCTTCGAGGTCGTCACCAACCAGGGCACCACGCGCGAGATCTCGACCGCCTACGGCCTGCTGACCAACGATCCGCCGGTCGACCAGGCCATCCGCGGATACGGCGGGAGGGGCGTCGTGCGCTACGATCGCCCACGCTATTCGGCCTACTTCGAGGTCGACTACGCGTCGGGCGACCCTGATCCGTCGCCGCGCACGCCGCTCACCGGCTTCACGTTCGCCGAGGACACCAACGTCGGCCTGTTGCTGTTCAAGCACGTGATGCACTCGGCGTCGGCGCGCTCGTCGGCGGCGGGTGTCGAGCTGCTGCGCCGCCTCGGCGCGCGCACGTTCCCCGCCGAGGCGGTCAACACGCGCGGCTCGTTCACCAACGCGTTCGCGCTGTTCCCGCAGTTCGACGTGAGGCCGACGCCGGCGCTCCTCTTGCGCGGCGGCGTGCTGATGGCGTGGGCGCCGTCGCCGGTCAACGATCCCATCGGCTCGCTCCAGGCGCGCGACGGCGGGTCCATCCAGGACGATCTCGTCAACTTCGCCGGCGGCAAGCCGGGGCGCTACTACGGCACCGAGCTCGACGGCCGCGTGCAGTACCGCTTCGAGGAGCACTTCATCCTCGACCTCGAGGGCGCCATCCTCTTCCCCGGCTCCGCGCTGAAGGATCGCGACGGCCTCGCGGCTCGCAGCGTGATGGCGCAGGCCCGCACGACCGTCTTCTTCTGAGCCGAGACAAGCCATGCGACACCCCCTCCTCCTCGCGCTCATCGGCCTCGCGGCCCTCGTCCCCGCCTCGGCGTGCGACACGTACCACCCCGCGCCCGTGCCCGCGCTGGTCGGCCCGAGCGACAACATCCTGCTCGACACGTCGGCGCCGATCCAGATCACGTTCAAGCCCTCGATCGTCGCCTCGACGCTCAACCTCAAGATCGTCCGCTACGACGTCGACGGTGAGGGCAACCTCTACGACGAGGACGCCGATCCGAACACGCAGCTCGACGTCCTGTTCTCGACGCAGCCGGGCGCGACCGACGTCGGCGGCACGCACGAGGTCGCCGCCGACGGCTCGAGCGTGACCATCAAGCTCGACAAGGAGCCCCCCGTCGGCCCGCGCCTCGCCGTGGTCCTCGAGCCGGGCACCGAGAGCGTCGACGGCTCGCGCGTCGAGGCGCGCAAGCTCGTCAAGTTTGGTTACAAGTTCGAGTGCGGCGCCTCGGGGCAAGGCTCGTCGATGCCGTCGGGCGGCTACTTCTTCCTGATCGATCTCGAGGCCCCGATCAAAGGCATTCAAATTCAACTGTATGGTTTGTTGAAGGTAGATCCGAAGACCGGTCACTTCGTCGGGCAGTTCACCAACGCCGACCGCACGCCGGGGCTGCCAGGCTGCGCGGCGGACTGCGGCTCGAAGAACGTCTGTCGCACGAAGGGCGTGGCGGCGCCGACCTGCGTGATGCCGTCCGAGCGGCCGACGAGCGCCGACGAGTTCGGCGACTTCTACGCGAACGACAAGCCCCCGGTCGGCTTCTCGTTCACGGTGAGCGGGTGCGCCGACGATCGCAACGGCGTCACCAACTTCGCCATCGAGCCGACCGACGTGAAGGTCACCTCGCCCGCCGTCACCGTGCAGAAGATCAAGCTGTCGGCGCAGTTCCACGAGGACGACGGCGTGTTCCGCGGGCAGGGCTCGATGGCGTCGCCGCAGGTGTTGCTCGGCACGATCGAGAGCGGCGAGGGGCGCGGGACGCTCAACGCGCGCTCGATCTCCGAGGCCGAGTGGCCGAAGACCGGCATCCCCGGACCGCCCTGACGAGACAGAGAGGAGCCGCGCCGTGACGACCGACGATCCGAAGCAGCTGGCGGCGCGCCGCCTCGAGGCCACAGTCGCCCGCGTCAAGGAGCGGTACCGGACCGAGCAGCGGCTCCTCTCGTTCGACGAGTACCTCGAGGTGCTCGCCGCGCACCCGGCTCGCCACGCGCGCGACGCGTCCCGCTACGTGCGCGACGCGTTCGTCCACTATGGCGAGCGCGACGTCGAGCGGCCGTGGGGCGCCGCGCGCCGGTTCAACCTGTTCGATCTCCCGTTCCTCGAGCCGGGTCAGCGTCGCGACGCGCTCGTCGGCCACGAGGCGCTCCAGAACGAGCTCTTCCGCGTCCTCTCCAACTTCGCCCGCGAGGGACGCCCCAACCGCCTCGTCCTGCTGCACGGCCCGAACGGCAGCGCGAAGAGCACGCTGGTCGGGTGCCTGTTCCGCGCGCTCGAGCACTACTCGACGCTCGACGAGGGCGCGATGTACCGCTTCCACTGGGTCTTCCCCAGCCAGAAGACGCTGCGCGGACCGCTCGGTTTCGGCGGCGAAGAGGGCGCGAAGCTCCCGGCGAGGCAGAGCTTCGCGCACCTCGACGAGGCGCAGATCGAGGCGCGCCTCGTCGTCGAGGTCCGCGATCATCCGCTGTTCTTGCTGCCGATCCCCGATCGCCGCGCGCTGCTCGCCGAGCTGCTGCCCGCCGACGCCGAGCCGCCGCCCGACTGGCTCGACCGCGGGATGCTCTCGCAGAAGAACCAGCAGATCGTCGACGCGCTGATGACGACCTACAAGGGGGATCTCTCCGAGGTGCTGCGGCACGTGCAGGTGGAGCGCTGCTTCGTGTCGCACAGGTACCGCGTCGCCGCGTCGACCGTGGGCCCGCAGATGGCCGTCGACGCGAGCGAGCGCCAGGTGACGGCCGACCGCAACCTCGCCGCCCTGCCGACCGCGCTGCAGGCGGTGACGCTGTTCGAGGCCCACGGCGAGCTCGTCGAGGCTCAAGGCGGGGTGCTCGAGTTCTCCGATCTGCTGAAGCGGCCCCTCGACGCCTACAAATACCTGCAGCTCAGCGTCGAGACGGGCGAGGTCGCGCTCACCCAGCAGAGCCTGCAGCTCAACTGCGTGATGGTCGGCAGCGCCAACGAGGTCCACCTCGAGGCGCTCCGCGAGCACCCCGAGTGGGCGAGCTTCCGCGGCAGGTTCGAGCTGATCCGCGCGCCCTACCTCCTGTCGTACCTCGACGAGCGGGCCATCTACGACGCGCAGATCGTGCCGCAGCTGCGTGTGTTCGTCGCGCCGCACGCGACGACGATCGCGGCGATGTTCGCGGTCCTGTCGCGCCTGCTCAAGCCGGAGCCCGCGCGCTACTCGGGTGAGATGGCGAGGATCGTCACGTCGCTGTCGGCGTTCGAGAAGCTCGAGCTGTACGCGCGCGCGAGGCTGCCCGAGCGCCTCGACGCGGACGCCAAGAAGGTGCTCCGCGCGCACCTCGACGAGCTCGTGTCGGAGCGCGCGCGCGACGCGGTGTACGAGGGTCAGATCGGCGCGAGCCCGCGCGAGATGCGGGGCGTGATCCTCAACGCCGCCCAGCACCCCGAGCTCGGGCACCTGTCGCCGCTCGGGGTCCTCGAGGAGCTCGCGCGTCTCGCGGCGCAGAAGCAAGAGTTCGACTGGCTCGAGCTGCCCGCGGCCGACGGTGGCTACCACGACACGACGGCGATGCTCGAGGAGCTTCGCGGCCACCTCTTCGACACCTGGGAAGAGGAGATGCGCATCGCGAGCGGGTTCGTCGACGACGCCACCTACGCCGAGCTCTTCGAGCGCTACGTCACCCACGTCGGCGTCTGGACCAAGGGCGAGAAGATCCGCAACCGCGCGACCGGCGTCGACGAGGACCCCGACGGCGCGATGATGGCGGCCGTCGAGGGCCTGCTCGGCGTCGTCGGCGACGGCGTCGAGTACCGCCGCGGGCTGTTCAACGCGATCGCGGCCTGGGCGATCGATCACCCGGGCGAGAAGGTCGAGCCGCTCGTCGTGTTCCCCGACCACGTCAACCGGATGCGCAGGACCGTGTTCGCCGAGCGGCGCCGCGCGGTCGCGCTGCTGTGCCGGGATCTCGTGGTCAGCCTCCGCGACGGCGCCCGCGCCGGCCTCTCCACCGAGCGCGCGAGGGAGGTCGAGCAGATGCGCCAGACTCTGCGCGCTCGCTTCGGTCACGACGACGCGTCCGCGCGCGACGCCGCGAGCTCGCTCGTGCGGTGGCGGTTCACCGAGCTGGTCGACTGAGGCGCGCGTGGACGCCCAGCCTCGCCCGCTCGGCGTCGGCTCGCTGCTCGCGCTCGGGCTGAACGGCGTCGTCGGCGTCGGGATCTTCTTCGCGCCCAGCGTGGTCGCGGGCCTCGCGCCGGGCTGGGTCGGCGTCGCGATGTTCGCGGCCGTCGGCGCGCTGTTGCTCCCCGTGGCCGCCGCGTTCGCGAGGCTCGCCGCACACCTCCCCGAGGACGGCGGGCCGATCGTCTACGCGCGCGCGGCCTTCGGCGAGGCCGCGGCGTTCTTCGTTGGGTGGATCGCGTATCTCAGCGCGGTCGCGAGCACGGCCGCCGTGGTCTCGGGGCTCGTTCACCACGGCGCGTCGCTGTCGGGCGGCGCCGAGCGCGCCGTGATGGTCGCGGTGACGATCGGGCTCGCGGGCGTGTCGGCCCTCGGCCTCAGCCCGTCGGCCAGCGTCTGGTCCGCGCTGACGCTGTTGAAGCTCTCGCCGCTCGTCGCGCTGGTCGCCCTCTCGCTCTTCGTCGCGCCGACGGCGCCGCCCGTCCACGCCGAGAGCCCGCCGCTCGGACAGCTCGCGCGCGCGGCGCTCACCGTGACGTTCGCGTACCAGGGCTTCGAGATCGTCCCGCTCGTCAGCGGCCAGGCGCGCGCGCCATCCCGCGCCGTCCCCGCGGCGATCCTCGGCACGATGACGCTGGCCGCGCTCCTGTATGTTCTGCTGCAGCGCGCGGCGATCGGGCACGTCGTCGGGCTCGCGACGAGCGCCTCCCCGCTGAGAGACGCCGCGACCGCGCTCGGCGGGCCCGGCTTCGGCGAGCTCATCCACGTCGGCACCAGCCTCTCGGCGCTCGGCATCGCGTTCGGAATGATCGTGATGACGCCGCGGTATCTCGCCGGGCTCGGCGCCGAGCACGTCGGCCCGGCGCTCGCTCGCAGCGATCCGCGCGGTGTCCCGCGCGCGGCGGTCGTCGTCTCGGTCTTGCTGGTGTCAGTTTTGTTGCTCATGGGTTCGGGTGGGCAGCTCTTCGCGCTGACGAGCGTCGCCGTGCTGTCGCAGTACGGCGTGACCGGGCTGTCGCTGCTCGTGTTGTCGCTGCGGCGCGCGCGCGGGCTCCGGCCGGCCCACGCGTGGCCGGCGCCGTTCGTCATCGCGCTCGGCGTCGCGCTGGTCGTGTTCGGCGGCACGCGCTGGGAGTGGGTGGTCGCGGGGAGCGCGGCCGCTGTC
>CAUJFL010000051.1 GCA_963169165.1 Myxococcota bacterium | reverse complement strand
TCACCCGCCGCGCGTTGGAGAACAGTCCCCCGGCCGAGACGAACGAGCCGAGCCCCGCGCCCGCGAGCGCCACGTTCACGCTCTGCGTCGAGGTCTTCTTCGCCGCCGCGCACGCGAACAAGAGCAGCGGGAGCTCGGAGAGATCGTCACGCACGAGGAGGTGCGCGCCCCACGGCGTGGGCGCGCCCGCGCGGACGAGGCCGACCCCGAGATCGGCCAGCCCGAGCGCGCCGGAGCGCGCGCGATCGGCCAGCATCACGACGCGCCCCTCGTTCTGCAGGCGCCGCACCGAGTCGCTCAGCGACGCGCCGCCGAGCACGACGGCGTCTGCGCCGAGCCCCGCCCAGCTGTGAGGCTCCTCGGCGGCGACGATTAGCGTGATCTTGGCCTCGCGCGCGGCCGCGATGAGCGCCTCGAGCCACGGCGGCGCTCCGGCGGTCGGATCGACGTCACCGAAGAGCTCGGCGGGGAAGACGGCGGTGTCGACGCGATCGAGCCTGCGGAGCGCGCCGGGATCGAGCGTCACGCCGCCGCGCGCGGCGAGCACCGTGGTGAAATGCGCCGCGAACGCCTCGCGCCCGAGCTTCGCGGCCTTCGGCAGCCCGACCAGGAGCGACGCGACGGCGGCCTGCGCGCTGCGGCTGGCGGCGAGGCTGACCGCGAACGCGCCGAGCGACACCATCCACGCAGAGCCCTCGTAGCGCTCGATCGGGCCCCTCGGCAGCTCGGCGCGAGACGGCGGCGGGCTCGGCGGGACGTACTCGCCGGGCTGCGACATCAGGTCGTCGGCGCGAGACTCGAACACGCGACGACGCGCGCGGGCCTCGGACAGCGCGGTCGCGCGCGCCGCGAGCTCGACGCCTTGCGCGAGCGTCCGCTGCGCGAGCCCCTGCGTCAGCGGCAGCGAGAGGCGCAGCGCGCGCTCGGTGTTGTCGCGGCCGATCTGCTCCTCGATCACGCGCCTCAGCCGCGGGACGGCGTCGAGCACCGTCAGCACCGTCGACGCGTTCACGCCGAACCCGAGCGGCGGGAGCGGCGACGCTCGCAGGAGCGCCCCGAGCGCGAACCCGACGCCGTTGGCCGCGATCTCCAGCTCGGTGAACGCCTCGTGCTCGGCGTCGACCGGGTGCGAGGTGGTCGCCGGGAGCGCCGCGGCCGAGAGCTCGCACGCCTCCTCGGCGGCCTCGACGATCCCGACGAGCTCGACCGCCGTGCAAGCGCCGCGCTCGAACGAGAACGACGCGCGCGACATCGGCGCCACGAGCTCGACCCATCGCACATGCGGGTTCCGGACGGCGGCGCGGGAGAGATCGCGCGCGAGGCGCGGCGCCGACTCTGGCGTGACGCCGCGGATCTCTATCTGCGCGCGGCCTTCGGTCATGAACACGCGCCGACCGCGGACACGGGACGACGAGAACAGCCGGCGAAACGGGAGCCTGTCGAGCAAGGACATTCGCGCGGGATGCTACACGCGCCGCGGGCGTTGCGGGCTACGCTCCCCGCGCCGATGTCGCTCGCCGCGCCGCGCGTCCCGCTCCTGTTCGAGAGGCTGCCCGAGCTCGCCACCCTGCCGATGGTGCCGCTCGCGCACGTGCCCACGCCGGTCGAGCGCGCGCCCTCGCTGTCATCACCCGGCGCGGAGGTCTGGATGAAGCGGGACGATCTCGTCTCGCCGCTCTACGGGGGCAACAAGGTCCGGCGCTACGAGTTCGTGCTGGCCGACGTGATCGCGCGCGGCTCGCGGCACATCGTGACGACCGGGGGTCTCGCGTCGACGCAGGTGACCGCCACGGCGCTGTTCGCCAGGCTCCTCTCGCTCGAGCTGACGGCGGTGATGTTCGACCAGCCGGTCACGCGCTTCGCCAAGCAGGCGCTGCTGACGAACGCCGCCGCGGGCGCCCGGCTGCTGCACGGAGGCGGCTACGCGCGCACCGCGGCCGTCACGTGGCGCGAGCAGCGCCGCCCGGACCGCTACCTGATCCTGCCGGGGGCGCCGACGCCGCTCGCGAACATCGGCTACGTCGACGCGATGCTCGAGCTGGACGCGCAGGTCCGACGCGGGGAGCTGCCCCGCCCCGACCACATCGTGCTGCCGACGGGGAGCTCGGGCACGCTCGCGGCGCTCGCGCTCGGCGCGGCGTGGCTCGGGTGGGACACGGAGATCATCGGCGTGCGGATCACCGATCCCATCGCCTGCAACCGCCTGACGGTGCGCCTCGTGCTCGACGCGACCCGACGCTGGCTCGAGGCGCGCTCACCTACCTACCGAAGCGCGAGGCGCCGCGCGCCGAGGTTCGCGCTCCACGGCGGCGCGCTCGGTCCCGGCTACGGCGAGCCCACGCCCGAGGCGGTGGCCGCCATGGACGACGTTCACAGACTGACGGGCGCGCCAGGCGAGGTCACCTACAGCGCCAAGGCGCTGGTGGGGCTCCGCCAGCTCGTCCGCTCGGGGCGCGCCCGCGGCAACATCCTGCTGTGGAGCACGCTCTCGGCGACGCGCCCACGGCCGCCCGACGACGCCCGAGCTCGTGTCCCGCGCGAGCTCGCGTGGGTGCTCGACGCCCACGAGGTCGCGTGAGGCTGTCACTCGACCAATCTAACACTCGACCAACCTAACACCCCGTGATCGCTGAGCCACGCGCGCAGCCGCGCCCACGCGGCGTCGGCGGCGTCTCTGCGGTCTGAGGGATCCCCTGGTTTAGAATTTGCATGGGAATCCATCGCAAGTCCCGCTTGTTCCCTTGATCATGACCACGCCCGTGACCATCCGCAGCTCGCTCGCCTCGCGTCCCTCCGACCGCAAAGCCCTGGGTGTCGAGCA